>CADCGS010000026.1 GCA_902801055.1 uncultured Ruminococcus sp. | reverse complement strand
GCTCATGGTAAAAGGAAGCACCACTCACGGATTTGTCAGCTCGGAAACGTTCCGTCCGATAAGTCTGAAGAAGAATGATCCCGGGCTGTACGGTAAGCTTGAATCAATGATGATAAAAGATATCGATCCATAATACTTAATAAACGCAAAGTATGTCCGTTCAGTGGGAGTAAAAATCTCACACTGAAAGTCAGCAAGTAAGACTTGATTTTGCTTGCCCTGAGCAAAGCTTTTAATTCAATATGATAAAAACATACAGGTGCAGGGACTTAGTCCCTGCCGGGGGGCGCGGGTGTCCGGTGGACACCTCTCAGCCGCAGGCTGAGAAGCGCCGACCGAGCCGGCAGGCGAGACCCGGGGCGAGGAGCCCCGGGCAGGTCTGGGGCGCGGGTGTCCAGTGGACACCTCTCAGCCGCAGGCTGAGAAGCGCCGACCGAGCCGACAGGCGAGACCCGGCAGCCCGGAGGAAGATGGGAGGAATTAGCGTTGGATATTCAGGAAGCGTTGTCCAATACGAAGATTATTGATGTGGATATAGAGAGGGAAATGAAGAAGTCGTTTCTCGATTATTCTATGTCTGTAATAGTGTCGAGGGCTTTGCCCGATGTAAGGGACGGTCTGAAACCGGTACACAGAAGAATACTTTATTCTCAGTATGAGGATAAGCTTACACCGGATAAGCCGTATAAAAAATGTGCGACTACGGTAGGTAACGTATTGGGTAGGTATCATCCCCACGGCGACGCTTCCGTATATGATGCGCTCGTCAGACTTGCTCAGGATTTCTCGATGAGATATACCCTCGTGGACGGTCACGGAAATTTCGGTTCAGTGGACGGCGACCCGCCTGCTGCTTACCGTTATACCGAGGCAAGAATGAGTAAAATATCTGTCGAGATGCTTACGGATATTGATAAGGAAACAGTGGATTATGTCCCGAACTATGACGACAGCAGAAAGGAACCTTCCGTTCTGCCGTCAAGGTTCCCGAATCTGCTTGTGAACGGCTCAAAGGGTATAGCCGTCGGTATGGCTACAAATATACCGCCGCATAATCTCGGTGAAGTCATTGACGGCGTTTGCTGTGTTATAGATAATCCCGATGCAACTCTTGACGATATAATGCAGTTCATCAAAGGCCCCGATTTCCCGACGGGCGGTATTATAATGGGCAAAAGCGGTATCCGCGCCGCTTATGCTACAGGCAGAGCTAAAATAACCGTCCGCGCAAGAGCTGAAATAGTTGAAGAGAAAAACGGCAGGTTTAAGATAATAGTTACCGAGATACCCTATCAGGTAAATAAGGCAGAGCTTGTACTCAGTATTGCCGAAATGGTCAAGAATAAGAGAATAGAGGGTATCTCCAATATTGAGGATCATTCCGACAGAAACGGTATGCATATCGAAATTACCGTCAAGCGTGAGGCAGCTCCGCAGATAGTTCTGAATAACCTCTATAAATATTCCCAGATGCAGGTCACCTTCGGTATCATAATGCTCGCTATAGTCAATGGCGTGCCGAAGATACTTAACCTGAAGGATATCATACAGAATTACATAGATTTCCAGGTCGAGATCATTACAAGAAGAACCGTATACGATCTCAGAAAGGCTGAGGAAAGAGCACATATCCTTGAGGGTCTGAAAATCGCTATTGATTTCATAGACGAGGTAATACGCATAATCAGGGCTTCAAAGGATCAGCCTACAGCTAAGGCGGCGCTTTCCGAAAGATTCGGTCTTGACGAGCCGCAGACTCAGGCTATTGTTTCCATGCGTCTCGGTCAGCTGTCAGGTCTTGAAAGAGAAAAAATAGAGGCTGAGCTTGCCGCTCTTATCGAAAAGATCGCAGATTATAAGGATATCCTCAGCAACGGTGAAAGACTGCTCGGTATCATCAAATCTGAGCTTAACGAAATAAAAAGAAAATTCAACGACGAAAGACGTACAGAGATCGGTGTTGTCAGCGGTGAGGTAGATATCGAGGATCTTATCCCGTATGAGGATTGTGTGCTGACAATGACAAACCTCGGCTATGTAAAGCGCCAGAAAATGGATGCATACCATACCCAGCGCAGGGGCGGCAAGGGTATAAGCGGTATGAACCGCCGTGAGGAGGATGTTGCCACTGATATGTTCATCAGCGGAACTCATGATTATGTCCTCTTCTTCACGAATCTCGGCAAGGTATACAGGCTGAAATGCTTTGAAATACCCGAAGGCTCAAGAACCTCAAAGGGTATGAATATCAATAACCTTCTTCCGCTCAGTACTGATGAGAAGGTCACCTCTATGATACGTGTACCCGAAAAGGGCGACGAAAATATGTATCTGGTAATGATAACCAAGAAGGGTATCATAAAGAGAACAGCTACAAAGGATTTCTATACCAACCGTAAGGGCGGACTTATCGCAATTGATCTTGACGAGGATGACGAGCTGACATGGGTACGTCTTACAGACGGAAACAGCGAGCTTCTCGCCGCTACCAAAAACGGTATGGCTATCCGCTTCAATGAAACTGATGTCCGTGCAATGGGCAGAGGTGCAAGAGGCGTAAAGGCTATAACACTGCGCGATGATGACTGTGTTATTGGTATGTCAGTATTGCGTGAGGGTGCTTATATACTGACGGTATCCGAAACAGGCTACGGCAGACTGTCAAAGCTGAGCGATTACCGTATACAGTCAAGAGGCGGCTTCGGTCTGACAAACTACCATACAGATAAATTCGGCAAGGTCGCCGCGATAAAGGCAGTCGATATTGACGATGATATAATCCTTATATCCGACAACGGAGTTATCATCAGAATAGAGGCAGCTTCCATCAGGATATGTGCAAGACCGTCAAAGGGCGTTATCGTAATGAAAACGACCGATGACAGCAAGGTCGCAACACTTGCAAGAGCACCGCATGAGGATCCGAACGATAACGGAGAGGATCCAGAGCCTGAGGAGGAGGAGGATAACGATCCTCCCGGAAATTTAGAGGATATGCCTGAGGATATAACTGAGGACATTCAGGAAGAAACTGATATTGAAGAATAAAAAAATGCCGCTGCGGTCGCTGCAGCGGCTTTTTTGTACACTTTTTTAGGGAATATCGCACAAAGACCGCCTATAGGCTTAGCACCACATCTGCTGCGCTCATAGGAAGTACCCTTGGGGTGCGTGCCGGCAACGGTTGTGGTCATTACTAAACAAACGGAGAACATAACCTCATAGTTTCGCACATGGTAAAAACAATCAATTCATAGAGAAATACTAATATTTTTTACTGTCGGACGATATTTACAGTTCAAGCTCGCTGACACAAGAATAATTCGTGGAGGAACACGGCAAGGGGACGCCCTCTTTCCCAGGGCGTCCCCTCTTCAAAAAAGCCCCACCGGGGCTTTTTTGAATTCACCCCCGGCACGAGGGATTGCTCACGCTTGAGGTTTCGCGCTCTGCGGAGCGCGACCAAAGGCTCTGCCTTTGGAAACCGCCGCCTTTGAAAAGGCGGGCGAAACTTTGCCGTTCTGATCCCCGTGGCTTTTATTCAGAACGCGGCTAATGAAGCTTTCTTACGGGTGCAGAGTGAGCGGAGCGGCGGAGTGCCTCCGCTGTCAATTCGCGTGGTTCGCTCCACTCCGTTCCGCTCTGCACTCGAACCGAACATTCACTACTCGCGGTCGTTACTTATTGATAGGTGCGGCGGAGTGCCTCCGCTGTCAATTCGCGGTGGTCGCTCCACTTCGTTCCGCTCTGCACTCAGACCGAACATTCGTAACTCGCGGTCTTAACTTTATTGACAGGTGAGGCGGCGTTATGTTCCCCGTGGCTTTAGTTACGATCGCGGCTTACAAAGTTTCCTTACGGGTGCAGAGTGAGCGGAGCAAACGATTACGCGAATTGACACCGGCGGCACGCCGGCGCCGGCGCCGGTAAGACTGTTATTTGAAAAAATCAGCCTCTGTCATAGTGACAGAGACTGAGATAATTCATTATTCCGTTATAAGTATCCCATCCGGTAAAAGGATACCGTCACTGTATTTATTTGAATAAAGTATATTTCCCTCTTCCGGTATACAATATTCCTTTGTTCCGGCATTGATATATACTCTTATCTTCCCTGCCTTGATATAGCTCAGAAGACGCGGGTTTTTACTGTCATGACAGAATTCGATATCATCGCTCTGAAAAGCTTCGTTTCCCTTGCGGAGCTTGATAAGTCCGCTGAGCTTATTTATAAAATCATCGTATTTTCCGCTTTCTATTTCGTCCCAGGGCATTGTTCTGCGGTTGTAGGGTGTGTATTTCCCGTCCATGGCGATCTCCGTGCCGTAGTAAATACAGGGCGACCCGGGTAATGTCATGAGCATTGCGGCCTTCTGGAGCAGAACATTTTCATTTTCACAGCTTTCCATTGCGCGGGAGGTATCGTGAGTATCAAGAAAATTGAACAGTGTCCTTGTTACCTGCGGCGGATACAGACTGCGGCAGTAATTCAGCCTGTACATGAATTCCTTTGTATCAAAATCCTTGTATTTTCCGAAATCATTGATGCTGCTGCATAACGGGTAATTCATTACGCTGTCATATTCCTTTGATGTTACCCAGCCGAGAGAATCTTTCCATATTTCTCCGAGAAGGAATATCTCCGGCTTTATCGCTTTTAGCGATGCATACAGACTTCTCAGAAATGTATGTGATATTTCATCTCCAACATCAAAGCGTATACCGTCGATATCCCATTTTTCCGTCCAGTATGAGGATATTTCCGTGAAGTATTTTATGACCTCGGGATTATTGGTATTGAATTTAGGCATACCCGACCAGAAGGAAAATGAATAGAATCTCCCGTCTGCTGTGGAATAATCATTCGTGTCTAAATTATCACTGTTTATGAAAAACCAGTCATGGTATTTTGATTTTTTCCCGTTTTTCAGTACGTCCCTCCAGATAGGAAAATCGTGTCCGCAGTGATTGAATACAGCATCGACAATGATCTTTATACCCATATCATGTGCAGTGCGGACAAGCTCCTCCATATCCTCCTCAGTACCGAAATCAGGGTCTATTTTACGGTAATCAAAGGTATTGTATTTATGGCTTGAGCATGAAATAAAAACAGGCGTCAGATATATCCCGCTTATCCCGAGAGATCTGATATAAGGAAGCTTTTCGGTTATACCCTTCAGATTTCCGCCGTACAGGTCTTCAAGCTGACCGTTGCTGAAATCTCCCCATTTCCTGAATTTACCGTTATCCTTGAAATTGCTCCCGCGGGCATATCTTTCGGGCATGATCTGGTACCATACCGTATCGCTGACCCACTGCGGCGGAGCAATAACGTCGGAAGGATTGAGCCATGGAAATTTGAAATACTGCTTTGAGCGGGAATTCTTCTTTTCTACAGGACAGAGCTTGTTTTCATACAGAGCATATACCTCATCCCCGGATATTATCTCAAAATAATACTGGAGACGCTTATATTTCGGGGTGAGTATTATCCTCCAGATATAATGCTCCGTAAGCTCCATCCAGATCTCCATTTCGACACGGTTCCCGTACCATTCATTTTTTCTGTTCAGCTCATGGATAAAAGGATCCTCACAGATTATCACGATCCTGTCGATATCCTTGCCGGTTCTGAGTGTGACCTGAACATTGTCATTGTCAATAGCATAGGTAAATTCGTTATTTGAGCGGTGACTGATCGCTGCCAGATTCATACAGATTCCTCCTTTTTGATTATTCCTTTATTGCGCCATTTTCCTCTTTTCCATCTTATTATCATAAATATCCCGCGGAAGATCTCATCGGCGGAAATACCGATCCACAGTCCGTATATCCCCATAGAGAATATGACCGCAAAAATATAGGTTCCGAGTACGCTTATAAGCCACATGGAGAATATCGCGCATATAGTCGGGAAATAAACATCTCCCGCTCCGCGTAGGCAGGATATTATAACCAGATTGGTAGTCCTGCCGAATTCGAGAAAAATATTTATGGTGATTATAGATGCACCGAGACTTATGACTGTAGGGTCGGATGTAAAAATCCCGAGCAGCTGGTAGCGGAAGAATATACCGAGGATACATATTCCGAGAGTAACGCCGAGTGCATACATATAGCCGCGAAGTCCCTGTTTATATGCCTCGTCATATTTGCCAGCGCCGACATAATGACCTGTAAGTATCTGAGATGCCTGTCCCACCGAAACAGAGAATAAATAAAAGAACATTGTAATATTCTGCACATATGTTTTAGTGATAAGCTCAGTATCGGTAAGATATATCAGCACGATTGAGGTCAGAACGAGCTGGGACAGATTATACAGAAAGCTTTCGAGTGCGGAGGGAACTCCTATCTTTATGATATCCAGAAGATCCTTTAAAGGGAAAGGACGGAGCATCCGGAAGATAGAGGGCTTTTCTACCTTTCTGAAAAGGAAAACAAGTATAACTACAAGACCGACTGTGCGGCTGAATATAGTAGCGCCTGCCGCACCGACCACACCGAGTCTCGGCATACCGAACAGACCGAGTACAAAGATACTGTCGAGCAAAGCATTTGCGACATTCATTCCGAAGGACATATACATTGTTACCCTTGTCAGACCATGATTGCGGACGATAACAGCTACTGCACTGAGAAGAGCCTGCATGAATATCGAGCCGCCGACCATTTTCAGATATTGGGAGGCATATTTCATTACATCTCCTGACGCACCTATCAGGGAAAGGATATTGTCGCTGAATAATACGAATATAAGGCTAATAATTATCCCGAAAAGAAGATTGAATGTAATAGAGAGAGCGGCAATCCTTGAAGCGGCATCTTTTTTTTCTGCGCCGAGATACTGGGATATCAGAACGGCGCTTGCTCCTGATATTACTGTAAATACTAATGTCACGATAGAGACTGCCTGATTTGCTGTATTTATTGAGGACGCTGCTATATCGTCATACTGACTGAGAATAAAAACATCTATAAATCCCAGAAGCATAAACAAAGCTGTTTCAATAAATATCGGCCAGGCAAGGTCAAATAATTTCAATTTTTTCATAACGATTACCACTCCTTTCTATATATTAATTACAACTACTGATGTACTTCGTTTAATTTGGAATGTGAACCGGCGCCGGCGTGCCGCCGGTGTCAGTTCGCGGCGGAGTGCCTCCGCTGTCAGTTCGCGGGTGTCGCTGCGCCTTCGGCTCCGCTCTGCACTCAAACCGGACATTTACTACTCGCGGTCTTTACTTTTTTGACAGGTGGAGCTTCGACAGTGGAATTTTGTAAGAACTTCCGTCCGGCGAATACCTTTCAGCCGAAGGCTGAGAAGCACCGTCCAAGCCGTCAGACAAGACCCGAGCAGCCCGGGCAGGCAAACCAATACAAAAATAATATACTATCTGATTTGTATTATAGGATTTTTTGTGTTATAATACTAATATATATCGACTTAGTTTTTAACACAAAACTATTATTGGAGTTGATAATGTATGTTAGCAATGCATGAAAAAAAACAGCATGGAAAACTAACATTCCCGTATACGGTATATGGAGGGAGACTTCCGGAATGGCTGTCGGAATTTCCACTGCACTGGCACGACGAAATGGAAATAATCCACGTAGCGGAAGGCAGCATGGTCGTCAGTATACAAAATGAAGAAATAATCCTTTATGAAGGAGATCTGGCTTTTGTACAGCCTCAGCTTGTACATTCCATCCGTCAGCATGACGATAACAAAGCCAGATATTTCAATATACTGTTCCGGTTTTCTCTTCTTGAAACAAATGAGCGTGATCTGTGCTACGAAAAATATTTTCTTCCGATTTACAGCAGCCGACAGATAATTCCGAAATATCTCAGCAGGGATGATGATCTGAATAAAAAGATAACGCCCTATGTCCGTCAGCTTACGGATATGCGCCGCCTGAGTGAAGACGGGATAGAGCTTCTGATAAAATCCTGTCTGTTAGGGATAATGCATTACATTTTCACGGAAATCAAACCAAAAAATGCTCAGGAAAACTATATAGAAAACCTGTACAGCAGGCTGAAACGCTCTATTGAGCTTGTCGAGAACAGATATGATGATAATCTTACAGTGGAAGAGGCTGCAAGTGTCTGCAATTTTTCACCAAGTCATTTTTCTAAAATGTTCCGTCAGCTTACAGGTACGTCATTTACTCAGTATCTGAAAAATTATCGGCTGGAGATCGCTTCAAAAAAGCTGAAAGAAAAATCTATGACCGTTTCCCGCGTTGCAATGGAATGTGGATTCAATAACCTATCCTACTTTACGCGTGCTTTCCGCCAAAAATACGGGGTTGCTCCGTATTCCTTCAAAATGTCTGAGTAATTATTTTCCTGCGGCGGAGTGCCTCCGCTGTCAATTCGCGGTGCGTGCCCGCACTGGGCAATTCGCGGGGTTCGCTCCACTTCGTTCCGCTCTGCACTCATACCGAACATTCGTAACTCGCGGTCTTTACTTTATTGACAGGTGCCTCCAGTGTGGGCAGACGGAAAGATCGTATACAATAAATAACGATCGCGGGTAATAAAGTTTTCGTATACAATAAATAACGATCGCGGGTAATAAAGTTTTCTTACGAGTGCAGAGTGAGCGGAGCGAACGATTACGCGAACTGACACCGGCGGCACGCCGGCGCGAATTGAGAGCGCAGGCACTGCGCAAGAAGAAAGATTGACATTTTGAGTTATTTGCTATAAAATATCATTCGTGGAAATATTTTTAAAAAGGGAAAGAATCAATGAAATTAAAGAAATTGTTTGTGGAAGGTACCAATAATACATTTATACAGTTTTTTCGGAGCCTGTTCGTAGGAGGAATAGCAACTGTCGTGGATATGGCAGTGCTGATCCTTGTCCGTGAACTTGCACATCTGCCGGAGGATATCTGCGCAGTGTTCGGATTCGTTGTGGGATTAACCGTAAATTACATAATATCTAATGTGTGGGTTTTCTCTAAGGCTAAAGTAAAAAACCGTGCTCTTGATTTTATTGTTTTTGCAGTGATAGGTATTATCGGCCTGGGACTTACTCAGCTCATTATTGCCCCTTTTGCGATGGAAGGCCTTTTCGGAGAAGGATTCCTCGTCAGTAATGCTGTCTTTGGCTCTTTGCTGCCCGTTGATAAATACTATATTGTCGGAAAGCTTATTGCTGTTGTTCTTGTTTATATGTGGAATTTCTTTGCAAGAAAGTTTCTGCTTTACAATAATACCTCGGAGGATAATAAAGAGATACCATCGGAAGAAGGAACTGATAAATGAAAAAGATTATTATAATAGGCGCAGGACCGGCAGGTCTTACGGCTGCATATGAGCTGCTCGACAGGTCAAATGACTATCATGTGACTGTGCTTGAGGAAACTGATACATTCGGGGGTATCTCCAGAACTGTGAACTATAAGGGCAATCGCATGGATATGGGCGGCCACAGGTTTTTCTCAAAGGTACCTGAAATAAATGACTGGTGGGAGAAAATGCTCCCTACCCAGGGCGCTATGCCGCATGATGATGTCGTGCTCGGAAGAAGCTCCACCGTAAAGAACGGCGGCCCAGACCCCGAAAAAACAGATGTCGTTATGCTCAGAAGAAACCGCCTGTCACGTATATTCTTTAAGAATAAATTTTTTGACTACCCCGTTTCCCTGAAATTTGCAACAATAAAAAATATGGGTCTCGGTACAACAATAGTCGTGGGCTTCAGCTATATAAAAAGCTCCATTTTCAAGAGAAAGGAAAAGTCTCTTGAGGATTTCTATATCAACCGTTTCGGAAAAAAACTTTATTCAATGTTCTTTGAAAATTATACCGAAAACCTCTGGGGCAGACACCCGAGCGAGATCTCTCCCGAATGGGGCGCTCAGCGTGTAAAGGGGCTGTCTATCAAGGCTATACTCGGAGATATTTTCGGAAAAATGTTCCATAAGAAAAACAGAAAGGTCGAGACCTCACTCATAGAGGAATTTTCCTACCCTAAGCTCGGCCCCGGACAATTATGGGAGCTTACCGCTGAAAAAGTGGAGGAAATGGGCGGAAATATAATAAAAAACGCCTGCGTCACAAGGCTTATAAAAGATAAGGATAATAAGCTTACCGGGGTCGTATATATTAAGAACGGTAAGGAAGTTATGATCGAAGGGGATCATATCATTTCATCAATGCCGGTAAAGGATCTTGTAGCAGGAATGAATGATGTTCCGGAGGAGATGAGAAATATCGCCGTCGGACTGCCGTACCGTGATTATATGACGGTCGGGGTGCTTATCCCCCACCTTGATCTCGTAAATAAAACAAAAATAAAAACTATCGGCAATATAGTGCCGGATAACTGGGTCTATGTACATGACAGGAATGTAAAAATGGGACGTTTCCAGCTATATAACAACTGGTCGCCGTATCTCGTGAAGGATATTGAGAATACAGTATGGATAGGTCTTGAATACTTCTGCAACGAGGGCGATGAGCTTTGGTCGATGAGTGACGAGGATTTCGGAAAAATGGGTATCAGCGAAATGGTCAGGATGAAGCTTATCGGCAGTGAAGATGAGGTCATAGATTTTCATGTTGAAAGAGTTAAAAAAGCATATCCGGCATATTTTGATACCTATGACCATATGGACGAGCTGAGAAAATATCTTGATTCTGTCCCGAATCTTTACTGCATCGGCAGAAACGGTCAGCACCGCTACAATAATATCGACCATTCTATGTGTACTGCATTTGAGGCAGTAAATAATATCATTTCCGGCAGGACAACCAAGGATAATATCTGGAATGTCAATACGGAAAAGGAATATCATGAGTCAAAATGATATAACAGACGTCGATGTCCCCCGCCTCTATAGGCGGCGGGTGCCATGCGTCCGTCGGTGGTGGGTTGCACCACATCTGCTTGCTCTTTTTCCGTCATTCTGCACAAAACTCGCTTGATAACCGTCAGGTTATTGGCTCGTTTTGCACATTCTGACGAAAAAATAGACGGCGCATCTGCGGCACTATCTTTGTGCGGTGTTGCCTTAAAGACCGACACAAAGGAGTGATATGGTGACGAAATTAATGCATAAAGATTATCTGTCGGCAGAAATGCTGAAATTCCTGGGCAGACATCCTTTTGTTGTACTGGCTGTTTGCTGTTTCCTATGCATTTTTCTTACATCGTCTGAACAATTGAATATCATCGGTGCCGGACTGCCCGTGCTGATATTTCTTTTGGGAGGACTGACAGGCGCACGCTGTGTATGCTCCCGGGTAAATGAAAAAAGCCGCAGAACTCTCAGGATATCGCTGAGTATAATTACCCTGGTATTTGCTGTCATATTTTATCAGCTGCTTAAAATATCGTTACGTCCGCAGCTTGTATTGCTCTGTACGGGAACAGCCGTAACTGCTGCTGCGGGGACATATCTTTTCTGTATAAAAAAAATGACGGCAAAGCGCCTGGCAGTTTTGCTTTTTATTATCGGATTTTTGATGCGGCTTGCCTATATCATGACCGTCGGCGTCAAATATAAGCAGCATGATATCGGCAGCATAGAAAATATGGACGGTCATCTGGGATATATCGCATATTTTACATATAATATGAAGCTCCCGGATTTCGATGTAAGGAATGTATATCAGTTTTATCATCCGCCGCTGCATCATTTCCTTGCCGCCGTCTGGGTAAGATTACAGAGCCATATGGGTATAAACCCGGAATATTACTGGGAAAATGTGCAGCTGCTCACCCTGTTTTACTCAGGCTGCTGCATGATACTCTGCTATAAGCTTTTCAGGCTGCTTTCTCTGAGCGGAAGGGGCCTTTGTGCGGCAATAGCAGTGATATGCTTTAATCCGACATTCTTTATCCTCACCGGAAGTATAAACAACGATATACTTTCACTGACGCTGCTGCTCGGCGCATTTGTCAATACCCTGCACTGGTACAGAAGCAGAAGCTTCGGGAGGATAATGTGCATTTCCGCCTGTGTGGGTCTTTCGATGATGGCAAAGCTTTCCGGCTGGATGGCTGCGCCTGCGATAGCATTTATATTCATCCTTGTATTTTTCAGGGATATAAAGAATTTTAAAAAATATATTATCCAGTTTGCATCCTTTTTAGGACTGAGCGTCCCGCTCGGTCTTTGGTGGGAGATAAGGAACAATATAGCCTATGGTGTGCCGGTTACATATGTAATGAAGCTGTCGGAGCGCTCCAGACAGTATATAGGCGATATCCCGGTAATGAAACGGCTTTTTGATTTCAGCCCGTATCAGTTTTCAGATGTCAGCGACCAGTTTATTCTGTATAATGCGCCCTATAATGAATTCAATCCCCTTATCGCATTATTCAAGACCTCGGCATTTGATGAAATGTACACGGTGAAAAATTACCCCCAGGTCGCCGGATGGGACAGGCTTCTTTTCTGGTCGATCGTTATTGTGGGGATCATCGGCTTCGCAGCCATGATATTTACATTTTTCTGTGACAGAAAAATGTCTGTTGTCCATAAGTTATTTGCGGCTATTATTTATATGACATATTTTATCGGATATTATATATTCTGTTTCAGCTTCCCCCATGTCTGTACCGAAAATATCCGCTATGCCGTTCCGCTTATCGTAATGGGAGCATTTTTCTTCGGAAAGGGTATATACCTTCTCGGCAGAAAAAAAGATATTCCTGCCATGACCGGAAGGATATTGCTTTATATAGTAACGGCAGTATATTCCGTAAGCTCATATGTTTTTTATTATATTACTTATATGCATTGATAATGGAGAGATATAAATGTTTTTCAGAAAAAAGGAACCGCTTTCGTCAAGCGTAGAATATATCATTGTGGGTCTTGGGAACAGCGGTACAAAATATGAGGGTACAAGACATAACGCCGGATTTATCGCGGCAGATCATATCGCCGATAAGCTTGGCGTAAAGATCGACAGGATAAAATTCAAATCCCTTGTAACGACCTGCACCGTTGCCGGAAAAAAGGTGCTTCTTATGAAGCCCTCAACATATATGAACAATTCGGGTCTGGCTGTCGTGGAGGCTATGCAGTTTTATAAGATACCGCCGGAAAGGGTAATAGTCATTTTTGATGATATCTCGCTTGACGTCGGAAAGCTGCGCATCCGCCGCAAAGGCAGTGACGGAGGACATAACGGGATAAAGAATATCATTTATCTTTCCGGAAGCGATCAGTTCCCCCGCATAAAGATAGGGATAGGACATAAGCCGGAAAAATGGCAGCTTGCGGACTGGGTCCTTTCTCATTTCACGGAAAGCGAATACAAGCTCCTGAATGAAACTGCGGAAAAGGCAGTACAGGCTGCGGAGCTTATGGTATCCGACCAGACCGACAAGGCAATGAATCTTTTTAATTCATAATAATACCGGCGTTCACCCGAAGGAAATATCCCCGGATGAACGCCGGCAGCTTAATATATATCTGCGGAATTATGTGAATTTTCCTGTTTCGGCATCCGTTTCAGTTTTGTCCGGCTCTGTATCTCTCAGCAGCGAAAAACCGAGAGGATAGGTCGGGTAATCAAACTGAAACGGGATGATCCTTGCTGTCGGGCGGCGGTTTTCTGCTTCAAGACCGAACGGGTCAAACGGTGCGCCGATAGTCATGCTTTCATTTTCGTAATTGTACTGTTTCATAGTCATCTCTCCTTTTACAGCAATAGTATCGCCCGGAAAGACGGCTATTATACAAGAGATCCTGCTGCTCACCAAAGCAACAGGATCTTTTTTTCAGGAAGCACCGCACAAAGAATGCCTTACGGCTCAGCACCACATCTGCGGCACTATCTTCGTGCGTGATTGCCTTTATTCTACTGTGTAAAGCTTTCCGGCTTCGATATTCAGACCGTCCTTCTTGGGGAACTGATTCTTTCCGGTATCGTTGAAAATGATAAGAGCCTTGTCATCAGGTATCTCATCCGATTTGAAGTAAAAGCTGTATGTGCCGTCGTCATTCTTTGTCATGGTTTCGCCCGGCCATTTGGATACTTCTACGAGCGGAGTAGGCTGATATATATAAATATGTATATCATCGCCCCATTTATCCGGCTTCTGGAATTTTATCTCAGTAGCACCCTCGGGTATTTCAGCTGATCCGTTATCCTCGGACTTTGATTCCTCAGCATTTCCCGAAGCGCCGCCTGTGAACCAGAAGGTATGATTTGTGGTAAGACCCTCGTTTCCGGTCGCACTGAGCTTCAATACGCCCTCGCCGTTTTCGCCGGCTGTTACCTCGAGTGTATCGCCGTCGGAGAATTCAGCTGTCGTTCCGTTGAGATCATATGTTCCCTTGTCTGCGCCGCTTACGTGGAGAGTAACGGTAACATTTCCGCCGGAAAGATCAAAGCTGTTCGTATCCATTGATACTGTCGGTATTGCTACCGGATCGGTATAGCCTTCATTGTAAAGAACGGCAACGGTGCCTGCCTTTACTGTACCGGTAAGCTTGCCGCCTGCTGCGGTGAATTCACCGTTCTTTTCGCCGGTATCCTTATATGTACCGTCCGCAAGAGCGGTCTCTGTATCAAGAGCAAGATCCTCCTTGCCGGCATTTATGACAACTGCGCCCTTGCTGCCTCTTTCGATCATAAGAGCAGATTTTTTGCCGGGGTTAGTCATCTTTGTTTCCTCGCCTACCATTGCATTGCGGAAACGGTTGAGTGCTACTACGGTCTTTTCCTTATAAAGATCGCTTCCGGCTGCGCCGATACGGTTCATATCGCCCCACTGATTATCAGGAGAGGAGCCGTAAGGTCTGTCGAAGAACAGCGGTGTTCCCTTGCCGTTAGCTGCGATAACAGCCCATCCGAGAACTATCTGGTCATCGGTCATGGTATAGGAATTATCGCCCGTATAGTTATCGTGGGATTCTACCCATGTTACTACCTTGTCGCTTCCGCCTACCTTGAAGTCCTCAAGATCAAGCAGCAGCATCTTTCCGCGCTGTATGCATCCGCGTACCGCACCGCCGTAAAGGCTTGCAGTGGTATGTCCGATGGTATTTATATAATCCGCAACACGCTCGTTGTCTCCCTGGAGAACTTCACCGTAATTGAAGATCGTATCAGCCTTATCGGTTTTCTTGATGATATCCCAGAAATTATTCTCCGGTGATTTTTCGTCCTTCGGATCATCCGGCAGACCGATATGCTTTGCTGTATCATAACGGAAACCGTCCGCACCGTCAGCGATGAGCTGGTTCATATAGGAGAGGAAATACTCCTGGAATTTCGGGTTTTCGGTATTGACATCATGCAGACCCGTAAGAGTATATGTAGTGCACTGGAGTCTGTCGCCGTAGTTTCCGATTGATTTTGATGCATTCTTGTGATAAAGCTCATCCTCGCCGCCTACAGCGTCAATGAATTCCTGCTCGACCTTTCTTTTTTCATTAGCGGTATGGTTCGGCACAACGTCAACTATGATCTTTATACCGTATTTATCCGCCTCGGCGCACATAGCCTTGAAATCATCCTCGGTGCCGAGCTGATAGTTGCCTATCTTCCAGTTTGTCGGCTGGTAATGATAGTACCATTTGCCCTTGCCGTAAAGCTGCATTCCGCCCTTTTCACCTACAACACAGGTATTTGCCGGAGAGGTCTGTATGGATGAGTAGCCGGCAGCAGCAATATCAGCCATGCTTTCCTTGATGGTATTGAATGACCAGGACCATGCATGGAGAATGGTGCCGTCCTCTATCTTATCGGTAAGGCCGAATTTTGAAGCATCAACAGAGCTGTCAGTATCTGCCGGAGTGGCAACGGGGGTATCTGAGCCGTCGTCAGAAGAGCCGGAAGATGAGCTGTCGGAATCCGGAGAGCCTTCCGAGGATTCTGCCTTAGAAGCGTCAACGGCATTGCCGTTATTGTCAACATAGGTTACGGTGCTTGAACAGCCCGAAAGCAGCAGAGCAGGTGATGCTGCAAGAGCAAAAGTAAGCACAGCGGAAAGAAGTTTTTTGTTTTTCATATTATTCCTCCGTTCATTTAGTTGGGAATGTGTATCATATCCGGAGATATACACAAACCACTATATATTAATTATACACTTTAATGCAAAATATTCAATATCTTTTTTTAAATTATTTATACTATACAATAGTAATATACACTGCAATATTTTTAAGCATTAAATTATTGACAAATTATGAACAGAATAGTAAAATAGGATAAAATAAAAAAAGGAGCGTATTATAATGAGCTTCAGGATCATATCTCTTGACATTGACGGCACACTTACCAATTCAGAGAAGGTCATCACGGAAAGGACAAGGAAATATCTGACGGATTTTCAGGAAAACGGCGGCAAGGTGATCCTTGCATCCGGACGTCCCACAGCAGGGATAATGCCTCATGCCGAAACACTGATGCTCAGCCGGTACGGAGGATATATACTTGCATATAACGGAGGCTGTGCAATAGAATGTGACAGCGGAAGGATAATGTTCCAGCAGAAGCTCCCGCTGGAGGTCATCCCCGGGATATGCGAGATCATCAGGGATTATCCTGTAGGCATCAATACATATCAGGGCAGCGATATAATTGCCGGCAATCAGATAAATGAATATACAGAGCTTGAAGCACGCATAAACGGGCTGGGGATAAGATTTACCGAGGATTTTCCGGGATATGTCAGCTTTGACGTCAATAAATGTCTGCTGAGCGGTTCGCCGGAGGTAATACTGGAGCTTGAGAAGATCCTTTCGGAAAAATACGGTGATATCCTTGGGATATTCAGATCAGAGTCGTATTTTCTTGAGATAGTACCGAAGGGCATAGACAAAGCCGCATCCATCGACCGCCTTTTAGGCATGATAGGGATAAGCACCGGGGAATGTATCGCCTGCGGAGACGGCTTCAATGACATATCCATGCTTCAATATGCCGGACTCGGAGTAGCGATGTCGAATGCCAAAGATCCGGTAAAGGAGGCTGCCGACTATGTTACGTTATCCAATGATGAGGACGGCATAGCGCATCTTCTGAAAAAGCTCAATGCATATCATGCTCTTCCGAAAAGCGGAGCGGCACATAAGCTGCGCTGAGGAAATTGAAAGAATAATATTTACGCAAAGCGATCATATAATACGGCAGCCAGAACCTTCCATTCCGGCTGCCGTAATATTTTTTATTTAAGTGCGCCGTCTATTTTTTCGTCAGAATGTGCAAAACGAGCGCAGTTAACCTGACGGTTATCAAGCGAGTTTTGTGCAGAATGACGGAAAAAGAGCAAGCAAATGTGGTGCTAAGCCGCAAGGCGGTCTTTGTGCGGTGTTGCCTTAATTTTAATCTTTCTCTATACTGATATCGCCGCTTGTGGTATGTATATCTATCCTCGGGGCGCCCTTGCGTGAATCCGCTACATCGACGTCTCCGCTGACCGTATTAGTATTTATCTCATAATCACCGACAAGCTTTCCGTTTACATCACCGCTGACTGTAGTAATGCTGCCTTTGCCCGGTGCTGTCTTATCTATGCTGATATCGCCGCTTGTTGTATGTACAGATGTTTCTGTAAATCTGCATCCGGAGATATTCAGATCACCGCTGACTGTATTTACTGACAGATCCTTTCCGTCAGCAATATCCTTCACGTCGATTTCTCCGCTTGTTGTATTTATGTCAAGAGAAGCGCACTGTGATGAAAATGATATATCACCGCTTGTGCTGCCAAGCTTTACATTACCGAAGCTGAAGCCGTTGACGGCAATATCGCCGCTGACAGTTGAAATATCGAGTGATCTATAATCCTTATCCGGCAGATATACCGTCACCTTATTGTGAAGGAAAGAAAAGTTGAAGTAATTGACAGCGTGGATGACCCAGTTATCTGATTCTGAATCAATATGCAGTGTGCCGTCCTTGAGATCCACCTTGAATTTATTGCTGCTGCTTTCCGTATATTCCACATGACAAGCATTATCAGAGGATCTTTCAAAGGTTATATCCATGGAGACGGTATGTATATCTATATTACTGAAATCCTCGCTGATATCCTTTTTCTTTACCACATACTCGTTTGTGTCGAGCTGTGAAAAATCAAAATTTATCATGCACGCCGAAACCGTTGACATAGCAAGTCCCGCACAGAAAATTATCAGAGAAATGATAAGTATTATCTTTTTGCTTTTTTTCATCAGATATTACCTCCTGTCACGATATGCTTTATGAACCTGATACAAAGCTTGACAAGCTCCACAAGTCCCTTTGCAAAAAGGTTAGCGAGCATGAAAAGCGGAAAGCAGATACCGACGCCCATAAGCCCCAGACCTATCTGCATAAGCATAGGCGCCGCAGCATGATGAACGAACGGCGCTGCAATCATCCCGACAAGACCTATAACGCCGATGCTTCCCGCAGCAGCGTAAAGCCCGATCAGTGCGCCCCACAGTCCGATATAGATACCGATTATCCCTCCGCCGAACATTACGGCTATGACTATAATAAGGATTATCGCTGCGGTATTGTATTTCGGCTTTGGTGCGGCGGTCACGACAAAATCCGGCTCCTTCGGCATTTCGGTTCCGACTGCATCGCTTTGCTGCGGCCGGGAGCCGTTTTCGGAAAGGATCTTTGCGGCTATGTCCTCGACCGCGCCAAGCTCCTCAACAGCTTCCTCCTCTGTTTTGCCCTCCTCCTGCATATCGTCTATCATTTCAGCATAAAAGCTTACCGAACGCTCCCTTTCCTCGGCGCTGAGCGACCCGAGCTGTGAGCGGAGCCTGTCAAGAAATTCATACTTCTTCATTTTCTTCATCTTCCTTTCTTGTTACATATTCATATATCGCGACTATTTCTTTCCATTCATTATGGAATTCAGCGATCCTGTCAAGCCCTCCGCCTGTAATATGGTAATATTTCCGCAGCCGCCCGTTATGCGCTACGGAATATTCCGTAAGCATATCGGCGCCTTCGAGGCGGCGCAGTATAGGATAAAGCGTGGATTCGGATATCGTAAGATAGGGCTTGATATCCTTGATTATCTTATATCCGTAGGAATCGCCGTTTTTGATCGAAGCCAATACGCAAATGTCAAGAAGTCCTCGTTTAAGCTGTACATCCATATTAATACCTCCTTCTGCATAATACTATATCACGCGTAGTATTATATGTCAAGTAGTAATTGCAATTTTATTTATGATATTATAAAATAAAAAAAGACGCCCTCTGAAAACAGTTTTTTTCAGAGAAGATATTAATGATATGGGGGGTGTATGCGTGGAGGAGCAGGGTGTCAGAATAAAGGCTCTTTCGGACAGCGATGAGATCAGAGTGATAACCGTAAGAAATGATTATACGGTCTTTTCTCCGCATGATCCGGAATATGAGCTGATATTCTATCCCGGGGGAAAGGTCGAATACAAGGCATATGCACCGCTGATGCATAAGCTTGCCGAAAACGGGGTACTCTGCATAATGATGAATATGCCCTATAACCTTGCTGTACTTGACCCCGACGCCGCGAACCGGGTCATTGATCTGTTCCCGAAGATGGAGCATATCTATATATGCGGTCATTCCCTCGGAGGATACTGTGCATCAGAATATGCGGCAAATCATTCCGACAAGCTTGAAGGGCTGATACTGCTCGGAGCCTACAGCGAAAAAAATCTGCAAAACTCCGGACTGAATATTCTTTCAGTCTACGGCGACAGGGATAAGGTACTCAATAAAAGCAAATATGACAAATGCAAATGCAACCTTCCCGAAAATATCAGGGAGTATATAATAGAAGGCGGCTGTCATTCCTATTTCGGAAGCTATGGGCTGCAGTCGGGCGACGGAGAACCGGCTCTGACCCGGGAACAGCAGACAGGCGAAACGGCTGAAATAATCATCCGGCATATACAAAACCCGCAGTCGATCCGGAAACCGGATGATTCAGACCAGCTCTGAAAAATTACGGATTCGGGCGCAGTGTGATATCAGCTGAAAAAAAGGGGTGTTATTATGAATCATCGCAGACTTATCTGTACGGCAGGTGTGATACTCGCGGCGGCAGTTCTGACTGCCTTTGCGGGCTGCTCCGGAAATAATGATCCCGCAGAGGAGGAAAGCAGTGAAATAAAGACTTCCTCGCAGGAAAGCACCGAAAGCCGGGTACAGGAAAAAATACACACTATCTCATCATCGCTGAAATCCCCTCTTGATATGGACGTCTGGGGAGCGGCGGCAAAATATTCCACCTCAGATCAGAAATATTATAATGTCCCGACAAAGGTGATCTCTGCTGAATACGGCAGGGGAGCCGAAAAGAAAATACAGGCTGCTCTGAAAAAGAACCCGGCAGGCTATGAATATACCACTCCCGCAAAGGATCAGAAATGGGCGCTGATCGGCTATACTATTTCTCTGGACGGCTTCGCTCTCGATGAAAACGGGGCAGACGCATCCCTTACCTCCTTCGTCAGTGCAGAGGACGGAGGCTATCTCAGACAGGGCGGAAAGGACGTGACCTCCGTCACAATGAACCTTTTTGAGGATAAATATTATTATGAGGGACAGGCAGAGGGTTATATCGCCGTACTGATACCCGCCGACTGCAAAAAATTTATTCTCACGCTCGGAGAATACAACGAGACACAGGCTTTTTATCTGATAGAAAATAAGTAAGAAATTAACATAAATTTGCAAAAAACTATTGTTTTTGCAGTCGGTAATGTAGTATAATAATTTTGAATAAGAACATTTACCTTTATTGAGGAGGAAGCACTATGACCATTCTTGATAAGATCGGCGCAGGTATCACCACAACAGTTGAGATCATCGTAGAAAAAAACAGACAGCTTGCGCAGCTCAACAGACTTTCGGCGATCATCCGTACCGAATCAGAAGTAATCAACCATGCATATGCCGCACTCGGCAGGCATTATTATAAAATACTCGAAAATACCGAGACTGAGACCGATATGACAAATATCTGCGAGGTCATCCGTTTCTCCGAGGAGAGAAGAAAAAAGGCTCAGGCAAGATATGATTATATCAAAGCATTCGGTATGCCTAAAAGAAGCATGGATACTGCGGATATGTTCCGTCCTGCTGATGCTGACGGCGAGAATTTCTCCGAATATTATGCTCCGGAAGGAACAGAGGAGGAGGAAAACGGCGATATCACCATCGCTGTAGCTGATGAAGAGGAACAGAACAAGCAGAAGCTCTCCGAAGAGGAGGCTCCGGCTGATACTTCATCAAAAAAGCGTTCCCGCAAAAAATCAGAGCCTGCCGATACAGAGGCAGAGGACGATCTGACAGATCTCTGATCACCGTGTAAGCTGACTCTATCCGCAAGGAGGAGTACTATATAAGGGACGCCGTGCAGAGCTGCCGGTTTTGCACAGATCCCCGAAGGCTTAAATAATTTTCGCTGTATTTCGTTCAGAAAACAGCAGGAGGGTAAAAAAATGAAAGCAATAACTCAAGAGCAGAAGTCCGCCGTCAAGAAGCCTGCATCAAAGAAAAGCAGCAGGACTGCCCGCAGCGAACAGATCTATAAGCTGTCTGTTCTCGGCCTGCTTACGGCTATAACCTTTATTATGGCATTTACACCCATAGGTTATATCCCAATAGGCGCATTGAAGCTTACATTCCTGACTATACCGGTCATTGTTGCCGCAGCGCTTATCGGGCCTGCCGGCGGTGCTGTCATCGGCGGTATGTTCGGTATCACCAGCTTTATACAGGCTGCCTCCGGAATGAGCGTCCTTACAGGAGCTTTGTTCCAGCTCAATCCCGTGCTCACATTCATTCTCTGTGTTGTGCCGCGTGTGCTTGAAGGCTGGATCGGCGGTCTGATATTCAAGGGACTTCAGAAATCCCGCGAATCGGAAATGTTTTCATACATTTCAAACGGTGCTGTTATCGGCGTCGCAGCAGGACTGGGTATTTTCTCCGAGGTCGCGATAATCAATCATTTCCATGATGATATGATGTCCGCATTTTTCCTCAGCATTATACTCACACTTATCCTCGGCGCACTGCTGGGACTTGTTTTCAGCATTATCAAAAAAACCAAACAATCCGATGTGTTCGCTTATGCGGCTACCGCTCTTTCGGTACCGCTGCTGAATACCATTCTTTTCATGTCCGCGCTTTATGCGGAAATAAAGATAATAGCAATGAATGCTAATGCGGCTTCGGGTCTTGATGAGGGCTTTGCCGCAACCTTCACGGCTGTTTCGGGAAAATCTGCCGGCGGCGTGCTTTCCTTCTTCGTGGGAATGGTCGGCGCTCAGGCTATAATTGAGGCAGTCGTATGCTTTATCGTAGGCTCGGCCATTACAAAGGCTCTTGCGGTCGCACTTAAAAAAGTAAGAAAATAATCTGACCACAATTCAATCAATGCTGCATTATTATGGGACGGCGCTTTTGCTCCGTCCCTTTTTCAGGAGGAATCTTTATGATATATAAATTACTTGACCGTTTTTCGTCCTTTCCGTGTGTTGATGCGATCGCGATCGCCGGCTCCCGCGCAAGCGGAAGTGCTGATGAAAAAAGCGACTACGATGTCTACATCTATACGACAGAGATTCTCCCCGAGGAGGAACGCTCGGCGCTATACAGCGAATTCTGCTCCTATAATGAGACAGGAAACAAGTATTTTGAATATGAGGATAATATAATACTCAATAACGGCATCCCGGCGGATATCATCTTCCGGCGTCTTGACGACCTTTGTGCCCTGCTTGAACGCATCGTTATGCAGCATAAGGCAAGAAACGGCTATACTACCTGTTTCTGGCACAATCTCGTTACCTCACAGATATATTTCGACCGCAGCGGAAATCTTAAAGCTGCTAAGAAACGTTTTGATATTCCCTATCCCGAGGAGCTGCGTGAAAATATTATCAAACAGAATTCTGCACTTCTCAGCGGGAAAATACCGTCATACGACAGGCAGATAATGAAAGCAATATCCCGCGGGGATACTGTAAGCATCAATCACCGCACTGCGGAATTCCTTGAATCATATTTTGATATCATATTTGCACTGAACAGAAAGACCCACCCCGGCGAGAAAAAGCTCATCGGGATATGCAAAAAGGAATGTGCCCTGCTGCCGGCTGATTTTGAGGAAAATTTAAACAGTCTTTTATCACATCTGTTCAGCGACAGCGAAAAAGTAAAACAGGATCTTGAAATTATCGTCCGCGAAATGAATAAGATTCTGTCAGAAAACGGATTTGATACGGAGAGCGTGGAATGAAATACAGAATACTTAAAGCACTGAACGATGCGGACGGCTATATTTCCGGCGAACAGCTCAGCGAAAGCATGGGTGTTTCACGCACGACAATATGGAACTACATAAGTCTGCTGCGCCGCGAAGGCTATGTTATCAGATCCGTGACAAATAAGGGCTATAAGCTGATAAGCTCACCGGACAGGCTCAGTCCGGAGGCTGTATCGGAGGGATATACGCCTTCTCTTGTCGGGAAGGAACTGGTCATCCTTCAGGAAACCGATTCGACTAATGAAGAAATCAAGCGCCGCGCTGCTGCCGGAGCTGCAAGCGGACTTGTTATCGCTGCGGAAAGACAGACAATGGGCAAGGGACGGCTCGGAAGAAGCTGGGAATCCGAGCGCGGAGGACTATTCTTTTCCTTTCTTCTGCGTACAGAGTTGCCGCCGTCGGATGTTACCGGGATAACGCTTGCGGCAGGATATGCAGTATGTCTTGCTGTAAGGGAATATTCAGGGATAGACGCGAGAATAAAATGGCCGAATGATATTATTGTCGGCAGCAAAAAGCTCTGCGGTATCCTGACGGAAATGTCCGCCCAGCCCGACCAGACGGAATATATCGTCTGCGGTATAGGCATAAATGCAAATAATAAGGATTTTCCCGAGGAGCTGCGCGAAAAATGCACATCTCTCGCGGAGGAGACCGGTTCGGAAACAGACCGCAGCCGCCTGCTCGGTTGTGTATTGAAAAAACTGGACAGGGTGCTGTCGTCATTTATGGTAAGTCTTTGCGTTGAGGATATGGATCATTTCCGCAAATTATGCGTAACGCTCGGCAGACGAATAGTCTTTGTCCGCTCAAAGGAAAGGATCGAAGCGACAGCGGTTGATGTCGGCTCTGACGGCGAGCTTATCGCACGCGATGATTCCGGAAAGGAATATTCAATAAATTCCGGCGAGGTGACTGTTCAGGGAATATACTGATGCGCCGGTCAACGATCATCCGCACCGTATCATGTATCAAGGGGGAATATATTTGGATAAGGCATACCTCAGAGAGTCAGGTTTTAAACCTACAGGAGAAAACCAGTACTTCAGGAAAACAGGAAATATATATGCCGTTCTGAAAACAGATAATAATATGTACAGCCTGACAGGATACTGCTCCCCCACCTTTGACGGCATAGATTCCGAGGCGGATGTATTTATCCGGGATCGCACCCAGGAGCTGGGATTTACTCCCGGCTCATATTATGTTTCGGGAAGAGTTGTATTGACGATGGCATCTGTCGATGAAGGAAGCCTTTCGGAGCTGCTGCCAAAGGCGCTTGAATTTCTCGATGAAGTGATAGAAAAATTCGATATGCTGCCGTCATGCGCGAACTGCTGCCGCAGATCGGAGCTTTCGCTGTTTGTAATGAAAGGCAATACTATGCCGGTATGTGATGTCTGCAAGGGGCAGCTTGAACTGAAAATAAAACAGGATGAAATAATCAGGAATTCAGTAGACCCGAACAGGCTGGACATAAGGCATCCTATTTTTGACCGGGGGCCTTTGCTGCGTGCTGTATTCATCGGAATACAGGGCGGAATTCTGGGCAGTGCGATAGCCCTTACCATGGTTTTTCTGGGAGCAATATTTATGTTTTTCAGGCTTATGCCTTGGGTTCCCGGGGCAGCAGCCGGATTTTACACAATGAAGGGTCTTTTGAAAATTGATTATTGTTCTCATAGACTGAGGACAATTATAGGGCTTTTAGCATCGATCATTACCTTGTTTATATTCTCGATAATAAACATATTAGTTCTTGGTTTGCTGTTCAGTAATACGTTTCCATTCGGCACTTATTTCTTAGGTGGAAATGTTGGAATAATACAGATCGCCGTTGGCCTGGGAGGTTTTTTCCTCAGCGCCGCTATCGCATATTTTATTGACATCCATTCCTGAGCAAGAAGCCGAGAGTATTGATACAATAACTGACACCGGCGGCACGCCGGCGCGGTCTTTACTTTATTGACAGGCACGCCGGCGTTCTGTTCCCCGCGGCTTTTTTCAGAGCGCGGGGAATAAAGTTTTCTTACGGGTGCAGAGTGAGCGGAGCGAACGATTACGCGAACTGACAGCGCAGGCACTGCGCCCTTTAAAAAGGCTTGACCTAAACTTGCCGTTTTGTTCCCCGCTGCTTTAGTTACGATCGCGGCTTATGAAGCTGCCTTACGAGTGCAGAGTGAGCGGAGCGAACGATTACGTGAATAGCGCGTAAGCGCGTGGGTCCAGGGAGCTTGCTCCCTGGTGGCAGAAAGGAAGATATGAGATTTTTAGATGATGTGCTGTGGGGCACAGAGGAATATAGAACGCTGGAGAATGCTGTAGCGAAAGGGGCAACTCCGGCAATGGCAACAGGACTGAGTGCGGTGCATAAGGCGCATCTTGTGTACTCTGTATGCCGGAGACTGAAAAGAAAGGCTCTTGTGATCGCGGCGGATGAGGCTGAGGCCGCAAGACTGTGCAGCGATATAAATGAAATGGGTCTGAGGGCAGTGTACTATCCGGCAAGGGACTTTACCTTCCGTGAGGTCACAGGCGTTTCAGGGGAATTCGTTCATCAGCGTATCGCGGTACTTTATGATATTATGAATGACCTCTGCGATGTCGTTGTTTCGTGTATAGATGCTGCTTTGCAGTATACCGTTCCACCTGAGGTGCTCAGAGATAATACCGTGACTGTGCGCAGCGGTCAGGAACTGCCTCTTGAAAAGATCGTGGGGATACTCTCTTCGTGCGGCTATGAAAGAGCAGAACAGGTCGAGGGCAGCGGACAGTTCTCCGTCAGGGGCGGTATACTCGATGTGTTTATGCCTTCGGCTGCTCAGCCCTACAGAATAGAATTCTGGGGCGATGAGATAGATACCGTCAGCGAATTTGACCCCGCTACTCAAAGACGTACTCAAACTGCTGAGGGCTTTACAATAACTCCCTCGGGTGAGATGCTGTACAGCGACCCGGAAGCACTTGCCGACAGGATAAAGAAAAAAGCTTCCTCGCTCAGGGATAAAAATGCTCCGAAAGCAAGAGAAATAATGGCGGAGGAGGAAGAGATCGTCCGCAGCGGCGCAAGACTGACCTCGATAGATAAATATTATTCCCTTATTTACGATAAGCCGGCTGTGCTTTACGATTATTTTACGGAAAATGAAATAGTTTTCGTTTCGGAACAGCCGACCCTGAAGGAAAGACTCAGGGGAATATTTACCCAGTGGAGCGAGGATCTTGCCGATTACCGCAGGGAGGGCGTGCTCTGCCGCGGTCTTGACCGCTTTATGGCGGAATGGGGCGACCACCTTGAATGTCTTTCTGCCCGGGATACCGTCTTTATTGATAATTTTACACACGGCAGCTGTGAGCTTCCTCTGCGGGAGCTGGTAAGCTTTACTGCAAAACAGCTTTCTCTCTGGGGCGGTTCGGTAAAGGTGCTCTGCGAGGATCTCGAAACGCTCAGACTGACCGATAAGACCTGCGTGGTGCTTGCAGGAACTAAGAAAAATGCTGAAAATGTTTATAATGATCTGCTTGAAAAAAATATAAGCTGCCGGCTTATGTCGGAAAACGGCGTTATCGAGGGCGAGGGACTGTATATCACTCCCGGCAGCCTCAGCGCAAGCTTTGAATATCCGTCGGCGGGCTTCTGCCTTATCGCACATTCAAGACTGACAACGGATCTGTCTCCGAAAAAAAAGAAAAAGAAACGCAGGGCAGGCGCGGTATTCAGCCTGTCGGAGCTTTCCCCCGGAGATTATGTCGTCCATAATACCCACGGTATAGGTCTGTTCCAGGGTGTGCAGAAAAAAGAAATACACGGGGTAATAAAGGATTATATCATTATAAAATATGCAAAGGGCGACAGCCTTTTTGTGCCGGTGACCCAGCTCGATATGATAGCTAAATATATCGGCCCCGGTGAGGACAGCGGGGTGCGCCTGTCAAGGCTCGGCGGAAACGACTGGCAGCGCTCAAAAAGCCGCGTTCGCAGCGCCGTAAAGGATATTGCCGACAAAATGATAAAAATGTATTCCGAAAGAATGAAGGCGCGGGGCTATGCTTTTTCCGGAGATAATGAATGGCAGCATGATTTCGAGGCAAGGTTTGAATATGATGAAACTGAGGATCAGAAACGCTGCATCAAGGAAATAAAAGACGATATGGAACGACCGGTGCCGATGGACAGACTTCTCTGCGGAGATGTGGGCTTCGGAAAAACTGAGGTCGCACTGCGCGCAGCATTCAAATGCGTAACTGACGGAAAACAGTGCGCCTTTCTCGTCCCGACAACGATACTTGCATGGCAGCATTACCAGACCGTACTGCGAAGGTTCGAGGGATATCCAATAAAGGTAGAGCTGCTTTCGCGCTTCCGTACACCGGCTCAGAAGGCCGATATCATTAAAAGAATAGAGCGCGGCGATATAGATATGGTCGTCGGAACACACAGCCTGATACGCAGCGACCTGAAATTCAGGGATATAGGTCTTGTGATCATCGACGAGGAACAGCGCTTCGGCGTCGAGCAAAAGGAAAATTTCAAGGCTCTGTATAAAAATGTCGATATACTTACCCTTTCGGCAACGCCTATCCCCCGCACGCTGAATATGGCAATGTCCGGAGTGCGCGATATGTCTGCAATAGAGGAGGCTCCCCAGGACAGACACCCTGTCCAGTCCTATGTGCTGGAATATGACAGTGCGGTAATAAATGAGGCTATACGCCGTGAGCTGAGGCGCGGAGGACAGGTGTTCTACCTTTATAACCGCGTGGAAGGCATAGAAAGCAAGGCAAAGGAGCTTGCTCAGGCAATACCGGAAGCAAAGGTTGCTTTCGGTCACGGAAAAATGAGCGAGACGGAGCTGAGCGAGGTATGGCGGCAGATGCTCGAACAGGAAATAAATGTCCTTGTCAGCACGACCATAATAGAAACAGGCGTGGATATACCCAATGCAAATACGCTTATTATCGAAAATGCCGACAGGATGGGACTTTCACAGCTCCATCAGCTGCGCGGCAGGGTCGGACGCTCCAGCCGGCGCGCCTATGCATATTTCACCTTTGCAAAAAACAAGGCGCTGAGCGATATTTCCCGGAAAAGACTGGAGGCTATACGGCAGTTCACAGAATTCGGTTCGGGCTTCAAGATAGCCCTGCGCGATCTGGAAATACGCGGAGCAGGAGATATGCTCGGCGCGAGCCAGCACGGCCATATGACCGATGTCGGATATGATATGTATATGAAGCTTTTGGGAGATGCGGTCAGCGAGGCAAAGGGAGAGACACCGCTGCCGGCAGACAGGGATTGTGTGGTCGATATACAGGTCGATGCTCATATCCCGGAGGATTATATCGAAAACCTCAGCCACCGTCTCGAAATGTACCGCAGGATAGCAGATATACGCACCGACGATGATGCCGGAGATGTTATCGACGAAATGATAGACCGTTTCGGGGATATTCCTCCCCAGGTGCAGGCACTTATCAATGTTGCGCTTGTACGCAGCAAGGCGATTCGTATGGGCATTACTGCCATAAGGCAGAAGGACGGACATATCTGTCTTTATTTTGAAGATATCCGATGTGAGGGCGCAGCGGATATTATGGAGCGCATGGGAAAGACCGGACGGCGCGCAAATCTTGATATCGGGGTACGCCCTCATATCAGCATACTCATGCAGTCCGGAGAGACCCCGGATACAGCTGCCGCAGCTATATTCGGAACAAGAAAATACTGACAAAAAAGAAGTAACCGCATTGAATCTGCGGTTACTTTTTTGTGCTTAAACTTATATTCCATTAAACAAGGAGCAAAGCTCCAACAAGCTCGCTTGATTGGAGCGAGCGACGTCTGTTATAGAAAAATTCAGAGGCTGCCGCATAGCGTTTATTTTACGCTTGTGCGGCAGCCCCTTTTTTAATGAGCGGAAATTATTCTGTTCTGAGAGCCTTTACAGGATCCTGCTTTGCAGCCTTTTTCGACGGGATAAGTCCGCCGATAAGCGTAAGCAGTATACTCAGGCATATCAGTATCACACCGTCCAGTATCGGAAGAGATGCATTAACATTTGTAGAATCTGCAATTGAATGGATGATAGCATTTCCCGGAATAAGCATAAGCAGGGTGATGCCTATGCCTATCAGACCGGAGAACAGTCCTATGATAAACGTCTCCGCATTGAATACACGGGAGATGTTTTTCTTAGACGCGCCGATAGCGCGGAGGATACCTATTTCCTTGGTTCTTTCAAGCACTGAAATATAGGTTATAATTCCTATCATGATAGAAGATACTATCAGCGATACGGCAACAAATGCGATCAGGACATAGGATATTACATTTATTATGGTCGTGATCGAGGACATAAGCAGACCGACATAATCGGTATAGGTGATCTTGTCCCCTTCATCGGCACTGCGGTTGTATTTTTCGATACATTCCGATATCCTGTCCTTAGCCTCAAACGTATCGGCATATATTTCTATCGAGGAGGGTGCATCGAGACTTACAACGCCGAAGTTTTTCATATTATCGTCATAGGTTCCGGGTGAGATATACATATCGTATGTCTGGAGAAGTATCTCGTCCTTTGCCGAGGCGATAAACTGGTCAAGCTGTGCGGCAAGCTGTGTCTCGTTCATGCTTTCCATCTGCTTTTTCATCTGCTCACTGCCTGACGGCATACTGCTCAGAAAAGATTTTATGACCTTTGCCTTTTCGGATATGCCCATATTTGCAAAATAGGTTCTGACGTCCTCTATCTTCTGCTTGTCATCCTCGGGAGCAAAGTTCATGCCGTTTATGACATTGACCTTTTCATTTGCCTTCTGTTCCTTGACTATTTCGCTGTTGTCGGCATATTTGATAAGATGATCGGTAAGCTTTTGTGTATAGCCGAGGACAGTGCTGATAATACGGTTGCTGCTGCCATCCTTCGGGCGTATAACGCCGGTTATCTTCATTTTTATGCTGCGCTGAGCGAGGGGCTTTATCTCATCGGCTGAACGGAGCTTTGTATATGTTCCGTTGTTGTTTTTTTCATACATATCGCTTGCCGGGACGACATATACGGTAGTTTTGCAGATATCCTTATAGCTCCATTTCTTTTTGTCGAATTCCAGCTTTTCTCCGGCGGATATTTTGCGCATAAGCTCCTTATATTCCTTTGCCGGCAGAAGTCCCATTTCATACAGTGTAGTCAGCGGGACTTCATTATTCTGGTTAAGAACGAGTATCATTTCATCATAGTTTTTCGGATAATTGCCGTATACGAGTTCATAATTGTCTGTGATCGCCTTACCGACTGTCTCACCGCCGCTTCCGGGAAGGAGGCGCGACATATTGTTGTTTTTCATTTTTTCCGACATAGCGGACATCACGCCCATACTGCTGCTGCTCTCGCCGACGCTGTCCGCATCTATGCCGAAGCCGGAAGCCATTTCGCTGTTGAGCGTAGAGCCGTCCAGATTGACAAGCTCGCCGCGTTCATCTATGCTGTATGCGCTGAATTTTGTCGAATAGCTGTATACGATACCGTTTTCACCGATATATTCATGTATATCGCTTTTCGGGTCATCGAGATATTTTTTGAATTTTGTCAGGTTATTCTTTGTTATGCTGCTGGTAAAATTCGAGAAGCTTTCCATTCTGCTGTTATCGGAATACACGGCGTCATTTTCATGGTCGATATCCTTATCGGAGGAATTCCCGGACATTTCCATCAGCGAACTAAGGTCGATACTTTGTTCATCTATAGTTATCGGGTAGGATGACATAGCGTCGCGCTGAATATCCATGATATAGGTATTGATACCGTTTGAGAGGGAGAGTATCAATGCGATGCCGATAATACCGATCGAGCCGGCGAATGAAGTAAGGATAGTTCTACCCTTTTTGGTACGCAGGTTATTGAAGCTCAGCGCAAGGGAGGTAAGGAATGACATAGAGGTCTTCCCCATTTTCTTATGCTCCGGTTCGGGAAGTTCCTCCTTTATTTCATACGGGTTACTGTCATCGGTAATTTTACCGTCTTTAAGCTTTACGATACGGGTAGAATACTTTTCGGCAAGTTCCGGATTATGAGTTACCATAATAACGAGTCTGTCCTTAGCGACCTCTTTAAGCATATCCATTACCTGTACGCTTGTTTCGCTGTCGAGAGCGCCGGTAGGCTCGTCCGCGAGCAGGATATCAGGATTATTGACGAGTGCGCGGGCGATAGCCACACGCTGCATCTGACCGCCGGAAAGCTGGTTAGGGCGTTTATGGATATGGTCTATAAGGCCGACTCTTTCAAGAGCATCCTTTGCACGCTGGCGTCTTTCGGATTTTGACACGCCCGAGATAGTCAGAGCGAGTTCCACGTTTGAAAGAATACTCTGATGCGGGATAAGGTTATAGCTCTGGAACACAAAGCCTATAGTATGGTTACGGTATGAATCCCAGTTCCTGTCCTTATATTTTTTTGTGGAGATACCGTTGATTATAAGGTCGCCGCTGTCATAGCGGTCGAGGCCGCCGATTATATTCAACAGTGTTGTTTTGCCTGAGCCGCTGGGGCCGAGAATTGCAACGAATTCGTTGTCTCTCAGATTCAGGCTTACGTCATCGAGTGCCTTCTGATGGAGGTCGCCGGTGACATATTCCTTTTTGATGTTTTTAACCTGAAGCATAGCTCATCCTCTTTCCTTTTTCTATTGTATTACTACAACATATTGAGTATATCACTTTCTTCCCCCAAGTTCAATATTTTTCTTCCGGCGTGCCGCCGGTGTCAGTTCACGCCGGCGTGCCGCCGGTGTCAGTTCACGTAATCGTTCGCTCCGCT
>CADCGS010000025.1:12826-25913 GCA_902801055.1 uncultured Ruminococcus sp. | reverse complement strand
ACAAAATGTAAACTCAAATAAAAATGCATAGCAAAAATTTCTACTCACGCACCCCATGCGAGGTGCGACGGCGCGAAGCGGCGGCCGACTCGGGCGCGGAGCAATTTCTACTCACGCACCCCATGCGAGGTGCGACGAAACCTGATTGTTTAAGTTTGCTGTAGCCTTGGATTTCTACTCACGCACCCCATGCGAGGTGCGACATTAAATTTAATACTCGCCTCATCAATAATTAAATTTCTACTCACGCACCCCATGCGAGGTGCGACGTCAACTCGACCGAAATACAGATAGGATTTACCATTTCTACTCACGCACCCCATGCGAGGTGCGACCACACCTTTCCACTATTCGCTATCAGCGAATCAGCATTTCTACTCACGCACCCCATGCGAGGTGCGACAGCAAAATACAGTATATACTCTGCATCGCACCACAACATGGAGCGGACATTAAATAATATAATTCTATATAGGAATATATTAATTACGAATTACGCTTTTTTTGAGGCGAACCTACCGTTTATTCTACATCACCGGCGGTTCGCACGACTGTTACTGAGGTTAAAGTATAATAACTCCCTCGGGATCATATGTGTTTTTTGCACCTATGTGCTCTATCCGTCTTTCCCAGTTGTTACCAAGATAATAGAACCTCAGACTGTCCTTTTCTTCATCAATTATTGAAATAAGCCTGTTTTTTAGTTTCATAAAGGCGGAATAATCCAGATCGGCTTCAAACACGGAATTCTGGACCCTTTGTGCATGATTCTGACACTCTTTTGCGACCTTTCTCAGACGTTTTCTGCCCTTTTCATCACCGGTGGAAACATCATAACTGATAAGTACCATCATACAGCTCACCTACTTTAATAAAAAACAAGGATATTCACTGAGATCTCCTCTGACATATTTTGCCAGGAGATTGCTTTGTACATATGGGATCAGCCCGAACTGGATCTTTTGTTTCAGAAACGGATGCGTATAGTCGCTGCGTTTCTTTTCTTGCCATCGTGTGATTACTTTTTTTCTTCCGCTATCATTAAGCCACACTGCACCGGAGATCTGCTTTTCAAAATCATCCTCCGATACGATGCGAAGGTTGATAAGACTAAGCACAAACCGTTCAACAAGACATCGTGTCTCTTCAACAAGGTCACAGGCAAGTGAACTGCGCCCGCTGCGAAGTGCATGGAAAAATCCTATATAACTGTCCAGACCGACAGTCTCAAGCGCTGCTGCAAATTCATTTGTATATAGTGTATAAACAAAAGAAAGCATCGCATTGACATTGTCCAGCGGAGGACGCTTATTTCTGTAAGTAAACCGGAATGCGGTACTTTTATTTATTATCATTTTATCGAAAATGGAAAAGTAAGCATGAGCACAGTTACCTTCTATTCCTAAAAGCTGCTCTGAAGTTGATGCCTGAAACACGGTTTCTGTTCCTTCTTTTAGTGCTTTTATGACCCTGAGTATTTCTTCGTTTTCACGAAGATCCGGTGAATCATGCAAAGTCCGCTTTATTGTCTGTATACAGTTACAGAATTTTGCAGACAATGTATTTCTTGCCAAAATAAGATCATTTTTCCTAAAAACATCTATCTGAGCCACTCTGAGAAAAACATTTCCTTTTGTCTCTCCGCATACCTTGGCAAGAAACCTGCCTTGCGGTGAAACAAAATTTATGGGTATACATTTGCTTACACATTTTCCCATGACAGCCGGAGAACAACCCGTATATCCAAAGCAAACTATGTTCTCTATATTGTCAAACGGTATCCTGAACTTATTCTCATTTTCAATACGACATACAAGATTTTCACCGTCAAGTGAAAGATAGGCGTTTTCATTGGTGACATATAAAGTGTTCAATAGCTTTCTCATGGCTCTTTCTCCAATAGCTCTTTGATAGATTCTCTCAGACTGCGGAATTTTACAGCTTTTGGCATACACATATCCTTCATGGAGCAGCCGCTGCACTTCTGGTCTTTTCTGACGGGCGGAATAATACCCCTGAGCTTATAATCACGTATTTTCGCCAGCAGAGCCTTTAACTCTCTGTCGTATTCTGGATAACCTTCGGACAGGGGCAGTTTTATCCGTTTTTTTACATCCGCATAATAGATATAGCCTTCACAGTCACACCCGAAAACATGATCTGTGCATATTTTCTGAGCAAATACCTGCATCAGGTCATCATGGTTGTATTCTCCGTTTTTTGGCTTTGCAGGCTTATATTCAACAAGAGAATACTTGCCGTCTTTGCTTATTTCAAGACAGTCCGTCACACCATACAGTCCATATTCCGGGAGGTCATTATATACGCTTACAGCAGTATAAACCCTCTTGTTTCTTGAATTATATGAGCCTGTATCATGTACTCTTTCATGCATAAGATCGGATTTAGTAACATAATAATTCTCCGCCCATGCACAGTCTATCTCTATAAGTCCCCATCTGTGCGGACAGTATAAAAAATGCTGAATGGACCTGACAGAGATATCATCATTCATAGCTTTTCAATGATCTCCACACCCTCAGGCATTTCTTCATCAATGCTGATGCTGTAATCAGAAAATTTCCTTGGCGGTGCGGTATTTTCAGTAATGGATATTTTGTCAAAGAGTATGTGCGAGGGACAATTTCCCAGAACGCTGTCATGCTTGAAGATGATAAGCTTTCTCATGCACATCTTTCCTCTTGCGGCACTGTGATCCTCCTCAAACATATTGATGATTGCTTTCCATAGAAGCTCAAGATCATCCTCACTCGGATCGGTGGTTTTGTTGGCAAGGGCAGCGGAAACATATCCCTCAGCGCGGTACAGGGCATAGGGTATAAAGCTCTTTTTACCCATCTCGTTATTCTTGTTTTTAAAATCATCTTCAGTCGTTACTGCCTGACGAGTGATAGTGATATCCTGGATATTGACGGGAGATATGCTTCTTGCAAAATTTATCTGCACAGGCCCCCTTACAATTCCGCAGGGATCATCGCCTGTTGACATTACTGCACCAAACATCCTGACATCATAGTAATTCTTGCACATAAATTTTCTTGCTGTATCCACATCATTTTTATTTTTGCCCTTCTGACCTTTTTTCAGGTCATTGTTTTCATAAGCATCTGTAAACTTCGTATTCAGAGCCTTATCCATCTTGACAAGAATGTTATAGCCCTCTTCGCCGCCCTTGACAAGCTCAACATAATTCCTGATCTTTCTTTTCAGGCATACGTCCGTTACATAGCCCAGACCGCTTTCTGCGTCAATTCTCGGAGTGTTGCCTGCGTCCGGGTCGCCGTTAGGATTTCCGTTCTCCACATCGAAAAGCATTACAAAATCATATCTGTTATTGATCATTTTAGTTTTCCTCCTTGTTATTTTTATCAAAAAATGCCTGTACCTGATGATAATAGCCGATCATAAACTTACCCTGTTCCGTCAGCATAAGTGTATCGGGAAATTCGCTGTTGATCTTTGAGATGATCTCCTGCACCATTTTGCTGTAAAAGATCCTGTTTCCGTCATTCAGCTTCTTTACATGATTCTGCGACAGTGAAAGAAGCTTCGGGAAAACAAGTGCTGGTTTAGATGCCGCCGATGCAAAATATGCATCCTTGATAGTACGGTTGAGCTTTACGGGTGCGGCTGACAGCTCCTGTATTCTGTCCAGAACTGCAAACAGTCTGCCGCATAAGTATGCCTGATTGGTATTGTTGATATCGAGAGCCACTGTTAATTCCTCCTTCTTGTTTGACGCTCTTGATTTTCTGTTTATGCAGGCTTTTATTGCGCCTGCGCGGACATAGTTGATATACTGGTCTGTTTTTACTCTTGTAACAAGTGTAGAAAGCAGATAATCCGGATATGGTGAGCCATATAATATTGATTTGAATATTGATGACAGCAGCGGCGAACCGACACTTGTATCACTGCTTTTGGGTGACACAAGTTCCTTTTTCAGCCGCCAGAGCGGAACCGGACCTTTGCTTTGTGTGATAAACATATCCTCCTGATGTTGTGCAATAGAGAAAAGGATATCCGCAAACCGTCTGCGATAGATGAATTTAAGCGACAGACGGGACGAGTTTGGTTTTAAGCCAATGATATAAAAATCAATGTTTTCATCTATGCCAGTCAGATCGGAAAGCCGTTCCTTTGTAACTTTTCCCTCCCTTGCAAGCTTAAAGGTATCGGACAGCATTTGTTCAGTCTGAGTTTTATCCATTTTGTCATCGTCTGAAGCTCCGTTAAAGAACAGATCAAACATATCGCAGCAGCTTTCATTTTGTGTTCCGCCTGTAGCCCAATAGATCAGGGTCATATCGTCAATGGCTGTACGATGCCTTTTATCTGCAAGCAGGGCATTGAGAGCAGTTGTATATTTTTTCATAGCTTCTTCCGAAATATTACTGTTATATGACTGCTCATTACCGTAGGAGCAGCCTGCGGAGGTCTTGAAGCCTATAAGCACAGTTCCCGAAGCAAGACCTCCTGCCACACCCTTGATTTTATTATGTATTCTTGCGATCGGCAGATCTTCACCGGTAACAGCACACTGAGCCGAATGTTCATCATATGACAGATCGTTCACAGCATACAATGAAAGCTTGCTGATTATCTGAGGTTCGTCCTGAATAAGATGATCCGGATAACCGCTCAGACAAAATCCAAAATAGGAGCTTTTATACTCTTTTCCGAGAGTAAGCAAATGAGGATTATTGGTTTCATTTTCCGGTATCCAGCTCTGTATATAATTCCTGTACGCATTTATTACAGGTGAATCCATCCCGTCAATAAACTCAAGATTTGCTTTGACAAAGGCTTCATGGGATTTACGCGCTTTGTTGGTCTTGTCCTCTGCTGTAAATCCATCCTTCTCATAATTCAGCCCGAATATATACAGCGGTCTGTGTTCAATTATGTTTGATTCTATACCGGATTTTTCTGTTCTTTGCGGCAATTTGAGAGTGTCCGGTTCAAGGCGTTCTTTTTTCTTTCCTTTTTTGTCCTCAACAATTCTTTTTTTGAAGTGGGGCATGATCGTATCTATTTTTCCGTCCGGTGTCAGCGCAATAATATAATGCACTTTCTGTTCTGAATATCCATCCGGTACGACCTTTCCCTCTTTAGTCAGTTCATCATAATATTCGCACAAGGCATTTATCAGCATTTCATCATCTCCTTGTATTTGCGGACATCGATTATCCCATTTATCATATGAGGTCTGTAATAACGGGTTGACGCTTTATCGGAAAAGACGGGATCGTTCCAGTCGTTATTGAGCGGTATCCCTTTGTCGTTGAATTCTACCTTATAGCTCATAAAACCGATGTCAACATCTCCGAGCGACTGTATCTCCGGACTGATAAGCGACAGGTCAAAATCATCTACAAGCTCTATCCTTCTTACAGGGAACTCCGAGCAGCCGAAGCATGGAGCACGGAAGCATTGTCCCTTATCAAGCCGTCTTTTGATTATATTGTAATGTTTCTTTTCGTCCTCGTCGTCATGTGTGCTTTTAAGACCTGTCATCTCAAAATGAAATTCTATCCCGTAGCATACATCTTTCAGAAGCATAGATGCTCTTTGTGTTCTGTCCTCTGATGTATAGATGCAGGGGTCTTTATCGTTCCCGTTCATCTGACCCTTTACATTCTGGAGAGATACCTTTTCCTTAACCTCATTTCTCCTGACATTTGTAAAATTGATAGGATTGAACACAATTATCCTGTCAATCTCATAACGTATCGCCGGCTTCCAGTAAATGCTTTTTAGCATTCCTTCCAGCGCTCCGGGAGGCGGCACGTCATAGCTTACCCTTTCGACCTTCATTTCCGGTCTGGTAAACAGAGCATAGTCTCCCTCTGCAATTATTCTGAATCCCTTGCTCATTCAATGATTCCTCCTTATAAATAATAATCCCTTGCTTCAAACGAAATACCCTTGTCAGGGTCATAATAGTCCTTGTTTTCCAGACACCATATCCCGCCGTACTCCTTTACAACGCCCTGCTCTATCAGCTTTTTCAGCTCATATTCATATATTGTAAAACAATATTTTCTGAGCTTTTTGTGATCTGCAAAGCCGCAGTATCTGAGTTGAGATATAAGCTCTCTGCTTTCATCATTACATTCAACAGCTACAGAAACGGTGCTGTGTTTTATAAGCCTGAATTTTTCGGCATATTCAGCAAAGGGAATGGAATTTATTTTTGAAACATCTTTCGCAATGGTCTGCTCTCTGATCTTTTCATCGTTGAGATCATATATTCGTCTGTAGTATTCCTCTATACATTCCGGTGATGAAATATCCGTATAGCTTTCCGTAAGCGAACGGGTTATATTTTCTTTTATGCCTTCCTGCAGTCTGTTAAAACGGAATATGCTTATAATTCCATCCTGCCTTTTTCCCTCACGGTTACAGCGTCCTCCTGCCTGCAGGATACTGTCAAGTCCGGACAATTCCCGATAAACGGTAAAGAAATCCAGATCTACACCGGCTTCGATAAGTGATGTTGAAATGACCACGATATGTCTGTCTTCGGGTACATTATCAAGCGCAGGATAGTCCTTATAAAGCTGAGCCAGATCCTTTTTAATGCTGTCGATAACACGCTTTCTGTCGTATGCGGTCATATATGTAGAGAGATGATATTTTTTGTATTTATTGTCCGGCAGCATTTTATAAAGCTTTGCAGCCGTCGATCTTTTATTAACAACAATCAATGATGATGGCTTGGAAGATGCCTGTGAGAGCAGTTCTTCTTCACTGATCTCTCCTAAATTTATAAATTGTCCTTTTTTGAAATTTCCGAACAATGATCTGTCTGTTATCAGGTCTGTTATTTGGCTGTCATTCAGAGCGTATTTTTTTATAAGAGAGTCGAAATCCGGCATTGTGGCTGTAAGAAATACTGCCTCGCTGTTTAACAGCCTTGTTATATAAGAAACCGCACGAAGACAGGGCTTGATATATTCAACAGGCATCAGATGAGCTTCATCAAAGATAATAATACTGTCCGCCATATTATGCAGCTTTCTGAGTCTGTTTCTTTTATTTGCATAAACCGACTCAAAAAACTGTACCGATGTAGTAACAATAATCTGTGCGTTCCAGTTTTCCGTTACGTTTTTCAGATGCTGTCTGTAATCCTCATCCTTATCCGTATCGTCAATACAAAAAGACGACTGGTGCCTGAGTATCTGTGCGCTTTCCCCGAAGGTCTTTTCAAACTCGTCCACAGTCTGATCTATGATGCTGTTATAAGGTATGACGTAGATAATACGTTTTTTGCCTGTTTTTATCGCACGTACCAGAGCAAATTTCATGCTGCAAATAGTCTTTCCGCTGCCGGTAGGCATATTCATCAGATATATTTCTGAATCTGTACCGACCTTATCATAAACCTGCTTTTGAAGAACGGAGCGTGATTTTTGAAGGACTGTTTCCGGTCTGAAACTGGCAAGCTTCTGATTGATCTTATCAAGACAAGTTTTGAAGTCGGATCTCAGTTCAACATCCTTTCTGCCGCTGCAGAAATATGCTGTATCAAGAGAATCCGCATCGGTAAGACAGGAAAAGCAATATCTTGTGATGAAAGCAAAGGCTTCTATAAAACATTCCATGTCTTTCCGGCACTGCGGACATTTCTGCATATAATTTGCAAGTCCGGAAATATCCGGCTGCTTGATCGTTATCTCGGCCTTGTAGTCGCTGTAGTCTTCTGATAAACTCTCTCTTTTTAGTCTCCCGTAGAGAGATGAATCATTCTGTGTGTCAGATAGCACACCACCGTCGGGAATACCTGAATGATGTCCTGCAATACAATACTGCATCATAAGAACGGCAGGATTATTTCCGAAAAGCTTACCTGCTTCTATAGCTCCGCAAACGGAATGTTCAACTTTTATGTTTTTTGCACCATTTATTCTGTCCTGAAAGGATGGCTGGTATTTTCCGATATCATGGAGAAGCCCCATACAATAGTTTATCTGCTTCAGCTCTTCCAAAGAAAACTGTTCTGCTGTTTTTGCTGTTGCGTATGCATGCTCCTTGATCGTTTGTACAACATCGGAATCAGGCTTTTTATGTGCAATCTTCATAGTTTCCACCTCTCTGTGTGAATAATATAATCTGTTTTAATTATATCATCGTTAACTAATGATTTCAATAGTAATTCCATTTTATGTGTACAAAAAAACGTACAAGTATATTTATGGAAATAATAATTTATTGGTAACAAACATCCGACTGTTATCTATGTCAAAATATACACTTGACTTCCCTATTTTTTTAAAACTAACTTTTACCGCTTTTTTCCCGGCTTTTTCCGGTTTTCTTTTTCTTCCTATCAACCCATAATGACAGTGATAATCAGAAAAATATAATAGTTTCATTTCTTTTCAAAATAAGCGAAAACTATTTCTGCAACTTATTTATCAATTTAAAGCGTTAATAAAACTAACTTTTTCAGGAAGCTGCTTTTGTCATTAGCCGTGTAAAAACATGATATTCGTACCGCTATTTACTATGTCGGATGAAACAGAGATCAAGGTATATTAAAAAAGCTGTTAATACTTGTTTTCCAAAAACTGATAAATATATAGTCTGATATCAACGACATAAAAACCAACATTCACGGCTTGAAGTCCTATTCTTTTATATTTTGTTTCGGGAGCATTTTTCCAAAACTTACGACTTGTAAACCAAAACTGTAATAGTGTTTTCCAAATCTGTAAAGCTTATAGTCCATTATTCAAAATATAAAGTCCAACATTCAGGATTTAAAGTCCAATTTTTGAGCATATTGTTACGATAACTATGATCCGTAAGGGCGCCGAGACAAATCGGTGTCCTTTTTTTATATACATATCAGACCCTTTAAGAGTATTGTCTGAAAAAGTATGAATATCTGATCGGTTTATTGTTTTTTCAAATTTTTCTATGATCTGTCAGAAATCATCGATATATATTTCTATACTCCGTATAAGCAACATAGAATTATCCGGAGGTAATGAATTATGTATAAACCGACAACAGTTATTGAAACATCTGCAAGAACGACTGAATCAGAAAGACGCTATATTGAAAAAGTGCTTTATGAGATATTCAGAAAATACTTTAAAGAAAACTCTTGATGCGGTCTGAATAATGGTTTACAATGAGGGTGTAACCATTATCAGCCCGATCATTTCACATGAAAGGGTTGATATAGAATGAACAAGAAAATAGCGATATATGCAAGAAAATCCGTATTCCGTGAGGACAGCATTTCCATTGAATCCCAGATCGAGATGTGCGGGTATGAAGCGAAGGGTCAGGAGTACCTTGTCTATCAGGACAACGGCTACAGCGGCAAGAATACCGACAGACCTGACTTTCAGCGTATGGTGACGGATATCAAGGCAGGACTTATCAGCAAGGTGATCGTCTACAAGCTGGACAGAGTGAGCCGCAGCGTGCTTGACTTTTCAGGGCTTATGGATACATTCCAGAAGTACAAGGTGGATTTTGTCAGCGCGACGGAGCATTTTGACACATCCAGTCCGATGGGGCGCGCCATGCTGAATATCTGCGTGGTATTTGCACAGCTTGAAAGAGAAACGATACAGCAAAGGGTCATTGATGCTTATGCAAGCCGCAGCAAAAAGGGCTTTTATATGGGCGGAAAGATCCCCTACGGTTTTCGTAAGGTTCCTGTTGTGATTGACGGGGTAAAGACCTCAATGTATGAGCAGGAGCCTGATGAAGCTGCTGATATTTCACTGATCTATGAGCTGTACTCAAAGCCGTCTGCGACTTTAGGAGATGTCCTGCGTGAGCTTACTGCAAGAGGATTAAACACCAACCGCAGAGGCAAGCACTGGAACACCGCAAGGCTTTCGGAGCTTATGCGTAATCCGATCTATACCACTAATGACATCAGCATTTATGAGTTTTTCAAGGCTCAGGGCAGCAACCTGATAAATTCTCCGGAGCAGTTTGACGGCGTGACAAGTCAGTATCTTTTCAGCGGCACCAATACAAACCGTAAGACGTGGGATTTGTCAGGGCAGAATGTTGTGATCGCACCTCATCAGGGTTTTATTTCGCCTGATATTTGGTTGGCTTGCAGAAAAAAACTACTTTCAAATCATCAGGTCAAGACCTGCAAGGCAAAGAACTCTTTTCTTTCTGGTAAGATCAAATGCGGCAACTGCGGTTATGCTATTGTTGTCAGGTTTTCGCAAAGAAGCAAGGGACACGTCAGGTATTTTATCGACACCGGCTGGACGGAAAACCATTGCTGCACACATAAGCTGCCGACTATTCACGCAGACGATTTCGAGGCTGTTATCATCGACAGGATAAGAGAAAAGCTGTCCGAACTGACGATCAGATCAGACAGCAGTGCCAAAGACGAAATGCTTGAAACTATCAATCAGATTGAAGCAAAGATAACCGGGCTTGAAAGGGAGATTGAAAACCTTGTGGATAAGATGCTGCTCTCTGATACAGACAAAGCAACAGCGAAGTACATAAACAACAGGATCGCAAAGCTTGACAGTGAAAAAACCGAATTATCACACGAAGCCGACAAGCTGAAAGCTGACAGGTTAAAAAAGAACGATACAGATTATAAAGTTCTTCACAATGTTATGGATAAGTGGAATGAATTGTCCTTTGATGATAAGCGCAGTGTCATTGAAGTGCTGATTGAGAAAATTCTTGTATTTCCTGATAAGATAGAGCTTCGCTGGAAGGTATAGTATGCTGTTTTAGTTTGTAAATTTCGGCGAGGCTCTCCGCATAATCACCGATAAGCTCGACAGCAAAAACTTCTATTCCTTCAATCCCGAGTTTGATAAGGGATCAAGACGATAAAATAAAACTTCCCCGCCGGTTCAAGATCACCGACGGGGCATTTTTATCCGTATATTTATTTTTCACCCTAAGATCTCTTTGCGGAGATTTTGTTTTTTCTGCGGCTGAGGCTTTGCCATATCAGCGACGTAAGAAGATATATCCCGTAGCCGATAAGCCCTCCGGCAAAATTCAGGATAACATCATCAATATCCGTAGTCCTGTACAGTGTTCCCAATAATGCACCGATGACCCACTGCATAGTTTCTATAACGACCGGCAGCGCAAGCAGCAAAGGGATTATTATGACCGGAGATTTCCGCTTAATCATTACCGGCAGCAATATACCATAGGGAATTGTCAGCAGTATATTCCCCACCACCTGCAATACAAGCGACTGATTTGACAGATATCTGAGCATACCGCTTATCGTTTTGAACGGCGTAAGCTGCAGCGAGGAGGTATATCCGTATGCCGGTGCGCCTGTGCGGCTGTATACGAGCGGAAAAAATGTAATTGTAACAAGTGCCGTGAAATACAGGAACAGTATCAAGAACAAGACCGGATTTTCGGTCTTTCTGCCCGTGGATCTGCGCAGCAGAACGACAGCTGCATAAAGCACCATTCCTGCAAGAACAGCATATTCCCGTCCTATCATATATCTTCCCCCTTATCTCCGGGAAGAAATCTTTTCCTGAATTTTTCCGGCAGAGCACAGCACAGAAGCACTCCGATAATAACGCCTGTGAAATTCAGGAAAATATCATCTATATCCGCCGTCCTGTACCATGTCCCGGTCATCACATCAAGCAAAAGCTGTGTCAGCTCTATGCACAGCGGAAGCATAAGGGCAGCCAGTATATGACCGTACCAGTGCCTGCGCGGATAAAGCAGCGTAAAAAACAGACCAAAGGGTACTGTCATTATGATATTCCCCGCAAGCTGCACCACAGCATTGAACAGACTTGTAGAATGAAGCTCCTCCATAATTATCTCAAATGGAATGAGCTTTATCCTGTACATCGGTTCATCCATAGCTCCCATGAGTGAATGGTCAAATATGACCGGGAACATCGTCACACCGATAAGCCCCGCCATATATAAAATAAAGATCACATACAGAACTATCCTGTCATACGGCGTTTTCTTTTTTAATGCAGCGGCTGTATATACAGCCACCGCAGCGATAGCCGCAGCTATCAGCCAGTATTCACTTATCATCTCATCATCCGTTCCGGATAAATTATATCGTGCTGACACTAAGCCTGAAGCAACACTGCCGGAAGACCGCCGCCGGCACTATCTTTGTGCGGTATTGCCCTGAATCGCGTAAAGCTGAGCTGTCTCAACACTCCCTGAAAATATCGCAGCTATTCCTCTTCCTCATAATCTCCTGCACCGTCTGATTCTATGACGCCGCCTGTCAGGAATTCTATGCTGCGCTCAATGCTGTCTCGTGTGCCTGAGAAATTATTGCTGCCGCTGTTGCGGTAATCGAACATACTGCAGAAATGATGGACGTCCTCGCGCAGACGCTCAAGATATCCTCCTGTCAGACGCGACGTCTCCTCATAAAATGCCTGATAATTCTTTCCGAGACCCTTCTGGTCAACATTCATCAGCAGATAAAAATGCTCAAGGCAGATATACTGCTGTTCGCCGTAAAGCTGACGGAATTCCGGCTCATTTATCCACATTGCATGAACGATGCGAACCATATTTTCCATATTCTGTTTCAGGTCGCGGCAGATAAAGCAGTCATGTATCAGCGCTTCAAGACCTGCCATTTTTTTCTTATCGGGCTTTTTCGGCGCAGTTTTCGGAACGAACTGCTCTGATATCTCCTGCAGATGGCTTTCAAGTATGAGAGCATTTGAAAGGCGCTTTCCGAGGCGCACCATCATCTCGAAATGACGGAAGCAAAAGCCCTGCTGATTCGTCTGCACGCGCACGCTCGGCTCCATCATGGCAGACCCGGTAATATACTCAGCCTTGCGCTGTTCGAGCATATCCCTCATACGGCACATCGGACATCTGTCCTTCGGCATAAAAACGTCATTTATCGGAATACTGCAAATATTTTCCTGCATAATAAATTCCCCCTTTTTTATGATATTCTGCCCCGCGCCGGCGTGCCGCCGGTGTCAGTTCACGTAATCGTTCGCTCCGCTCACTCTGCACTCGTTAGGATGCTTTTTAACCCGCGATCGCCGCACCTGTCAATAAAGTAAAGACCGCG
>CADCGS010000025.1:9937-12732 GCA_902801055.1 uncultured Ruminococcus sp. | reverse complement strand
GGTGTCAGTTCACGTAATCGTTCGCTCCGCTCACTCTGCACTCGTTAGGATGCTTTTTAACCCGCGATCGCCGCACCTGTCAATAAAGTAAAGACCGCGCCGGCGTGCCGCCGGTGTCAGCTCGCGTAATCGTTCGCTCCGCTCACTCTGCACTCGTGAAAAAGCTTCATAAGCCGCGATCTATATTTAATTAGCAGTCGCGGCTTCGACAGTGTGATTTTGTTAGAACGTCCCCCGCGAATTGCCCAGTGCGGGCACGCACCGCGAATTACCCAGTGCGGGCACGCACCGCGAATTGCCCAGTGCGGACACGCACCGGCACGCCGGCGGTATTGCCCTTGATCATCTCACCATATCGGTAAACCAGACCTCCGGAGCGGTAAAGGTCCTTCCGTTGAGATACTCCAGCGCACCCCCGTCAGTCGTGAAGCGGAAGCTGAGCTTATAGGAATACAGCGCCTGCCATTTCATTCCGAGACGGCGGTTGACCTCGTTTTTGCCGTATTTCCCGTCTCCCGCAAGGGGATGGCCGATATGCGCCATATGTGCGCGTATCTGATGTGTGCGCCCTGTCAGAAGCTCGACCTCGAGCAGGCTCAGCCCCTTCCCTTCGGCAAGCACCCTGTATCTGGTTCGTATCTGCTTTTTGTCAGGGCCGGGTTTGTCGGAGATATATACCCTGTTCTGTTTTTCGTTTTTTTCAAGATAGGCTGTCAGCAGCGCTTCCTTCTTTTCAAAGCTGCCCACAGCAAGACAAAGGTATATCTTCTCCAGTTCCCTGTCCTTGAGCTTCTGGTTCATGATACGCAGAGCCTCCGCTGTTTTTGCGGCTATCACTATTCCCCCGGTATTGCGGTCTATACGGTTTACAAGAGCGGGTGCAAAGGACTGCTCGTCCTTCGGATCGTATTCTCCCCTGTCATAAAGGTAATGCTGTACCCGCGCAATAAGCGAATCAAAATGATAATTCTCGTCCGGGTGAACGATAAGCCCGGGCTTTTTATTCAGAAGCAGGATATTTTCGTCCTCATATACGATATCGAGCTTTACGGGAGCCTTCATGAAATCATAGACCTCCTCCGACGGCTCGAAGAATTCATCCTTGATAAAGAAGGTCAGCACATCGCCCTCCTTCAGGCGTGTATCTATATCGCATTTTTTCCCGTTTACCTTTATGCATTTTTTCCTGATATATTTATACATCAGAGACTGTGGCATATTCCTGAAACGCTTTGTCAGAAATTTATCAAGTCTCTGGTCAGCGTCATTTTTCCCTATTTCCAGTGTTCTCATTTCTTCTTCCTTCCGGCAGCTTTTTTATCAGCAGAGCAGTGCAGTTTCAAGAGCTATTTTTATCATATCATTAAAGCTGTTCTGGCGCTGTTCGGCTGAACATTCCTCGCCTGTCAGCGGACAATCCGATACCGTACAAATGCACAGGGCATTCTTCCCGGTACGTGCGGCAGTATAATACAGAGCAGCGCTTTCCATCTCAATGGCAAGGACATTCATCTTCCGCCAGTCGGCAAGACTGCCTGTGTCCGTATAGAAGGTATCACTGCACAGAACCGTACCGACATGAGCTTTTATCCCTAAGCCTTCCGCAGCCTCATCGGCTTTTTTCAGCAGATCATATGATGCAGCGGCTGCAGGGCGGCACGGCAGACCGTACTGGTCGGCAAAGCTTGAGGGCGTACATGACGCGATAGCCATGATCACATCCCTAAGCCTTATTTTTTCGCTTATCCCGCCGGCGGTGCCGATACGGATAATATTTTCAACATCATAGAATGAAAACAGCTCATAGGAGTATATTCCCATAGACGGCATACCCATACCGCTCGCCATGACCGAAACAGGCTTGCCCTTATATGTACCCGTATAGGCGTACATACCGCGCACCTCATTTACAAGCCTTGCGTCATCAAGAAAGCTCTCAGCAATATATTTTGCCCTGAGCGGGTCGCCCGGCATAAGGACGGTTTTTGCAAAATCACCTTTTTTTGCACTGTTATGAGGTGTTGACATAATAATTCACTCCTTTTCTATTCAGATATTTCTGCGTTTTCTTTGAAAAATCACAAGGCATACGGAAAAATACAGCAGTACGGCAGCGCACGCCCACGGCAGCCATGACAGGGTTTCGTTCCTGAAAATCACCGAGGACGGATCGTCCCTGTCACGGATCAGCGTTATCTTATCCCCGACGTCTGCGGAAGAGCCGAGATATCCCTCGTAAGTATACTGCTCCCCGTTCTCATCAGCATATACGGCGATACCGTAAACACTGCGCTGACCCCTATTGAATTCCGTATGGGTTTTCCGTGTCACCTCAGCTTCGGTATATACGCCGTTACTGAGCCTCGCGCTTTGCTGCAGCGACATAAACAGCGTACAGACAAAAATAGCTGCACACAATACAGTCCCGACCAACAGACCGGCATTTATTCGCGCAGTGCCTGTGCTGTAAACTTCGCGTCCATAATTCTTACTAAACATAACTTCCTACCTCTCGATCGGAATAATTGACAGGTCACAAAGAGTCTCTGGTCGTCGTCCGCAGACGGCGAAATACTTTAGAATAAGAATCCCTCCGCAAGGGGTGAATTCAAAAACAGTCCTGTGAACTGTTTTTGAAGAGGGGACGCCCCTACATTGTTTTCCTCACCGCCGCAAGACATTGAAATAAAGTCTTTAGGCAATACCGCACAAAGATAGTGCCGCAGATGCGCCGCCAATTTTTTCGTCAGAATGTGCAAAACGAGCCAATAACCTGACGGTTATCAAGCGAGTTT
>CADCGS010000025.1:6106-9920 GCA_902801055.1 uncultured Ruminococcus sp. | reverse complement strand
GTGCAGAATGACGGAAAAAGAGTACCCCAAGGGCACTTCCTTCGGGCGCAGCAGATGTGGTGCTAAGCCGTAAGGCGTTCTTTGTGCGGTGTTGCCTTTAGTTAATTACATTATCCAGTACGTTATGCTCAGTACCCCAGCTCTTCTCCGACAATAATGACCTTTATACGGTCTTTTTTGCGCTGCTGTGCCGAGACGAGATAATTGCAGCATATTCTGTCTTCGCTGCGGCAGCCGTCACAGGCAACACTGTCCTCTTTTTTCAGGGAGATACATTCGCCCGTTACCGCACATGGAGTTTCGCATGAAAGACGGACGGTATTCTTCGGTGCGGCAGCGGTCTTTACTCTTTTTACCGCAGCATGGATATCCGGAACTATCTTATTGAACCCTGCAACAACGATAACGCTTTCGGGGCCGTATGCTATGGCGGCTATGCGGTTTGAATTGCCGTCAACATTGTAAAGCTCGCCGTTTTCCGTTATTGCATTGGCGCTTGTGAGATATACATCGGCAAAAAAGCTCTTGCGGTATATTTCCTCCTTCTGCTCGCGGGTAATGCCCGGAGCGCTCCTGTCAAGGTAATTATAATCTCCGGAGGAGATAAGCCCGGTGATGCCGGTCTGCTCAAGCGTAACGGAGCCGCCGTGGGTAACGGTGCAGCCCTTTTTCAGCAGAGATGCTACAAGCTCCCTTGCCTCATCGCCTGTGTTTGCATAATAAGCCTGCATATTATTCTTACGCAGAGCCTCCATTGTTTTTTCGATGATGTCCATGTTCATGATGTTTTCCTCCTGTTTGCTGTGTTTTATTATTTATATCTGTGCAAGTGTTGAGTTCCTGTATTCATTCTCGCCGGAGACCTCACGTATGATATCAATGAAATCCGGGAAGATTATCTCCTGATCCTCGCTTATCAGCTCGATCTCCATTATTGCCTTATCCTGCCAGAACGGATATACGTCTATCTCGAAATACTGGTTCTCGTAAATCAGACAGTACCTGCTTTTGCGTATCTGACGCTTTGTCGTATCGGCATTCATAAGAAGCGCAAGGTATTCGTCCTTGGTTATCCTGCGCTCCTCCTCGATTCGCTTGACTGAGCCGCTTTTCAGCTTGCGGGTATGGTAATATGTATAATTTCCGTCATATCCGCGCTGGCGCACACGTATCTCCTCCCACGGAGGAGAACTGAGATAGGTCTGTATTATCTCTACCCTGCGGCAGTACGGCAGAGAATCAAGCATCACCGGGTCAGGGTAACGGATAAGGTATTTCCGCTCTATCTCGAGAGGCTCCGGCACCCCGGCAAACTGCTTTATCTCGCTGATGAGCCGTCCGAGCTTTTCCTCAAAATCCGACCTGTTGCCGATGACCCTGAAATGCGGGTGTCCCGTCCATGCGGCGATAAGCATATCGTCAAGCCTTGCAGCCTGCTCCGGTGTTTCGGTGCGGGCTTTATTATTCAGGGTAGTATAATACTCCTCCGCACCCTTTGCCGCCGTAACAAGATGAAATACCGCATCGTAATTATCGCGCAGCTCGACCTCGTTCACACCCATGCGCAGCATGACGGTGCTGAATTCCTCCGGCTCCATATAAACCTTATTGTCTATAAGCCCCCTGTCGCAGACTATCAGTATCCTGTCCTCATTCATAGAATAAGCCGCCTGCTCAAAAAGCTTTTCCTTCTGCATCTGCATTTCCATCTGCAAAAGCTGGAATTCGGTATTGCTGCGGCAGGTCCACGGGGCAATACCTCCGTTTATAAGCTCGGTCGCAGTTTCCTGCAAAAGCAGTACACGGAAGCCTTCACCGGTAAAGACCTCCTTCACCCTCTCGATAGCTGTGGATTTTCCTCCGCAGGGACCTCCTGTTATTACTATCTTTATAATATCCTTCATTTTCTCACCGCCCGTCAGAATAAGATCCGCCATACGAAAAATACAATAAGAAACTCCGTCAGCATTATAAGCGGCAGACCCGCCATAAATTTCATATGCTTTGTCTTATGATGGATGACACGCATTGTGATATACATAGCGATGCATCCGCTGAGTGCGCCGATGATAAGAAGGGTCTTTTCCGGGATCCTTTTTTTGTGCTTGTGCGGATTTCTTATCTTCCTGTTGCCTACGGCAATTTTTTTATCATAAACGGTAAAATATACCGCCGTCATACTCATAGCAATAAAATACAGCACCCCGGCAAATATCAGACAATGTTCAAGCGGCATAACGATTACCTCCCTCGCCGGCAATATTCAAGCTCATATACATCTGCATATCCCTATGCATAATATTATTGCAGATGCAGCAATAAAAAAAGAATATTGCTCTGATTTCTATTATATATTTTTAATGCAGTAAAATCAAGGTTGTGAGACAATGAAAAAAATAATTATCCGCTCTATTCCGTTTTTCGCAGCCGTTGCGCTTTTATGCGTTTCGGTGCTGATACAGGCTCCGTCAGATACGCAGCCAGCCGTCCCGCAGCAAAGCAGCGCCGTTTCCCAGTCAGCTTCCCCCGCAGAGGAAAACACCGTTCAGACAGGCGGCAGCAGTGAGGAAATGCGCGCAGTATGGGTGCCGTTCATGTCGCTTGATATGGGAAAGACCGACCGAAGCGAAAAAGCCGTCAGGGACAGGATAGATACAATAATGAAAAACTGCCGTGACGCCGGGGCGAATACCGTTATTTTTCATGTACGTCCGTTTTCTGATGCGCTTTACCGGTCGGAGCTTTTCCCGTCATCCCATATTATAACCGGAAAACAGGGAGAAGAGCTTTCCTGTGACCCGCTCGCCATCGCTGTTGAGAGGGCGAAAAAATACGGTCTGAGGCTTCATGCGTGGATAAATCCGCTGAGGATAAAATACAGTCAGAGTCCCCCGGAGCTTTCCTCCGGAAACCCGTATATGAAATGGAAAACAAACAGCGACCCTGATGATGACCGATATACCTTTACGGTAAACGGGAATATTTACTACGACCCTTCATATCCGGCTGTGAGAAAACTTATAACCGACGGAGTAAGGGAGCTTGTGAGGAATTACGATATTGACGGCGTACAGATAGACGATTATTTTTATCCTGATGAGGACGGCGGGCACGACGACCCCGAATATGAGGATTACAAGAAAAAAGCCGGACAGAGCTGTCTTACAAAATCCCAGTGGCGCAAGGAAAACATAAATATGCTTGTTGCCGGGATATACGATGCTGTACACAGCCGGAGCGGATGTGTTTTCGGAATATCGCCGCAGGGAAATACAGATAACGACCTGAAAATGGGAGCCGATGTTTTTCTCTGGTGCAGTCAGCGCGGCTATGCGGATTACATCTGCCCGCAGCTTTATGTAAGCGAGAGCCACCCGACACTTCCGTTCCGCAAGGCAGCGCAGAAATGGAAGGACATGATAAAAATAAAAGGTCTGCGCCTGTATTTCGGGATAGCCCTCTACAAGATAGGCACCGATGAGGACAGCGGGACATGGCTCAGAAAAAGCGACAATATCCGTTCACAGGCCGGATTTATCCGCAGCATCGGCGCAGACGGATATATGCTCTTTTCATACGAAAATCTTTCCGACCCGAACGTACAAAAGGAAATAGCCGCACTGAAAAGCACATATCAATAAATCAGCTTATGCCGTGAGCACTGCGATAAATGTGGAGCAAAAAATAGACGGCGCATCTGCGGTACTATCTTTGTGCGGTATTGCCTTAAAAAGGCTTGACCTAAACTTTCCGTTCTGTTCCCCGTGGCTTTTGTTCCGGTCGCGGCTAACAAAGCTTCCTTACGGGTGCGTGC
>CADCGS010000025.1:0-6063 GCA_902801055.1 uncultured Ruminococcus sp. | reverse complement strand
AGTGCCTCCGCTGTCAATTCGCGGTGCGTGCCCGCACTGGGCAATTCGCGGGGGTCGCTGCGCTACGCTCCGCTCTGCACTCATACCGAACATTTATTACTCGCGGTCTATACTTAATTAGTAGGTGCGGCTTTGACAGTGATGTACTGTAAATATATCCCATGCGTAACTATCATTTCAGGCACGCCGGGCGCGGGCAGACGGAAAGTGCGTATACAATAAATAACGATCGCGGGTAATAAAGTTTTCTTTCGAGGGCAGAGTGAGCGGAGCGAACGATTACGCGAATAGCGCGTAAGCGCGCGGGTCCAGGGAGCTTGCTCCCTGGCGAGTGCAGAGTGAGCGGAGCGAACGATTACGTGAATTGACAGCGCAGGCACTGCGCCGTGAATTGACACCGGCGGCACGCCGGCGCGGTCGTTACTTTATTGACAGGTGCGGCGGCGGCACGCCGGGGCGAGCAGCTCAGCAGGGGGAAGGAGAATGGTTTTATGGAAATAATCGTAAAATACAGCAGCTCTGCGGAGGAGTTTTTCCGGCAGCTTGAGGATGCCGTCAGCGTGAATTATATTGAAGACCTCGGGCTGGGGTTTGCTCTCGCGAATATTCCGGAGGATAGTCTCAGCACCCTTTATTCTCTGCCCTTCGTCGAGGATGCCGAACTGCCGAAAAGAGTATTTACCGGCGCAGTGACGGGTCTTGATTCGACCTGTATACGGAACGTACAAAGCGAAAATACCTTCGGTCTTTCCGGCAGCGGCGTTATCGTCGGCATTATCGACACAGGAATAGATTATACTCACCCGGATCTCCGGAAGGATAACGGCGATACAAGAATTATTTATTTCTGGGATCAGAGCGCACAGGGTGACCCGCCGGAGGGCTTTGTCTCAGGCGCGGAATATTCTGACACTGTACTTAATGCCGCACTGCGCTCGGATGACCCGTTTTCCGTTACCGGTATTCCGTATACCGATACTCACGGCACCGCCGTTGCCGGCATAGCAGCAGGAAATGCCGGGGCAGCGCCCGGAGCGGATATCATCGCCGTAAGGGTTCGTCCGGCAGGGGACGATTTTTCCCGCTCAACTGAGCTGATGCGCGGTGTGCGATATATCACCATGAAGGCAGCAGCTCTCCGAAAGCCTGCTGCAATAAATATCAGCTTCGGCATGAACGAAGGCTCGCATAAGGGCGATTCCCTGTTTGAAGAATATCTTACCGCAGCAAGCAATGTGTGGAAGTTATCCATTATCGTGCCGACCGGGAACGAGGGCGGCGCAGGACATCATTTCTCCGGGAATACCGGGGCTTCCTCGCGCCGTGAGATAAGCTTTTTTACCGCAGCGGGACTGACCGGCTTTTATCTTTCCATGTGGAAGGACTATGCCGACGATATGAGCGCTTTCCTCATCCTGCCGGACGGTACGAAAACACCCTCCGCGACCGCTGAAACACCCGTGAGCACGGCGCGCTCCGGGAATATCCGCATCACCGCTATATACGGCCAGCCTACACGATACAGCGTTTCTCAGGAACTGTTCTTTGATATACGTGCTTCAGAGGGCTTTATCCCGGCGGGGCTTTGGCGGCTCGTTATCGTGTCCGGGAATATTGCAAACGGCAGCTTCGATATCTGGCTGCCTACGGTCGCCGAGGTCACCGCAGGAACATATTTCGCCGACCCGGATAATTTTGCTACGCTTACTATCCCCTCGACCTCCCGGAAGGTGATATGCACCGCCGGATATAATGACAATATCGGCAGTGCGGCTGATTTTTCCGGCTTCGGCTGGAAAAGTGAGGGGCTGCCGATGCCCGACCTTGCCGCGCCGTGTACCGGGATCATCGCCCCCAGAGCCGGCGGTGGATATGACGCCTTTACCGGAACGAGCTTTGCCGCGCCGTTCGTGACCGGTGCTGCTGCTCTGCTTATGGAGGAGGGTATCGTCCGGGGAAATTCCCCGTTTATGTACGGAGAAAAGCTTAAAGCCACCCTTCGCCGCAGTGCCCGCCGATTCCCGGGACTTATCTGTCCCTCCCCCGTTTCCGGCTACGGGACACTGTGCCTGTCTCCATGACAAGGCAGCAGCTATATCCCGTACAGCACCGCATCTGCGGCACTATCTTGTCTTGTGCGGTACCGGTCTGATAATTCAGTACACATTTACAGAAGGGAGTGTTTTGAATGGATAATATTCCTTTGGAGGAATTTGTACAGCTTCCGACAACGGTAGATTTTCAGGTGCTTGATTCCGAGCGCTTCAGGGAATATGCGGCGCTCAGACCTTATCTCTACCCGGGCACAACGCTTGCGAACGGCTACAGGGTAGTTTATACAGAAGAGAAATATATTTCACAGGTATACCGTGACCTCGGCGGGGATTTCTTGTTTTTCGAGCCGAAAATACTTTCGCCGGTGGATATTGCCGCAAATGACAGCGCCGGCATAACTGCTGTTCTCGGGCAGCCATTTCTCGACCTCACCGGCAGCGGCGTTATTATCGGCATAGTCGATACTGGCATAGATATTTCACAGAACGCCTTCCGTTATGAGGACGGGAGTACAAGGATAGCCGCATTGTGGGATCAGACGCTCGACGGCAAAAGAACTGACGGGATATATTACGGTTCAGTCTACGACAGCGAAGATATAAATGAATTGCTGTCCGGGACATCACCTCTGCCGGGAACAGACGAGGACGGCCACGGTACATTTCTGGCATCTGTTGCGGCATCGTCGCGGCAGGATAAGTATATCGGTTCTGCTCCGGGAGCTGAGCTTATCTGCGTCAAGCTCCGGCGCGCAAGGGATTTTTATATAAGGAGCTATCTTCTCTCCCCGGACGACCCGGCACTTTACGAAAGCACAGATTATCTGCTCGGGGTAAAATTCATTCTTGACAGGGCAATAGCACTGGGCAGGCCGGCTGTTATCCTTATCGGGATGGGGTCAAACACCTCGGCGCATGACGGCAATACACTTTTCGAGGATTATATTTCCTTTGTAGCGCAAAGACCGGGATTTGCATTTGTCAATGCGGCAGGCAACGAAGCAAACGCCAGGCATCATACACAGGGGCGCATCCCGGACAAAGGGACGGATACTGTAAGCATCAAGGTCGGCAGACAGGGCGTATCATTCGGGACACTGATATTCAGTCCGTCATTTGATAAGGTATCGGTAAGTGTGACCTCACCTACCGGCGAGATAATGGCACGAAAGCCCTTTCGTTCAGGCGAGCAGTACCGTGAAAAGCTGATACTTGAGGATACGACGATAATCCTGCGTTATTCGCGCGACCTGAACGACACTGCATGGATAGGGCTTGACAAAGCGACGGAGGGAATATGGCAGATAACTCTGTACGGAGACAAAATAATTGACGGGAGCTATCAGGCATGGCTGCCGATAACCGGACAGATAGACCCATCTGTAGAATTTCTCCGACCCGTACCGGAATACACGGTAGTATATCCGTCTGCTGCGGCGCGGACGATCTGCTGCGGAGCCTACAACAGCTTTGACGGGAGCCTGCTTGTTTCCTCCTCATGGGGACCGACACGCAGTGCAAAGACAGCGCCTGATCTGACCGCGCCGGGGGTACGCATCGGCGGGATATATCCCGAGGGCGAAGGCGTCATGACCGGGACGAGCGTATCTGCCGCAGTCTGTGCCGGAGCCGCGGCGCTGCTATTGGAGTGGGGCATCGTCAAGGGAAATATGCCCTCGATGAACGGCGATATTATCCGCAGTCTTCTCATCGGCGGCGCCGCACGAGGTCAGGGCATCATCTACCCCAACAACCAATGGGGCTACGGCAAGCTCGACCTCTACAACACCTTCCAATACCTGCGCGAAACCACTTAACCACACTGAGTGCTTTCAATATTCTATAGACAGCGGCGTGCACTTCGGTTAATTTGGAACTAAGGCAATACCGCACAAAGATAGTGCCGCACCTGACGGTTATCAAGCGAGTTTTGTGCAGAATGACGGAAAAAGAGCAAGCAGATGTGGTGCTAAGCCGCAAGGCGGTCTTTGTGCGGTGTTGCCCTAAGTGAATCAGGAGTCAGGAGTGTGGAGTTGTGACAGTCGTGACACTCTATATATAAAGTCGCTATAGGCAAATTTTACAAAATACTCTATAGAGGACTTTATGTAATACCCGTCACGACTGTCACACTATAGCTTTGATCAGTGTTTTTGAATAACCGTGGAGGTCGTGGAACTCTTGTTATAACCCCCCTTTAGAGCTTTTTTATAATAATACTCTATAGAGGACTTTATATATATACCTCCACGACCTCCACACTCCTAACTCCATATTCTACATTAACCGCAGCGCACTTCCCCCTCTGTGAATAAATGCCGGCGGCACGCCGGCGCGAATTGACAGCGGAGACACTCCGGTCGCGGGTTACAAAGCTTTCTTACGAGTGCAGAGCGGAGACACTCCGCCGCGAGCTGACAACGGCGGCACGCCGGTCGCGGGTTACAAAGCTTTCTTACGAGTGCAGAGTGAGCGGAGCGAACGATTACGCGAATTGACAGCGGAGGCACTCCGCCGCGAGCTGACAACGGCGGCACGCCGGTCGCGAATTGCCCAGTGCGGGCACGCACCGCGAATTGAGAGCGCAGGCACGCCGCCGGAGCGATATGTTCCATTTCAGCTTTAGCTGAAATGAACCACAATTCCACTTTCCACATTCCACATTTAATATAAAGGGGATAGTATTATGTCAATGGGAACCTTGCTTGTATCGGCTTTTGAAAACACAAAGGGAAAGCCGGCGGAAAATGTCAGCGTCAGTGTCAGCAGCGGAGGAAATATCATCGCTCAGGCACAGACAAACGCCGAGGGACAGCTTGAACCCGTTCTGCTTGATGCACCGCCGGAGGAGCTTTCGCTTACTCCCCCGGAAAATACACAGTCTCCCTCAGCAGACCCGTTCGCCGTTTATGATATCTCAGCGGAAAAAGCAAACGGCGACAATATTAAGGTGACAGGCGTACAGGTCTATGAAAATACAGTATCTCTGCAAAATCTGTTTTTTCCCGGACAGAATGATGATATAAAAATACCCGACCCGGCTATCATGGGCGGTCAGCCCGAAAAGATACCCGAATCGGAAATAAAACGTCTGCCGGATGCAGGAGGTACTGTTGTTTTGCCTGAACCGGTCATCCCGGGACAGGTCATTGTTCACGCCGGAGTGCCCTCGGACAGATCGGCGAAAAATTACACGCTGAATTTTACGGATTATATAAAAAATGTAGCAAGCTCGGAAATATATGCCACCTGGCCGCGTGAAGCCCTGAAAGCAAATATTATTGCCATAATCTCGTTTACTCTTAACCGCGTCTATACGGAATGGTACCGCGGAAAGGGCTACGATTTCACAATAACAAGTTCTACAGCATACGACCAGGCTTTCACATACGGAAGGAATATTTTCTCGGAAATATCCGATGTTGTGGACGAGGTTTTTAATCTCTATATCACCCGCCCGGACTACACCCAGCCTCTTTTTGCTCAATACTGTGACGGCAGGCGCGTAAAGCGAAGCGGATGGCTAAGCCAATGGGGCAGCAAGGAGCTTGCGGACAAGGGCTATACTGCTATGCGGATCCTGCAAAGCTACTACGGCAGGGATATCGTTCTGCGTCAGGCAAGACGTGTCGAGGGAGTGCCCGTATCATTCAGCGGAACACTGAGTGTCGGCTCACGCGGAAATGCGGTACGCACCATCCAGCAGCAGCTCAATGCGATATCGGTCAATTTTCCCCTGATACCCAAGCTTGCAGTTGATGGTATTTTCGGCCCCAAGACCCGGCAGTCTGTGCGTACCTTCCAGCAGATATTCCGGTTGCCGGAAACCGGTACGGTCGATTTTTCCACATGGTACCGCATTTCTGATATCTATGTTGCTGTCAGAAAGCTTGCAGAAAACACCTGACACCGGCGGAGTGCCTCCGCTGTCAATTCGCGGGGGTCGCTGCGCTTCGCTCCGCTCTGCACTCAGACCGAACATTCACTACTCGCGGTCGTTACTTTATTG
>CADCGS010000024.1 GCA_902801055.1 uncultured Ruminococcus sp. | reverse complement strand
GACCCCGAAAATACAAAAATGATGTGCTTTATGCCGTGTGAAAGCGGAGAAGAGGTCATGGATTATCTGAGAAAATGCGAGCTTCAGTGGGGCATGGAAAAGCCTGAATACCTCGACGCCGCTGTGATCCTTGACGGCAGACATATCGGTTCGGTAAGCATAGAATTTCTTGAGGACAGGACTGTAGGCGAGCTCGGCTGGATAATAAATAAAACAGAATGGGGCAGGGGCTATGCATATGAAGCTGCTGCTGCCTTTATGAAATACTGCAGCGAAAAATTCGGCATAAAAAAATATATAGCTCATGCCGACAGTGAAAATACCGCTTCTGTCAGGGTAATGGAAAAGCTCGGCATGAAGCTTGTTTCTGTCAGCGGCAACAGAAAAAACCGTGGAAGTGATGAGCTGCGCAGTGAAGTTCTTTACAAGCTTGACTATAATTTATAACAGACGTCTATGTCCCCTGCCTCTATAGGCGGCGGGTGCCATACGTCCATCGGTGGTGGGTTAAAATCCCCCCCACCGATGTCCGCAGGAGCTAAAGCTCCACGACGTCTGTTGACTGCGTCGCTCGCTCCAATCAAGCGAGCTTGTTGGAGCTTAGCTCCTTGTTTAATAAAGGCAATACCGCACAAAGATAGTGACGCAGATGCGCCGCCTGTTTTTTCGTCAGAATGTTTTGTGCAGAATGACGGAAAAAGAGTACCCCAAGGGTACTTCCTTGGGGCGCAGCAGATGTGGTGCTAAGCCGTTAGGCGGTCTTTGTGCGGTGCTGCCTAAAGGTATCAGGTTTTCGTTCGGATAATAGCCGGATACGGACATTCAGGGCGGCAGCCCGGCTGGAGGGGTGAAAATGGGATTTGCACATTTGCATTTGCATACGGTGTACAGTCTGCTCGATGGGGCAGGCAAGATAGATGAGGTCGTTGCTGCTGCCAGGGAGCTTGGACAGGATAGTATCGCCATTACCGATCATGGGGTGATGTATGGTGCAGTAGAATTCTATAAGGAGTGTAAGGCTCAGGGAATAAAGCCGATAATCGGGTGCGAGGTATATGTTTCTCCGCGCGGTCATCTTGACAGGGTAAGTGAGCTTGACAGGGAAAGCAGACACCTCGTTCTGCTTTGTGAAAACAATACAGGACTGCGTAATCTGATGAAGCTGGTATCTCTTGCGTGGACGGAGGGCTTTTACGGTAAGCCCAGGGTAGACCTCGGACAGCTCAGACAGTATCATGAGGGGCTTATCGCTCTTTCTGCCTGCCTTGCCGGGGATATCCCCCGTTCACTGCTTGACCGTAATTATGAGGATGCAAAGGCTAAGGCGAGAAGGTACCGTGAGATATTCGGCGAGGGAAACTTTTTCATAGAAATACAGGATCATGGGATACCGGAACAAAAAATGATCCTTCCGATGCTTGCACAGCTTTCTCAGGAGCTTGGGATACCTCTTGCCGCAACCAATGACTGCCACTATGTAAAAAAAGAGGACAGCAGGATACAGAAGATACTGCTGTGTATCCAGACCGGCAGGACGCTGAATGAGTCTGGCTCAATGGCTTTTCCGGGCGATGAATTCTATATAAAAAGCGAACAGGAAATGCGCGCTCTTTTTGCCGATTATCCTCAGGCGATTGACAATACGGCTCTCATAGCGGAAAGATGCAATGTTGAGATCGAATTCGGCAGGCTGAAGCTGCCGCGGTTTGAGGTTCCGGGAAATGAAGATAACGAGACATATTTCCGCAGGCTTTGCTATGAAGGACTGCACAGATATTATTCAGACCAGCCGGACAGGGAAATAACCGAAAGACTTGAATATGAGCTTGGGATAATTACCCGTATGGGCTTTACCGATTACTATCTCATTGTAGCTGATTATGTTAATTTCGCAAAAAGAGAGGGTATCCCCGTAGGTACGGGCAGAGGCTCCGGCGCGGGCAGCCTTGCGGCTTACTGTATAGGTATCACGGAGATCGACCCGATAAAATATAACCTGATGTTTGAGCGTTTCCTCAATCCCGAAAGGGTCAGTATGCCGGATTTTGATATAGATTTCTGCACCGAAAGACGTCAGGAGGTCATTGATTATGTCATAAGGAAATACGGCGCCGACCATGTGGCACAGATAGTTTCCTTCAATACAATGGCTGCAAAGGCTGCCGTACATGATGTCGGCAGGGTGCTCGGAATACCGTTTACCGTATGCAATAATATATCCAAAATGATACCGCGTGACCTGGGTATTACTCTGTCAAAGGCTCTGGAGGTTTCAAAGGAGCTGAAAAAGCATTACGAAACCGAGCAGAGCACACGCACTCTCATAGATACCGCAATGAAGCTTGAGGGTATGCCGAGAAATACCACGACCCATGCTGCCGGTGTTGTTATAACCGATAAGCCGTTGTGTGAATATGTTCCTCTTGCAAAAAATGATGATGTTGTAGTTACGCAGTACAGGATGACGGAGCTTGATGAGCTTGGACTGCTGAAAATGGATTTTCTCGGGCTTCGCAACCTTACGGTACTGAGCTGTGCGGAAAAAATGATACGCCGGAGGGATAAGGATTTTTCTATCCGCAATATCCCCGATAATGATAAGGGCGTAATGGAGATGTATGCCCGGGGAGATACGGAGGGCGTATTCCAGTTTGAATCAAAGGGAATGAAAAATGTTCTCGTAAGGCTTCATCCGGAAAGCATAGAGGATATTATCGCGGTAATATCCCTGTACCGTCCGGGGCCGATGGATTCTATCCCCAAATATATCAAAAACCGCCATAACCCGGAAATGATAACATATAAGCACCCTCTTCTGAAGCCGATACTTGAAGTCACATACGGCTGTATCATATATCAGGAGCAGGTAATGCAGATATTCCGTTCCCTTGCCGGATATTCCCTCGGCAGGGCGGATATTGTCCGCCGTGCGATGGCAAAAAAGAAAAAGAAGGTCATGGATGAGGAAAAGCAGATATTCATAAACGGTCTTACTGACGAAAACGGAACGGTTCTCGTTCCGGGCTGCATACGCCGGGGCATATCCGAAGAGACCGCGCTTGATATTTTTTCTGAAATGGAAAGCTTTGCCTCCTATGCCTTCAACCGCGCCCATGCGGCGGCTTATGCATATATTTCCTACCAGACAGCCTATGTTAAGTATTATTATCCATGTGAATACCTTGCAGCGCTTCTTACAAGCGTGCTCGGTGACGGCGGAAAGGTAGCATCCTATATCGACGAGTGCAGCAGGCATAATATCCGCGTGCTTCCGCCCCATGTAAACGAAAGCGGGGCGGGCTTTACCGTCAGCGGCAGCAGTATACGGTTTGGTCTCAGGGCAATAAAGAATATCGGCAAGGGTCTGATAGACTGTATAGAGGCACAGCGGGAAAACGGCAGATTTACTTCATTCTATGATTTCTGCCGCAGAGTATACGGTAAGGAGCTGAACAGACGCGCACTTGAAAATCTTATCAAATCGGGTGCGCTTGACGGACTCGGAGCTGCCCGCAGACAAATGATCACCGTACTTCCCGTTTTTATGGATAATATAGCCGAGGAAAAGAAAAGCGAGATAGAAGGACAGCTCAACCTGTTCGGGGAGGAGGCAGGCAGACTGAGCGAGCCGGTAATACCGCAGCTTCCGGAATATTCAAAGCGTGAGCTGCTTGATATGGAAAGGGAATGTACCGGGATGTACCTCAGCGGACACCCGATGAGTGCATATGATGATATAATCGAGACGATGGGTTCTGACAAGCTGTGCCATATCGTCAGCGATGAAAACGACAGCTATCCAGACGGGAAAAAGGTCAGTATAATATGCATGACAGCCTCTGTCAGGACAAAGACAACAAAGAAAAACGAAAGAATGGCATTTGTCAGTATAGAGGATAAATACGATACGGTCGAAATGATCGTATTCCCTGGGGTATTCAGCGAATACGGCGGGATGATCGCCGAGGGACAGCCAATCCGCGTGATCGGAAGGATAAGCCGGAGGGATGATGCGCCGGTACAGGTGATATGCGACAGTATCCTTCCCGTACCCGATAATATCGAGCAGGCTAAGAAGCGCAGCCGCCCGGCAGGAAAGAATACTCCGCCCGGTCTGTATCTCAGAGTTCCGAATGACAGCTGCCGGGAATATATCCGCGCAAAGCAGGTACTCGATATATTTGACGGGAATACACCCCTTTTTATTTTCTTTACAGAAAGCCGCAAGCTTTGGAAAACGCCGCCGCAGATGCGTGTCGATGCGAATGATGTAATGCTCAGGGAGCTTAGAAAGCGTATCGGAGAGGAAAATGTTTCTCTGGTAAAATGATATGGTCTTTAGTTCCGTCAGATCCGCTTGAAAAATGTCAGGCTATCGGCTCGTTTGAAATAACAGGCAGAGCATCTGAGAGACTGACTTTTTGCGGTATTGCCTAAATGACTTTGTTATTTTCGTTAAAAAACAGGTAATTCCCTCTAAAAACTATTGATTATTTTCTGTATTAAGTATATAATATTATTTGAATGTGGAAAGCGGAATCGCTTTTTGCATCGGTTTTTTTGAAATGCTCCTCTGTCTGCGGTCACCGCCGCAGGTCGGGGAAGATGATCAGCAGGGCAGGTGGTAATGTATGAGTTCAGACCATTATAGTCAACGAAAAGAAAAAAGGAGGAGTACTCTGCATTGCCGGAGTTACTCCTGAGCAGGAGATGAGCTTTCCCATGGTCAGTTTTTATAAAACCGTAAACGGGAGGATCAGAGAAATAAATGAGTATGAGCCGGGGTGCTGGGTCAATTGTGTTGCGCCCGGAGACGATGAAGTACAGTATCTTCTTGATTTCTTTGATATTCCGCCCGAACTGCTGAGAAGCGCGCTTGATGAAGAGGAATCAGCGCATATCGACAGCGAGGATGATACCACCCTTATCATCATTGACGTTCCTGTAGTCGAAAAGGTTTCCGGAAGTATATCCTATTCCACAATGCCTATCGGTATAATGATAACCGAAAACAATGTTATCACCGTTTCATTGAAGGAAAGCACTATACTTACGGAGTTTTCCGAGGGCGTTGTCAGGAATGTAATGACGAATTTCAAGACCCATTTCGTGCTGCATATAATGCTGCGAATGGCAACAAAATATCTGCAGTACCTTAAACAGATAGATAAGATAAGCAACCGCATTGAGCGTAGCCTGCGCAAAAGCGCAAAGAATAAAGAGCTTGAGCAGCTGCTTGATGTAGAGAAATCCCTTGTATATTTTTCATCGTCGCTCAAGTCAGATGAAATGACGCTTGAAAAGATCATGCGCGGCAGATATATCAAGCTTTATGACGAGGATCAGGATCTTCTCGAGGACGTGCTTATCGAGATAAAGCAGGCTGTTGATATGGCTGCGATATATCTGAATATTCTTAACGGAACGATGGATGTATTTGCCTCCATTATTTCCAATAACCTCAATACCGTAATGAAAATACAGGCTTCCCTTACGCTTCTGGTCTCTGTACCTACCGTAATATCCGGTCTGTATGGTATGAATATTGTCGGAGGACTGCCCTTTGATAAGCTGTGGTGGTTCCCGGGCGTATTGTCGATAGTCCTGATGATTGTAATGTACATTATCCTTAAAAAGAAGGATATGTTCTGAAATAACGGACGCTATGCTTTCAGCCTTTCCTGCGGGGAAGGCTTTGTATTTACCGGAGGTGTTTATAATGAATGAAGAAAGACTGTTCCATCTTGACCTGCCGTCATCACTGAGGGTCGGCTATGCGATACTTCCCGGAGACCCCGGTAGAGTCGATAAGATCGCAGAGCATCTTTCCTCCCCGGAGCTTGCCGGATGCAACAGGGAATTCAGGTCGGTCATCGGTATGCTTGACGGGGAAAGGGTCATCGTGACATCCACGGGCATAGGAGGCCCCTCTGCTGCGATAGCCCTGGAGGAGCTGGCAAGGATAGGCGTGCACCATGCAATAAGAACAGGCACCTGCGGCGGCATACAGCTTTCTGTAGCAGCAGGCGATCTTGTTATTCCCACGGCAGCCGTAAGGATGGAGGGTACCTCAAAGGAATATGCCCCGATAGAATTTCCTGCGGCAGCGGATCATGATGTATTGACGGAGCTTGTAAATGCAGCCCGCGAGCTTGGTTTCAGCTATCATACCGGAATTATTCAGAGCAAGGATTCCTTTTACGGTCAGCACAGCCCGGGTACTATGCCGGTGCATTATGAGCTTGAAAACAAATGGGATGCCTGGAAGCGTCTCGGCGTGCTTGCGTCAGAAATGGAAACAGCTGCTCTGTTTACCGTTGGCGCGGTGCGCGGAATAAAGCTTGGCTGCGTTCTCCATGCATTATGGAATCAGGAAAGAAAGGATAAGGGTCTTGCCGAGCAGGCGGAGTTTGATACCGAAGCGGCGATCAGGACAGCAGTGCTTGCTCTGAAAAAAATAACAGGTAAAAACAGATGAATGATAGGATCAGGATAATAGCAGTTGTAGGACCGACGGCATCAGGAAAAACAGCCCTTGCGGTACAGATAGCCAAAAAATACGGCGGCGAGATAATCTCTGCCGATTCCATGCAGATATATAAGGGAATGGATATTGCTACAGCCAAACCGACTGAGGAGGAAAAACAGGGTATCCCGCATCATCTTATGGATTTCCTTGAACCGACGGAAAGTTTTTCCGTTTCGCAGTATGTAGATCTTGCGCACAGGGCTGCTGTGGATATCAGCAGCCGCGGAAGGCTGCCTGTGCTTTGCGGAGGGACGGGACTGTATGTCCGTTCATTCCTTGAAAATATTACCTTTGCACAGGAGGATACGGATCCTGCACTGCGTGAGGAAATAGCCGGAAGATATGAGACTCTCGGAGGGCAGTCACTGATAGATCATATCCGCAGCTTTGATCCCGTGACAGCTGATAAGCTTCTGCCGTCCCAGAGAAAACGTATCATCAGGGTGATAGAGCTGTATGAATCCACCGGCAGAACAATGTCGCAGCAGCTTGAGGATTCAAGGAAGGAGCCTTCGCCGTATGACGTCACAGCAATAGGACTGACCTGCGCCGACAGGCAAAAGCTGTATGACAGGATAAACAGGCGCGTGGATATCATGCTCAGCCAGGGGCTTTTAGAGGAAGCAAGACAGTTCTATGCAGGATACAAAGGACAGACAGCATCGGCTGCGATAGGCTATAAGGAGCTGAAGCCTTATCTTGACGGGGAGATCTCCCTTGAACAGGCGGTAGAAAAGCTCAAGCAGGAAACAAGGCATTATGCAAAGCGCCAGCTCACATGGTTCCGGCGCGACGAATATATCCGCTGGATAGAAACGGATAAATGTGCCGATATTCTTTCGGAGGCGGAAAAAATAATAGACACTTTATAAACGGTATTGCCTATAAACGGTATTGCCTTAGTTTACATATGTTTACATTTTTTTAAAACCGGTTTACATTATGCGAAAAAAGTAGTATAATATAGCTTATCCCGGAAAAGGGTCAGAATGGGGGGATATAATGGACAAAAGTGATAAAACGGTCATAATCAGAAAGATCGCTGTTGCAACGATAACGATACTTCTGATAGCATATATTGTATCTGTTGTACTGAAAGCCAATTTTACACAGATAAAAACTGAAACGGCAAATATTATGACGGTTTCCGATGCAATTCCCGTATCGGGATATTTTATTCGTGATGAGCATCTGGTGAAAAATGATAACGAGGGCTTTATTTCCTATGAGCTGAGCGACGGAGATAAGGTATCGGTCAATGAAACGGTAGCAAATGTCTATAAGGATGAAGCCGCCGCAGCCGACAAGCAGACTATAGATAAGCTCGAAGCCCAGATAGTGAGCCTCCAGCAGCTTGAAAAATCATCTCAGAATATTCTTGTTTCTCCGGATAGTCTCGACAGGTCTATCGCCTCGCTTATGTCGGTCACGAATCTGAATGTTGACCGGAGGGATTTCTCTCAGGCGAATAAGAATATGGAAACCATGCTTTATTATATAAACGAGCGTCAGCTTGCGACCGGAAAGGTGAAAAGCTTTTCGTCAAAGATCAATGAGCTGCAAAGCCGCGTAAGCGATCTGAAAAAGAACAGCTCGGCTATATCGGGGAAAAAGGTTCTTTCTCCTGCGACAGGATATTTTTCCTGCCGTGCGGACGGATACGAAGGGATATATACCTCTGCCGATGTGGAAAAGATCATGCCCGGCGACCTTGAAAAAAAGATAAAGAAAAAAGACGTTGATAAAAATGTCATAGGCAAGACATTCAGCGGAGTATATTGGTATATTGCCTGTGAGGTCAGCGCCGATGAGGCTCTGAAAATAAAAAATGCAGCTAAATTAGGTGTTGATATCCCTACGGCAAACAGCTCGATAATTGATGCCGAACTCGTTTCTGTCAATCAGGCAACACAGACCTCTGAGGCTGTTGTGATACTAAAGGGCAATTATATGAATCCAGAAATGGCGAATATCCGCATGGAGGATATCTCGATAGTAGTCAATACCTACAAGGGAATATATGTTCCGAAAAGCGCAGTCCATGAGCGTCAGGTGACGGATACAGTGACCGATGAAAAGGGTAATGAGAAAACCGAAACTAAAAATATCAAGGGTGTATATGTACGGATAGGAAATGAGCTTCAATTCAAGCAGATACTTGTCATATATACCGGAGATGATTTTGTCGTATGCAGGAATTCTCCGCCGAAGGAAGACTGGCTGACCAGTCAGTACGGTATCCTGAAAGCATATGATGATGTTGTTGTGGAAGGAGCGAATCTCTATGACGGAAAAATTATCAGCTGATAAGCAGCAGAGATTTGATGATATCAGGGCTAATTATCAGACTATATGTGAAAATATAGAAAAGGCTGCCGCAGAGAGCGGAAGAAAAAAGAACGATATAACCTTTCTTGCAGCGACCAAAACGGTAGAGCCTGAATTAATCAATTACGCAATATCGCTTGGCCTGAAGAAGATCGGTGAAAACAGGGTACAGGAGCTTTTGTCAAAATATGACGAATATGATCTTGCAAATGCCGATCTGCAGTTTATCGGTCATCTCCAGACAAATAAGGTCAGACAGATAATCGGGAAGGTATCAATGATACAGTCGGTGGATAATATCCGCCTTGCAAATGAAATATCCCGTCAGTCTGAAAAGAACGGAACAGACACTGATATCCTTGTTGAAGTCAATATAGGCAGGGAGGAAAACAAATCCGGCGTATTTGAAGAGGAGCTTGAAGAGCTTATCGGAGAAATAAGTCTTTTAAAGAATATTAAAGTGCGCGGATTGATGTCTGTACCGCCAATCTGTGACAGTAAACAAAAAATTTCTAAATTTTTTGATAAAATGTATAAACTATTTATTGACATTTCGACGAAAAAATTAGATAATGTATATATGGACTATCTCTCTATGGGGATGTCCGAAGACTATTATGAAGCAATTCTGTGCGGCGCTAATATGATAAGAGTCGGTTCGGGTCTTTTTGGCGCCAGAATATACAGATAATTATCAGGAGGAAAATAAAATGGCAAACATCATGGGAAAATTCAAGAGTATACTCAAGCAGCCGGAGGATGAGGTCGCATACGACGATTTTTATGACGATACAGAAGCTGCCGATACAGCTGACAGCGAGGAATCATATCAGGAGCCTGAGGATACAGGCGATGATTCATCTGCGGGAAATAATGTTATGAATATCAATGCAGGCGCAAGCGTACAGTTTGTGCTTTTCAAGCCGGAGGCATTCGATCCGTCCGTAAAGGAAATGGCAAATGAGCTTATGCAGATGCATACAGTTATTCTCAATGTAGAGGATACAAACAAGGACGTTTCCAGAAGGATCATAGATTTTCTCGGCGGAGTAGCATATGCAAACAACGGCAATGTTAAGAAGGTCGCAGAGGATACCTTTATTATCATGCCCAGTAATGTAACTCTTTCCGGTCAGGATGCAATGGATGAGGTCGGAAGCGACAACGTATATTTCTGATATATCATTCAGTGCTTCTCTGAAAGCCCCCCGGTGAGCATTTCGCTGTGTATTGTTTTTATACTGCATTGTGCCGGCAGGAAATTATAGCTCCTGCTTTTCGCAGAGTATGAGAATGGTGCGGGGGTATGGGCGTATTCCCGGTTTTCAGAGCATCCGTTCAATAAGCATTTTTAGAAAGAAAGGGTAAATGATGATTACATTAGACGAGATACAGAATATCTCCCTGCGCAAATCAGGTCTCGGCGGCTATAAGATCGAGGATGTCGATAGTTTTATTGATAAGGTGATCGAAAAGGTCAAAAGCCTTGAAAGCTCAAAGCGTGATCTTGAGCAGAGGATAGAAGCACAGGACAAGGAAATACAAAAATATAAGGAACAAGAGGACAGCGTACAGAGTGCTCTTATCAGCGCACAGATGACTGCAAAGCAGATCGTAATGGAGGCTACAAAGAAATCCGACGAGCAGCTTTCAGAATCAAAGGAAAAGGCTGATAAGCTTATAAACGATGCCAAGGTCAGGGCGGAAAAGATCAATGCCGAAACCGATGCCAAGACCGAGGAGATCATGAACAAGGCGCTGCGTGAATCCTCACAGAAGATCGAGGAGAATAACAAGATCCTCGATGCCCAGAAGAGGAGCATCCTCAGACTTATGGGCGAGGCAAATAAATTCAAGAATTCCCTGCTTATTTCATATAAGGAGCATCTGAGCCTTATCAATGCCATTTCAAAGGGAAATGACCTCAAGGCAAAGAAAAAAGAGCTTGATAAGAATTATCCGGCAATGAAAGGGAATGAACCTGTAATAGCCAGTGTGAAGGAGCCGGCTGAGGAAAAGACAGAGACTGAAAAACCGATGACTGAAAATGTCAAAGAGGAAAAAGCTGAGACAAAGGCTCCTGAAAAGAAGGAAGAAACCGTAAAAACGGAAACTCCCGAAAAAAAGGCTGACCTCGGATCAGGCAGCAAAAAGAAAGCTGAAAAAGGCTCAGACAATAACCGCAAAAAGATAATTCTTGATGCCGAGGCGACAGAGGTAAGCTTCGGGGCGCCAGCTTCACCTTCAAAGAAAAATGAAAAGGGAAAGAAATAAGAATTCCCCGAAAATGTTTTTGATAAACTGAATCTTACGCATGAGCGGTGTATCTGCGGATGCACCGCTTGAGGTGTTTACGGAGGTAATATATGACTATTGCTTTGGTATTGATCGCAGCTGCACTGATCGCAGCTGCAGACCAGGTTATAAAGTATTTTATTTATCAGGGACTTTATCCGGACGGAAGAGTGACGGTGATAGATAATCTGTTTTCGCTTGTTTATTCTGAAAACAGGGGAGCCGCCTTCGGTGTATTCCAGAACGGCACGCTTTTTTTCATTATCCTGACTTCCGCACTGATAGGGGTATTCCTTTATCTTCTGATAAATCATAAGATAAAGGGAAAGCTGTTTAATGTTTCGGTCGTGCTGATAATAGGCGGAGGGATCGGGAATCTTATCGACAGAGTGTTCAGGGGCTTTGTTATTGATTATCTTTCCGTTTCGTTTTTTCCCCCGATATGCAATTTTGCGGATTATTGTATAACCTTCGGAGCAGTCCTGTTTATACTGAGTATCCTTATGATGCCGGAACATATAAAAACAGGTAAAAGCAGCGAGGAATTACCGGAAGGGAACGAGGAAGATGAATGAATCCCCGGTCATAATAGATGAAAATTCAGCAGGCGGCAGGGTGGACAGCTTTATTGCATCATATTTCGATGAATTGAGCCGCAGTGCCGCCGGAAAACTGATAGAGGACGGCAGTGTTGAGGTAAACGGCAAAAGCGTATCAAAGAATTATAAGCTCAGAAAAGGGGATGTGCTTACCGTTTCGATACCCGAACCAAAGGAATATGAAATTCTCCCGGAGAATATACCGCTTGATATCGCATATGAGGATGATGATCTTCTTGTTGTGAACAAGCCTAAGGGAATGGTCGTGCATCCCGCGGCAGGGCATTACAGCGGAACGCTCGTCAATGCACTCATGTTTCATTGCCGGGACAGCCTTTCAGGGATAAACGGCGTTATGCGCCCGGGGATAGTACACAGGATAGACAAGGATACGAGCGGACTTCTTATTGTCGCAAAAAATGATTTTTCCCATCGTCTGCTTGCCGATCAGATAAAGGAGCACAGCTTCACAAGAAAATATCAGGCGGTCGTCTACGGTAATTTCAGGAACGATGAGGGTACGGTCGATGCGCCGATCGGCAGACATCCATCGGAACGAAAGAAAATGACTGTAACTCTGAATAATTCCCGTAATGCCGTCACACACTACAGGGTTCTTGGCAGATATCAGGGATTTACTCATCTTGAGCTTACCCTCGAAACGGGCAGAACACATCAGATAAGGGTGCATATGGCTCATATTGGTCATCCTGTAGCCGGAGATCCGGTCTATGGGCCGAGGAAGGTCATTACCTCGCTCGAGGGACAATGCCTCCACGCATATTATATTTCCTTTACTCACCCGAGGACAGGAGAAACGCTGACGCTTTCGTCACCGCTGCCGGAATATTTTAAAACCTTCCTGTCTCAGATCGGATGATCGAAAAACAATACCGCACAAAGACCATATGACGTCTTTGTGCGGTATTATATTATAAATATTATAAAAGATTTTCAGACTGATGAGGATCGTATATTATTCGGTGTTGTTGAGAAGATTGCGGCAGATGAGGAATATAACGGCTGTGACAAGGAGGTTCCAGATAAGGACGGGGGTGCATAGCAGGGTGGAGGCTATAAAGCCGAGAGATGATGCAAATACCGACAGTACGACCAGTCCCGCTATTATCCCGGGCAGCATGGTGAGAACTATCATTGTCATGTAGAATGTAATGAATACACCGCCGGTGCTGTCAATGCCGACAAGCCGCTGAGCAAGAATATTCGCCGCAATATAAAGACTTCCGAAGCTGCCGTATGTCAGGGCGGCAATAATAGGGTCAATGATATTTCCCCCGGCAAAGGCTGCTAAAAATTATACCGTCGGTGAAGGGCTTTATCAGTCCGGTAGCCGCAGCCATCAGCAGCTTTCTGACTGCGCCGTCGGGTATCAGATAGATATAGGGCTTTGTCAGCTCCTTTACCCAGTCTCCCGATGCGCTGAAGAAAAACTGTATATATGCAAGTATTATGACCGTCGCAAGATAGATGATCGTGCGTTCTATATCCGGCTTAGCCTGAAGGATACCGAACCCGATCACGAACGCTGCAAATAAAAGAACGAATGTATTTATATTGAATAAAAGGAAACGTGATCTTCTGCTCCCTTCAAGAAGATGCTTATGGAAAATAGCAGATGCGCCCCTGCCTTTTTTTATCCCCTGTCTGCGGAGTTTTATATCCCGGCCGCCCATCATTACCTTATCGGACATTTTGCCCTCGCGCACTGCCTGCTCGAATTCATAATGGGCTTCTGCGCGGGACAATACATCCTCGTAATAATCAAGCTTTGTAGTCATCAGGGTCATAATGCTCAGAATCATCAGAATGAATGTCAGCGAGCCGTATACGGCTATCGGTATGATCTCGCCGTTCATTATCCCGAATATAAGGCCGTGCATCCATCCGATGAAAGGTATCATATCAAGAAAAGGCAGAGTGATCGCCTCGTAAATATGGCAAACGGTGATGCCCCTGCTGAAAACATAGATAAGCGCTGAAACAATGGGGAAGAAGATAAGAAAATATATAAACAGTTTTATTGCCATAGTGCGCCGGCGGTGATTGCTTGCAAGGCAGAATATCATCAGTGTGACGAGCTGTACCATTATCAGCATGAAGATTATTCCCCCGAGCAGGAGGAATACCTCACCGAAACCCAATTTGAACAGATTTACAAGAATACCTCCGTATGCCGCGAAGGTCACAGCAAGAAGTATCATAGCTGCAAGCCTTCTGCCCACGCCGTAGATCAGCACAGTTCTCTCGGGGATAGGTGCTACAAATATATTAGCAACATCACTCAGAGTAAAAAAGCTCGTACCGGAGCTAAGCCCCTTTCGCAGGATCGGTATGCTTATAAAATACAGGATCGCAAGATATGCGCCGCTGAGAAGTCTCGGGTCGCTGAGCTGACCTCCGGCAAGATTTTCCACGTCCGCGGTGAAGCCGAGAAAGGCTACATAGGACATACTTACGACGATCATTCCGTACAGGAAGAATTTCAGCGGATGGCGAATAGTATCGAGAACCGCATTTTTGAGTGATTTTCTCAGCAGATAAAAAATAGATCTCATATGGAATTACTCCTTATCGGACGTATCATCAATATGCTGTTCGGTAATATTGAAAAACAGCTCCTCGAGATTTTCGCCGCTTTCCTCGACCTGTTTTCTCGTTCGTTCCGCCTCGATGCGTCCGTTCATCATAATAAAGACCCTGTCCCATACTCCCTCGACGCTTTCAAGCATATGGGTCGAAATAATTATAGTTGTGCCCTTTTCCTTCATTTCGACAAGCATTTGTTTAAGCTCCTTGATAGCATGGGGGTCAAGACCGACAAGCGGCTCATCAAAAAGGAGTACCCTTGGCTGTATAAGCATCGCACAGCATATGCTTATTTTTTGCTGCATACCCTTGGAAAGCTCCATGCCGAGTTTATTGCGCTTATCGGTCAGTTCAAACCGATGCATAAGCTCATCAGCCTTATCCTCCCAGTCAGTCAGGTCATATGCTCTGGCTATGAATTCCATATGCTCCCAAACGGTAAGCAATTCAAAGGGAGCCGGTATTTCCGGAACATAGCCGAGTATTCTTTTAGCGTCAATACTTTTATTATTAAAGCCGCAAAGCTCTATTTCTCCCTTGAACCGCAGAAGTCCGGCGATACATTTTATTGCGGTGGATTTTCCTGCGCCGTTAGGGCCTGCAAGAACAGCGGTCTCGCCGTCGTTTACAAGAAAAGACAGATTATCATTTGCTACGAATTTATGATATTTTTTCGTCAGATGCGAAACATTAAGCATAATATTCACCTGTTCCAGATATTTTATAACTACTGCTTATGAATATATAATAACATTTATTAGTGCATATTGTCCATATAATTCTGAATAATTCTGCTGATTTTTGATCGTCACATTTTTGCTCCGCTCTGCACTCAGATAGAACATTCGTGATCCCGGACGGAACTAATGCAGCACCGCCGGGAGACCTTAGCACAACATCTGCGGCACTGTCATTATGCGGTATTGCGCGGAACACAAAACGGCAAATTCAGGTCAGGCCTTTTCAAAGTGCGGCGATATCTATAACAAATAGTATCTGATTAAAGAAATATACAATTTGTATATATGAAAATAAAAATTTTCACTTGTATTTTTATTATTGATATGCTATAATCTAATAGTCGTGAAAAGCGATATAGTTGGTGTTGATGGCGTCGGGGGTCCACCCGTTCCCATGCCGAACACGGAAGTTAAGCCCGACAGCGCCGAAGATACTTGGTTGGTGACGACCCGGGAAAATAGGAAGATGCCAACACTGATATTCCTCCATAGCTCAGTCGGTAGAGCGCATGACTGTTAATCATGATGTCACTGGTTCGAGCCCAGTTGGGGGAGCCAAAAAGAAAATCCTGCCACGTAAGCTGGCAGGATTTTCGTTTATTCAATACCATCTTTCCCGGCTGCCGTACCATTCAAGACGGCAAAGAAAACACCTCCTGCGCCGGCATGTCAGCACCACCTGATGTCACCTCTCAGGCAGACAACAACACCAATGCACAAAACAACTCCGACAACAATACAGTGATCGTTCTATTAGTGGTTATTATCGCTATTCTTGCGG
>CADCGS010000023.1 GCA_902801055.1 uncultured Ruminococcus sp. | reverse complement strand
GAGCTTGACCGGGTACTCGGCGGCGGTATAGTAAAAGGCTCGCTCGTGCTTCTGGGCGGAGACCCCGGAATAGGCAAATCCACCATACTTTTGCAGATATGCTCAAATTTGGGAAAGGAACTGAAAATACTTTATATTTCCGGAGAGGAATCAAAGCGGCAGATAAAGCTGCGCGCCTCACGTCTCGGGGTAAACTGCGACAGTGTTTTTGTAATGACCGAGACAGATGTGGAGATCGTCGCAAACCAGATACAGACTGAAAAGCCCGATATGGTAATGATAGATTCGATACAGACCATGAATTTCAAGGAGCTTAGCTCCTCCCCGGGAAGCGTCACACAGGTCAGGGAATGTACGAATATTCTCCTGCGGACGTCCAAAGCACTGGATATTCCATGCATTATTGTCGGCCATGTGAATAAGGACGGAGCCATCGCCGGCCCGAAGGTACTGGAGCATATTGTAGATGCAGTTCTCTATTTCGAGGGCGACAAGCAGATGTCCTATCGTATACTCCGCGCCGTAAAAAACAGATACGGCTCTACGAATGAAATAGGCGTTTTCCAGATGGGAGACTGCGGTCTGAGCGAGGTCGAAAACCCGTCACTGATGCTGCTTTCCGGCCGTCCGAAGAATGTCAGCGGCACCTGTGTTGCCTGTCCGATGGAGGGCAGCCGTCCGATACTTGCGGAGATACAGGGGCTTGTGACTAATTCCGGATACGGAAATGCCAGAAGGATGTCCACCGGCTTTGATTACAACCGTATGTCGATGCTTCTTGCTGTGCTTGAAAAGCGGTGCGGATATTATTTTTCAAGCCTTGACGCATATGTCAATGTTGTCGGAGGGCTGAGGCTTGACGAGCCGGCGACCGACCTTGCAGTAGCCCTTGCGCTCGTCAGCAGTCTCAAGGACATAGTTGTCCCGGAGGACGTGCTTGCCTTTGGCGAGATAGGTCTGACCGGAGAGATACGCGCCGTAAACAGAGCCTCACAGCGTGTAACAGAGGCTGCAAGGCTCGGCTTCACGAAATGCATTATGCCGTGGCACAATCTGAGAGGCCTTGACCTTCCCGAGGGGCTTGACATCAATGTTATCGGGGTACGGACGATACGGGATGCGGTCGGTGCTCTTTTGCCGCAAGGCTGAGCTCATCCGGAGCAATACGGTGCATACAGCCGCTGCTGCTGAGATTGGTTACGGCGGACGCACATTCAAGCTGACAGCATCCGTCTTTCTGATAGATACAGTTTTCGTCACAGAATATCATAGTCATAAATATCACCCGATCAGATTATTGACCGGGTGATATTTTTTTATTCATCAAAGGCTATAAAAATAATCTCCCTGCCGCTAAGACAGGGAGTCTCGGATCATCCGAAATATGTACGGTAGTCAAGCATCGGGAACGGATCCTGACCGTTTGCAAATGCATAAGCGATATAGTAGCCGTCGGGTGCACCTTCATGGTGGCTAAAACGAAGCTCAGGATCAAAATCATCACCGAACTCTACTCTTGCCTGAGCAAGCGGAATGACCTTAAGCTCAAGATCGCCCTTATATTCATTCTTATAGTGGCTCTGGATAAGTCCGATAGGCTCGCCGCTCTTGAGCAGTACTGCGCCGTAGAACTGGAGCGCGCCGTTCTTTACGGTAAGCTTGCCTGTACGGGAAATGGAAGCATCTATTGTGGTGCTATCCGGAAGCTTTATTGCGCTGATCTCTTTTTCGATGTTCTGCGAAGTAGAGTTATCGACCAGCACACCGGCAACAGCAGCACCGAGAACAGCAAGAATCAACAATACGATCACTGTGCTTACAACTTTTTTCATTTTTCATTCTCCTTTTTTATAAGCTTTTAGCTATATAAACTCTGATAAATATATAATAGCACAAACTTATTTCAATTTCAAGTGATAAAAAACACACTATCAGGCTGCCGGCGTGCCCGGAGAGTGAAAAATCATCTTCCGAATTCCGGGTATTTTGACATAGTTTCGTCCATGCTGCCGTCAAAAATGACCTTGCCCTTCTGGAGGAAAATGCAGCGCTTGCAGATCTCGCGGATATCACGGCCGTGACTTACATAAAGAACGGTGATATCCTTGCTGATCATTTCGCGTATCTTGTCCTTGCATTTTTTCTTGAATGCTGCGTCACCGACGCTGAGCGCTTCATCTATAACGAGAATATCCGGGTTCATATTGATGTTGATAGCAAAGCCCAGACGCATCTTCATACCTGAGGAATATGTACGGACGGGCTGGTCGATATATTCGCCGAGATCAGCAAAATCTATTACCTTCTGCTCGATCTCCTTGATCTCGTCCTCGCTCAGACCCAGAACATAACATTTGAAGCTTATATTTTCCCTGCCGGTCATATCCGGCACAAAACCGGCTGTCAGCTCAAGCAGAGCTGCAACTCTTCCCTTTACCTTCACGCTGCCTGTCGTGGGAAATGCAACACCGGTTATCATTTTGAGCACAGTGGATTTTCCGGCACCGTTCTTTCCGATAATGGCTACCGATTCACCGCTGCGGATACTGAAATTGACCCCGTCAAGTGCCTTATGACGTTTGTATTTTTTTGATTTGACAAACAAAGCCTTGAACTGCTCACGGCTGTTTTTATACAGGGTATATATCTTCGTAACATCCTTGAATTCGATTATAGGCTCGCCGAGCTTTTTTTCAGCTGCCTGCGCCATACGATCACTGTCCTTTCAGATTCTGCTGTTTATTATTGTAATCTTTTGCCGGAGTTTTGTCAATGCAAAGCCTGTACATTTGTAGGCATTGAAAAAACCGCCGCTCAAACCATCGGAAAATGTGTACATATTGCGCGTGAAGCATCTGCCGCATCTATACGCAAATGCCGCCTGACAAGCCTGCCCGGGAGGAAGGCATCAGCTCTATCCTTCCGTTGACTGCTGTACCGGTCAGAAGCGCTACGGCACCTGCTGCAAGTATCGCATAGGGCGGGAAAAAATACGGTGTGCGTATAATTATCTCCTGAGGGGGGATCAGCCTTCCGTCAAAGACAAGGCTGCGGTTGAGACACACGGCAATGCTGTCTCCGCTTGAACCGGAAATGCTTACCGTATCAAGATTCCCGGGAGAGCAGCCTACAGCTACTGCCCTTGTGCCGGAAATACAGGAAAGCGCCCGGAGATTGCGGGAATTGACAACACTGAGGTATCCGTCCGTGAAACCGCCGCAGCTGAATTCAGACAGAGTATCTCCCAGCACAAGTATCCCCCCGCAGCGCGGCAGCTGCTCCCCTTCACGGATTATATGCAGCGTCCTCTCGGGTATCCCTCCCCGGCAGATAAATCTTCCTCCGGAGGAAATAAGCGTACCTCCACTGTGCATAAGCACACTGCTGACAGCATAGACCAGCGCCTTGTCCCCCTTACCGACATACATCACGATATTCTCCATATTATCCTCCCTGTTATCCTTCCTGAATGACAGAATACTGCTTTTTCCTTCTATGGCAGCACATCTGCTTGCCATTTTTCCGCCGTTCTGCACCAAACTCGCTTGATAACCGTCAGGTCAACTGCGCTCGTTCTGCACAATCTGACGAAAAAATCGGCGGCGCATCTGCGGCACTGTCTTTGTGCGGTATTGCCCTATTACATTATTTGCAGTATTCATGGAAAATAAACACATATTCACAAAAAAACAAAGTCTTTTTTATTGCACAGGATAGTCGGTATATGTTATAATTAGATAAGCAGTTCCCTGCCTGATCGGAGCTTGCGACGCCCGGGGCAGATGTCGGGAGCTTCGGCTTGTGCGGACATCGTCGGGGGGATTTTTACTCCACTACCAATGGACGTTTATCGTCTGTTAAAGCAGGAATGATCCATGATCTGAAACAAATAATATGAGAGGAAGAAACCTATGAAATTTGATGCACAGGATTGTAAGCTTGCCGCAAAATATCAGCTTACGTCCACTATATATGATTTCCGGCTGAAAAACGAGGAGCTTGCCGCCATTACAAAGCCCGGTCAGTTCGCTCATATCCTTGTGCCCGGAAAAACACTGCGCAGACCTATTTCCGTCTGCGATGCCGAAGGAGATACGATCCGCGTTGTATTCGAGGTGCGCGGCGAGGGTACGGATATTCTTTCCCGCTGCGAACCCGGAGATACGATAAATATAATTGCCCCGCTCGGCAACGGCTTTGAGATACCGCAGGACAAAAGGATAGTATTCATCGGCGGCGGCATCGGTGTACCGCCGATGCTTTACAGTGCAAAAACTGCCGGAAGCAGCTGTACGGTAATAAACGGCTTCCGCGACAAAAGCGCTGTCATTCTGAGCGAGGATTTCAGAAAGATCGGCTGCCGCCTTATCGAAACGACCGACAACGGCAGCTACGGCATACACGGCTTTGTCACCGATCCGCTCGGGGAGATCATCGACGAGACAGATCTCATCTGCGCCTGCGGCCCGACGCCTATGCTGAAAAATATTGCTTCCCTTGCGGAGAAGCACGGCAAGGAATGTTTCGTTTCACTTGAGCAGCGCATGGCGTGCGGCGTAGGAGCCTGTCTTGGTTGCGCCGTCGCAATAAAAAATGAAAAGGGAGAGCTTACATATAAGCACGTTTGCAAAAACGGCCCTGTATTCCGTGCAGAGGAGGTCATCTGGTAATGGCAGATCTTAGTGTAAATATAGCAGGTGTGGAATTCAGCAATCCGATAATCGCCGCCTCTGGCACGATCGGCTTCGGTCATGAATACGGAGAGCTTTATCCGCTTTCGGTATTCGGCGGCATTTCATGCAAGGGAACTACCCTGCAGGAACGCCCCGGCAATCCCCCGCCGCGTATCGCGGAGACTCCTATGGGTATGCTCAATGCAGTAGGCCTGCAAAATCCCGGTGTGGAGCATTTCATCAATGTTGAGCTGCCGTGGCTCAGGGAACAGAACACGGTGGTTATTGCCAATGCAGCCGGCAGCACCGAGGAGGATTACTGCCGCATCGTCGAGATCCTTTCCGACAGTGACGTCGATATGATAGAGCTGAATATCTCCTGTCCGAATGTGAAAAAGGGCGGGGCACAGTTCGGCACCTCCCCGCAGTCGGTGGAGAGGATAACCTCCGCAGTAAGAAAACACTGCACCAAGCCGCTTATCATCAAGCTTTCGCCTAATGTCGCAGATATAGCCGAGGTCGCCCTCGCCGCAGAAAGCGCAGGCGCAGACGCTGTTTCTCTGATAAATACGCTTACGGGCATGAGGATAGATATAAATACCCGCCGCCCGATAATAAAGAATGTGACCGGCGGTATGTCGGGTCCGGCTGTATTCCCCGTTGCCGTAAGAATGGTATATCAGGTCAAAAAAGCCGTGAAGATACCCGTGATCGGTCTCGGCGGCATAAGCACCTGGCAGGACGCTGTCGAAATGATGATGGCAGGCGCTGACGCGATACAGATAGGGACCGTACTTTTCACCGACCCCTATGCTCCACTGCGGATATCCGAGGGGCTGCACGGCTGGCTCGATAATCACGGGATGGAAAGCGTTACGGAGCTGACAGGCTCGGTCATAGTATAATAATGCGTTTGCAGCATTTATCAATAATATTGAAGGGAATAGGATATTTTGACAAAGCTGATACTTGTGCGCCATTGTCAGGCGCAGGGAAATCTCGAAAGATTCTTTCAGGGAAAAATAGACAGTGATATCACTCCGAAGGGACGGGAGCAGATCGCAAAAACTGCCGAAATGCTCGCCGCCGAGCCTATAGATGTGTTTTATACGAGCGACAAGAAGCGCGCACGAAAAAGCACCGACGGCATCAACCTTTATCACAATGTACCGGTCGTTACCGATAACAGGCTGACCGAGATCGACGCAGGTCTGTGGGAGGGACGTTACCTTACGGATATCGAAAAGGAATTCCCGGAGCAGTGGGACAATTGGAAAAATCATCCGGATGTGTTCCATGCACCGGAGGGCGAATCAATGGCTCAGGTATATGACAGGGTAAGCGCGGCTCTTACGGATATACTCAGCGAAAACAAGGGAAAGACCGTATGCATAGTTTCACACGGCTGTGCAATGAAATGCATGATGTGCTTCCTGCATGGCTATAAGGTGGACGATATCGCAAAAATACCGCTGGGAACGAATATGTCTGTCAATGTAGTGCGGTATGACGACGATATGAAACCCGAATTCCTGATGGAAGGCTACAGCGGGCATCTTGATTAATATTCGGAGGACAGAAAATGATAATAATGGCTGTTGATTACGGACGGACAAGGACCGGACTTGCTGTATGTGATAAAAATGAAATGCTCGCATCTCCCGCCGGGGTCATAACCGAATATAACATGGAAAGGTTAGCATCAAGGGTCGCTGAGCAGGCAAGGGAAAGACACGCGGAGCTTATCGTACTCGGGCTGCCGAAAAATATGGACGGCAGCGAGGGCGAAAGCGCACAGAATGTCCGGAAATTCGCAGAGCTGCTCCGACAGGAAAGCGGACTGGAGCTGGTTCTGAGCGATGAACGCTGTACAACGGTCACGGCTCACAGGTATCTCAACGAAACGGATACAAGAGGAAAAAAACGCAAGGCTGTCGTGGACAGCGTTGCAGCAGTAATAATTCTTGAGGATCATCTCACATTCAGGAGGAATCGGAATGACAGTTCTTCCCGGACAAAAGCTTAGCATAGGTGAATCATTCATATCTATTGCAGCAGGACTTATGATGTTCCTGCTGCCGAATGACGCCCATAATCAGTTTGAATCGGAAATAGTATGCTACGGCTATATTTTTGTCGTAGGATTATTGATAACCAGCGTTCTTATTATGCTTATAAAGCGGTATGAGGCTATCGGGACAGAAATGCTTGCTACCTCGGTCTTTATACTTATCAAGCTTGTTTTTTCCATAGTAACGGGGATAATATCAAAGGGACGGGAATACTGGCCGTCGCTGAATGAATATAATATCGTCTCTATATTCCTGATATGGGTGACGCCCTTCGGGATAGCGATAGCGCTGAGGATAGTATCAGGCATGAAATCAGACAGCAACGACAAGCGCCGCAGCTTTGCAAGGTTCATGACGCTCAGTATGCGCTCGCTGATGATAGTTTACGGCATAGTGCTGATTTTCAAGCTGATAATCCCCACAACTCCGAAGCTTGAGGCAGAAAGAAGCTTCTACATCATACCGTTTGATTTCATCAGAACAATAATATCCGATATCGGAACAGATGATATCGTATATCTGATCTGGCATCTGATAATCCTTATGCCGCTGACGTTCTACCTTTCTGTGCTTATCCCGAAGCTCAAGGTATGGCACAGCGTCATTATCGCGATATCCCTCGGGCTTGCGATAGAAGCCCTGCAATTCCTTTTCAATACAGGAACTGCAAGCGTTGACGATATCGTTCTTTATATCTCGGGAGCCGTCCTCGGCGTGGTCCTGAAAAATTTAATAGATTTCCTGCGCAGAAAAATGACAGGCGGCTCGGACAAATGTATGCTCAGCTTCGAGTATATCCCACTCCCCCGCAAGCCCGGTCAGGGCGCCCAGATAGTTGAGGAATAGCGCAGGATAAATAAAAGGCAGCACCGCACAAAGAACGCTTGATAACCGACAGGTCAGCGTCGCTCGTTTTGCACATTCTGACGAAAAACAGGCGGCGCATCCGCGGTACTATCTTTGTGCGGTATTGCCTGAAAAAAACAGCGGAGAGTTTTAACGGCTCTCCGCTGTTCTATGTAATTTATGATCCCCGGGAATCATCCCCGGGAATCAGGCTTTTTCAGCCTCATTTTCCTTTATGAAATTCTTGGCAAGATTCATAACTTCTTTTCTCTGTCTCGGATTAAGGTTGCGTACAACAAAAAGCAATTCAACCTCATACTTTGTTGTCGCATGAGTACGATACTTGTATGTGTCATCATCATCGGGACCTGAATGGATCTCTGCGATGGATGCTTCAAGCTCCTCCTCAACACCCTCAAGAAGCTTCTGATAATTGATCCCATAAACCTTTGCTATTTTGATAAGCGTATTGATATCCGGTTTGGTTTTTCCTGTTTCATAATAGGTGTAGGTGGATCTTTCGATCTTAAGTCTGTCAGCCACCTGCTGCTGGGTCAGACCACATTCGTGCCTGTAAAATTTGAGCCAATAAGAGATCATACTGTACATGATACTCTCCTCCTTTTGTCTGAATAAAATATAATTATGGTATAAACAACCCCTGTGCTATTATTATAAACCAAAACAATAAAAAAGTCACGCTTTTTTCAATATATTTTACCAATTTTTTTCTTTTATGGAATTAAAAAAGATAATTTTGTGAACGCGATTATCTTTTATGTGAACCATTTGTAGTAAAAACAGCAATATTTCTGATTATTTTTGTTCTTATCGTCAAATAATAGATATTTTTATTGTAGTTTTTATGCATTTATACAAAAATGATGCAATTAAACACTCAAAATGGTATATTATTAGTTTAATGCTTTAAAGCAAATATGACCGGAAATTTAATAATCATAAAAAAATATTTATTTAATGTTATTATTGTACAATTATCGGAGCCGCTTCTTACAGAAAAGACTGCAAACCATTATTGCAATCTCATATTTTTCGCAGACCTGCTCAGCTGCAGTATTCCTCCAGAAGTCTTTTCAGCTCCACCCTGTCCCTGGCAGGAATTCCCTTTTCAAGCGCCTTTCTGTCAGTTTCCGGAAGATCGGCGGCCCCTGCGCCGCTGATGAATTCAATCTCATCTAATGATGAATCATAAACCGCCACCCTGCCGTTCTTTATGGTAAGATAGTATTTATATCCGCTGCTTATTTCCGGATAATAGGATACAAATGTATTATTTATCCCGTTTTCCACAGCCGCCCTGCTTTCGCTCCCGGGAGCCGTATTATTTGCTTCGGGATAAAAATATGATGTAATAATTATACATACAATAAGCAATATTCCCGTAACAGTAACCAGATACTTCAATTTTTTCACCTCTGTCAGTAGTATTATAATATCGTCGGGTTTTTATACACAGTCTGCACACAATGGTATTATTTACAAATTAATCGCTGTGTAATCGGTAATTTCCTACATACATTGAGGAAAAAAAATGCCCGAATCCTTATCCGGCGCTTGATATGAGTGCAAAGTTATGTTATAATAACAAAGAATTATTATTGCAGGTATTAAATGAATCGTTATAAATTCGGCCCGGAATAACAGCTGCAGCTATGGCGGCCGAAGGATGTGCAGGTATCGGAGGTAGATAATTCAATGAGAAAAACCGATATAAGTAATTTCAACGAGGAAAATGTTTCAGGCTCCTCCGTAACGGTCGGAGAAGCAATAGGAGCTTTTTTCTCTACAGTAAGAAAGATCATTGTCACAATGCTGATGATATTACTGATAACCGGTTTAGTCATCGGTATTTCTTTGACATTCTATGTTATTTCGGTCGCAAATGAACCGTTTGAGATAAACCTGAATAATCTCAGGCTTAATCTGACAAGCTTTGTCTATGTGCTGAAGGAAGATTCTGAGGATGAATTCAAGGAATACCTCGAGCTTTATTCAACGGAGAACCGTGTATGGGTAAGCTACAAGGATATTCCGAAAAGCATGATAGACGCCCAGATCGCTATCGAGGACAAGCGCTTCGAGGAGCATAACGGTGTTGACTGGTACCGTACCGGCGGCGCTATTTTCAGTCTCGGAACGGGCGGCAGACAGTTCGGCGGTTCGACTATCACCCAGCAGCTTATCAAAAACGTGACCAACGACAACGATGTAAGCATAGCCCGAAAGCTGCGCGAGATCTTCCGCGCACTGAAGCTTGAGGAGAAATACAGTAAAAACGATATCATAGAAGCCTATCTCAATATCGTAAACTACGGCGCGGGGTGCCGCGGAGTGCAGTCGGCAGCCGACCTTTATTTCAATAAGGATATTTCCGAATGTACGATAGCGGAATGTGCGGCTATCGCCGGCATAACCCAGAACCCCTATGCGTATAATCCTCTGGTCTATCCGGAAAAGAACCGCGAACGCCGTGAGTATATCCTGTATGAGATGTATGACCAGAAAAAGATCACCAAGGCTGAATATGATGAAGCAATGGAAGAATCCAAGAATATGAAATTCATCGGCTACGTTATGGAAAATGATAACGACGACGATGACCTCAGCGACTGGAACTGGTATATGGACAGGGTATTCCGTGATGTTGTGCGGGATCTCCAGCCGGCTCTCAACGTAACCAAGGATTATGCCGAGCAGATGGTTTATAACGGCGGTCTGAAAATATACTGTGCAATGGATGAAAAGGCTCAGGAAATCGCGGAAAAGAAAATACGCGAATGGAAGACCCCCGCAGATAAATCAATACAGGTCGCATATCAGATGATGGATTTTGAAAACGGAAGAGTCCTCGCCACGGTGGGAAGCCGTAACGAAAAGGACGGACGACTGCTGTGGGATATGGCAACGCAGTCCACGCTGCAGCCCGGCTCGACTATCAAGCCTGTATCTTCATATGTCATAGCACTTGACGAAAAGGAAATAAGCTATTCTTCGCTGGTTTCCGACCGTCCCGTTTCCGATTGGGGCTATGAGGACGGCAACCCCGTACCGGGTCCGAATAACTGGTACCTGAGCTATTACGGCGATATCACTACAACAAGAGCGCTGAATATTTCCTCGAATGCAGCAGCAGTAAGCGTTCTTAAAACCATAGGACTTGATACAAGCTATAAATTCCTTACAGAAAAGCTTAATTTCAAACATCTTGATCCCGAGATCGACAGCAAGAACCTTGCAGGTCTTTCTATCGGCGGTTTCCACGGAGGCGTTACGGTCGAGGAAATGACCGGCGCATACCAGATGTTCTGCAACGGCGGATATTATTTCACGCCCTTCACCTACTTCTATGTAACCGACAACGAGGGAAAGATCCTTCTTGATAACCGTGATATAGGAAAGCCCGATCATGTTATCTCCACGGAAACCTCAACGATCATGAACCGTCTGCTCCACGATATAGTCAATGCCGGCGGCGAGGCTCTTGGCTACCGCGCACAGATAGAGGGCTGGGATATTATCGGCAAAACCGGTACTACCGATGCTTCCTGCGATAACTGGTTCCTCGGCGCTTCCCCCTATGCCGTAGCCGGTATCTGGGCAGGACACGAAACCAGTATCCCTATCCCCCAGGAGGAGCAGAGCCAGGTCCATTTCCTCTGGCGCGATATCATGCAGGAATACCTCAAAAACAAGGATGACAGACAGTTCAGTCTCGGCGGCGAGATAGTAAAGCATAACTATGTTATCTCTGACGGCGGACTTACAGATTTCAACGTAAGCGGCAAAACCGCCGAAGGATATTATACCGAAGATAATATGCCGGGATATTCAAGCTTCAATCCCAATAAGAAAAAACAGGAAAGCAGTTCCTCTGATAACAGCGGCGACGATGACGATGACGAAAACAGCGACGAATCTTCCGGGGATGATGAAAACTCCGATGAACAATCGGATAACGAAAATACAGAATCATCTGAAACAGATGAATCCTCATCTGAAGAATCCGTGACCGATGAATCATCATCTGAGGAATCCGTGACCGATGAATCATCATCTGAGGAATCCGTAACCAATGAGTCCTCATCCGAAGAATCCGTAACTGATGAGTCCTCCACAGAACCGGAGCCTGAATCTCAGACTGAACCGGAATCGCAGACCGAGCCTGAACCGGAGCCGGAGCCTGAACCCGAGCCGGAGCCTCAGCCCAAACCGGAGCCTCAGCCCGAACCGGAGCCTCAGCCCGAACCGGAGCCTGAGCCGGAACCTGAGCCTGAGCCTGAGCCTGAGCCTCAGCCTGAGCCGGAGCCTCAGCCCGAGCCGCCGGCTGAAAACAGCGGAGAAGCATGAGCCGGTCTTGATAAAATTATTAATACGATCAGGAGAGCCGTGATATGCTCCCGGTTCTCCGGAAAACAATACAAAGGAGAAATAAATATGGTACAGGTAGCAGTAATGGGACATGGAGTTGTAGGCTCCGGTGTGGCAGAGGTTCTTATGACACACCGCGAGAGCATTGCAAAACGCGCCAAGGAGGAAATAAATATAAAATATATCCTTGATATCCGCGATTTCCCTGACAGCCCCTATAAAGAAAAATTTACCAAGAATTTTGAAGATATACTCAATGACGATGAGGTAAGGGTCGTAGCCGAGGTAATGGGCGGAGTCAATCCCGCATTCGATTTCACCAAAAAGCTTCTCCTCGCCGGCAAAAGCGTCGTGACCTCCAACAAGGAGCTTGTCGCTACTAAGGGCGCAGAGCTGCTCGAGATCGCTAAGGAGCATAATGCAAACTATCTCTTTGAAGCAAGCGTCGGCGGCGGTATCCCGATAATCCGTCCTATGACACAGTGCCTTGCGGCTAATGAGGTTGTGGAGGTAGCCGGAATACTTAACGGAACAACTAACTTTATCCTTACGAAAATGATCCGCGAGCATATGTCCTTTGAGGATGCACTCAGGCTCGCACAGAACAACGGCTATGCCGAAAAAGATCCGACAGCTGACGTCGAGGGTCATGATGCGTGCCGCAAGATCGCTATTCTTGCTTCCCTCGCATACGGCAAGCACGTTTATCCCGATCTTGTACATACCCAGGGCATTACAAAAATAACACTCGGTGATGTCGCATATGCATCGTCATGGGGCGGCGTAATAAAGCTTATCGGTCAGGTAAAGCGTCTTGATGACGGTCTGCTCGATATCGCAGTTGAGCCTATGTTCATCGAATCCTCCAGCCAGCTTGCAGGCGTTGACGATGTATTCAACGGTATTCTCGTCAAGGGAGACGCTACCGGGGATGTTGTATTCTATGGCAAGGGCGCAGGCAAGCTGCCTACCGCAAGCGCTGTAGTAGCTGATATAATCGACTGTGTAAAGCATCTTGCCGCCAGAAAGTTCATATTCTGGTCAGACGGAGACGAAAGCATCGTCAAGCCCTATGAGCAGACACAGTATCCTGTATACTTCCGTGTGGAGGCTGACAGCAAGGAGGCTGTCGAGCAGGGTATGAAGCTTTTTGCAAATGCACGCGCTATTGTAAGAGCTGACGCTCCGGAAAATGAATATGCTTTCGTTACAGATACAATGACGGTCGCCGATCAGGAAAAGGCTGCCGCAGCTCTCGCCGCTTCAGGCGTAAATATCAGATCCAAGATCC
>CADCGS010000022.1 GCA_902801055.1 uncultured Ruminococcus sp. | reverse complement strand
TTTAGCTCCTGCGGGCGTCGGTGGGGGATTTTAACCCACCACCGACGGACGCATGGCACCCGCCGCCTATAGAGGCGGGGGACATCGACGTCTGTTATACTAGATCCGAACCAAATGAAACAGGATTGTTTTCCTCGATCTCTACATCTCTGTAGCGCGGCATACCTGTTCCTGCGGGTACGAGCTTGCCTATGAGCACGTTCTCTTTCAGACCCATAAGCGGATCGACCTTGCCCTTGATAGCTGCATCGGTAAGAACCCTTGTTGTTTCCTGGAAGGATGCTGCTGAAAGGAATGAATCGGTCGCGAGTGAAGCCTTTGTGATACCTAAAAGTGTCGGTGAATATGTTGCAAGGGAAAGACCCTCTTCACCGTTTGCAATACGCTTTTCGATCTCCTCGTTAGCTGCATAGAAGTTGCCCTTGTCTACGAGAGAGCCGGGGAGAAGATCGGTCGAGCCTGCATCCTCGATGCGTACCTTCTTCATCATCTGACGGACGATGACCTCGATATGCTTGTCGTTGATATCAACACCCTGTAAACGGTAAGCACTCTGTACCTCTTCTATAAGGTAATCCTGTACTGCTGCCGAGCCTTTGATCTTCAGTATCTCATGCGGGTCTACAGAACCCTCTGTGAGAAGATCTCCTGCCTCGACCATCTGACCGTTTTTGACCTTGGCTCTTGCGCCGAAGGGGATAAGGTATGTCTTGCTTGCGACTGAGGGCTTGCCGTCTACCATTTCAGTCGGGTCTGTGCCTGTGATGACAGCATTTCTGTCTTCAAGCTTGACCTGACCGCTGATCTCTGTGATAATTGCGATATGCTTCGGCTTTCTTGCCTCGAAAAGCTCTTCTACTCGGGGAAGACCCTGTGTGATATCCTCACCGCCTGCGACGCCGCCCGTATGGAAGGTACGCATGGTAAGCTGTGTGCCGGGTTCGCCGATGGACTGAGCTGCGATAATACCAACAGCCTCGCCGATAGTAACGGGCATACCGTTTGCAAGGTTAGAGCCGTAGCACTTTCTGCATACGCCGTGCTTAGCGCGGCAGTCGAGTATCGAACGGAGCTTGACTTTTGTAGCACCGGAATTAACGATAAGGTCGGCATCGTGCTCGTCCATGATCTTGTCGCTGGAAACAAGCAGCTCGCCTGACTGAGGATCATAATAATCCTCACAGAGATAACGACCCTGGAGTCTTTCGTGGAGTGATTCGATAATGGAATCGGCGTCGTTGGAATGAATGACCTTTACAACATCAACGCCCGAATCAGAGATGATTCTGATATCGTTTTCGTTGAGGAGCTTTCTTGCCGGGATCAGCATATTGCCGTTTTCATCCTTGAAATCATCCATAAGCCTTCTGCCTTTGAGTGTCTGGACGAAGGACAGGCAGGTCTCGGCGGATTCGCTGCCGTCATCATTTGTCTTTCTGACGGTAACGCTTTTTATGCCGGCATTGATGATATTGCGAGCGTCGTTTTCGGTTATGGGGTGCTCCTTGACTGCAAGTGCATCGCCTGTTACCGGATCGTTGATATCCTCAGTCGGATATTTGCCGATAATAGCCGCACGCATTGATCCGAACTGCTCATAGGGGCGGATACGGATATCGCTGATGCCCATATTCATAATGGAATCAACATCACGCTTATCCATGATCTTTGTTGTCGGGATAAGCAGATTTCCGTTTGAGGGATCATAGAAGTTTTCAAAGAGATGGTTGCCGACGAGGCTGTCATAGCTTACTGAGACTTCTTCGCCGGTATCTGCGCTTGTCTGGCGGATATCGTAAACGATAATGCCTTCCTTGGTGCCGCAGTCTTCCTCACGGATGATAACATCCTGTGAAACGTCAACGAGACGTCTTGTGAGGTAACCGGAGTCAGCGGTACGCAGAGCCGTATCTGCAAGACCCTTTCTTGCACCACGGGAGGAAATGAAGTATTCGAGAATATTAAGACCCTCACGGTAATTAGCCCTGATCGGGATCTCGATCGTCTTACCTGATGTATTAGCGATAAGTCCGCGCATACCGGCAAGCTGTCTGATCTGGCTCATGGAACCACGGGCGCCGGAATCAGCCATCATGTAGATCGGGTTATAGCGGTCGAGGTTCTTTTTCAGAGCATCGGTAACGTCATTAGTTGCCTTTTCCCAGATCTCTATGACCTTGGTATAACGCTCCTGATCGGACATAAAGCCGCGTCTGAACATCTTTGTGACCTGATCTATCTCCTGCTCAGCAACAGCGATGATCTCCTTTTTCTTCGGAGGTATCGTAGCGTCGCATACTGCAACGGTGATAGCGCCCTTGGTCGAATATTTGTAGCCCTGTGATTTTACATCATCGAGAACACGGGAGGTTATCTGTGTGCCGTGTTTTCTGATACATTTATCAATGATCTTGCCGAGCTGTTTCTTGCCGACAAGGAAATCTATCTCATATTTAAGGAAGTTTTCTTCCTTGGTTCTGTCAACGTAGCCGAGATCCTGCGGGATCGGTCTGTTGAATATGATCCTTCCGACGGTGGTATCAATAAGACGGGAGATCCTCTTTCCGTTGAATATGCCCTCGCGGCGTACCTTTATCTTTGCATGAAGAGCGATAACACCGGTCTGATAAGCCATGATGACCTCATCGGTATCGCGGAAGATCTTGCCCTCGCCCATTTCGCCGTCCTTGTCAAGCGTCAGATAGTATGAGCCGAGTACCATATCCTGAGTAGGAACGGTTACAGGCTTACCGTCCGAGGGTTTGAGCAGGTTGTTTGCGGCAAGCATGAGGAAGCGTGCCTCTGCCTGTGCCTCAGCCGAAAGCGGTACGTGCACAGCCATCTGGTCGCCGTCAAAGTCCGCATTGAATGCCGTACAGGAAAGCGGATGGAGTTTGAGTGCTTTACCCTCGACAAGAACAGGCTCAAATGCCTGGATACCGAGTCTGTGAAGTGTCGGCGCACGGTTGAGCATTACGGGATGTCCCTTGATAACTCTTTCGAGTGCGTCCCATACCTCGGGCTGCGCTCTTTCGACAGCTTTTCTTGCAGCCTTGATATTTGCAACTGAATTGCTCTCTACAAGGATCTTCATAACGAAGGGCTTGAACAGCTCGAGAGCCATTTCCTTCGGCAGACCGCACTGGTACATTTTAAGCTCAGGACCTACAACGATAACTGAACGTCCGGAATAGTCAACACGCTTGCCGAGAAGGTTCTGACGGAAACGTCCCTGCTTGCCTTTGAGCATATCAGAAAGGGATTTCAGCGAACGGTTGCTCGGACCGGTAACGGGCTTGCCGCGGCGGCCGTTGTCGATAATAGCGTCAACAGCCTCCTGGAGCATACGCTTTTCGTTGCGTATGATCATTTTAGGAGCGTGAAGCTCATTAAGTCTTTTCAGACGGTTATTTCTGTTGATAACGCGGCGGTACAGGTCGTTAAGGTCGCTTGTTGCAAAGCGTCCACCGTCAAGCTGTACCATAGGACGGATATCCGGGGGGATGACCGGGAGTACGTTAAGTATCATCCATTCGGGTCTGTTTCCGGAGAGACGGAAGGATTCCACGACTTCAAGACGTTTGAGCAGCTTGATCTTTTTCTGACCCGTAGCATTTTCAAGCTCAGCTTTGAGCTTGTTTGACTGCTCGTCAAGGTCGATCTCGGCAAGAAGCTTCTGTATAGCCTCTGCGCCCATCATAGCCTCAAAGTCGCTGCCGTATTTCTTTTCCAGCTCTCTGTATTCCGTTTCGGAAAGTATCTGCTGTTTTTTGATCTCTCTTTCTGCAAGAGAATCTGCCTTTACATCGGTTACGATATATTTTGCGAAATAAAGCACCTGTTCAAGGTTGCGCGGTGTAATATCATCAAGCATGAGAGCCATTCTTGAGGGGATACCCTTGAAATACCAGATATGGGAAACGGGAGCCGCAAGCTCGATATGTCCCATACGCTCTCTTCTTACCTTTGCCTTTGTTATCTCAACATGGCACTTTTCGCATATCCTGCCCTTATAGTGGACCTTTTTGTATTTACCGCAGTGACATTCCCAGTCCTTTGTGGGACCGAAGATCGCCTCGCAGAAAAGACCGTCCTTTTCGGGTTTAAGGGTACGGTAGTTTATCGTTTCGGGCTTTGTTACCTCACCATAGGACCAGCCCTTGATCACGACCTCTTCCTCTTCGCCGTTTTCGTTAATGATGGTTTTTCTTGTTTCCTTGCGCATCATTTCGGGAGAGGCAAGACCGATTTTTATTGAACTGAATTCATTAAATTCCATGCGTCAGCGATTCCCCTTTCGATTAAAAATTGTCCTCATCGTTTATGTCGATATCGGCAAAATCGTCGCCGAAGCTGAGATCCTCAGCAGTGAATTCATCGTTGATGAAATCGTTTTCCTCGATCAGCTCATCCTCGCCGTTTTCATCCTTGTACTGATAGCCCTCGTCCTCAGCATCGTCATCGGTCATGACGTTCTTTTCATCGAGGATGGAGTTATCTACCGGGATATCGTCATCCGGATCAATTGAAAGATCGATCTCATTATTATCTCTGTCATATACCTTGATATCGAGAGCAAGAGACTGGAATTCCTTGATAAGCACCTTGAAGGATTCAGGAATACCCGGCTTGGGGATATTCTGACCCTTGACGATAGCCTCGTAGGTCTTTACACGGCCTACAACGTCATCAGATTTTACGGTAAGGATCTCCTGGAGCGTATAAGCAGCACCGTAAGCCTCGAGAGCCCATACCTCCATTTCACCGAAGCGCTGTCCGCCGAACTGAGCCTTACCGCCGAGGGGCTGCTGGGTGATGAGTGAATAGGGGCCTGTGGAGCGTGCATGGATCTTATCATCGACAAGGTGATGCAGCTTGAGGTAGTACATATATCCTACCGTTACGGGGTTGTCGAAATATTCGCCGGTACGTCCGTCCTTCAGGCGGATCTTACCGTCCTCGCTTATGCCGGCGTCGCGGAAGCACTGGAAAATATCCTGCTCATGAGCACCGTCGAATACGGGGGTCATGATCTTCCAGCCGAGAGCCTTGGCAGCATAGCCGAGGTGAACCTCGAGAACCTGTCCGATATTCATTCGGGAAGGAACGCCGAGGGGGTTAAGTACGATATCGAGCGGTCTGCCGTCGGGGAGGAAGGGCATATCCTCTTCGGGGAGGATCCTTGAAACAACGCCCTTGTTGCCGTGACGGCCTGCCATCTTGTCGCCGACCTGTATCTTTCTCTTCTGGGCGATATAGCAGCGCACTACCTTATTTACACCCGGAGCAAGCTCGCTGTCGGGGTCTTCCTTATTGAAGATCTTTACGTCTACGATAATACCGTATTCACCGTGGGGAACACGCAGGGAGGTATCTCTTACCTCTCGTGATTTTTCGCCGAAGATCGCGCGCAGGAGCCTTTCCTCAGCGGTAAGCTCGGTTTCTCCCTTGGGAGTTACCTTACCGACGAGAATATCGCCGGAATGTACCTCTGCGCCGATGTGGATGATACCGTTTTCGTCGAGGTCGCGGAGCTGATCCTCACCGATATTCGGTATTTCTCTTGTGATCTCCTCCGGGCCGAGCTTGGTATCTCTTGCTTCTGTTTCGTATTCTTCTATATGGATAGATGTATAAACATCGTCACGTACTATCTTTTCATTGAGCAGTACTGCGTCCTCGTAGTTGTAGCCTTCCCATGTCATAAAGCCGATAAGAGCGTTCTTGCCGAGAGAGATCTCGCCGTTGTGGGTAGCCGGGCCGTCAGCAAGTACCTCGCCCTTTACTACTCTCTGACCGACATCTACTATCGGTATCTGGTTTATGCAGGTGCCCTGGTTTGAGCGCATGAACTTTGTTACTTCAAAGGTCTGCACCCTGCCTGAATCATACTGTACGCGGATCTCGTTAGCGCTGACGTATTTTACAACGCCGTCCTCCTCGGAGAGGATACAAACGCCCGAGTCAACGCCTGCCTTATATTCCATACCCGTTCCGACGATCGGGGATTCGGTAACAAGGAGCGGCACAGCCTGACGCTGCATATTAGAACCCATGAGTGCGCGGTTCGCGTCATCGTTTTCGAGGAAGGGGATCATCGCCGTAGCGACGGATACGACCATCTTAGGAGATACGTCCATGTAATCAGCCATGGAGCGCTCTACCTCAACGAATTCCTCGCGGTGTCTGCCGACGATTTTCTGGTTTATGAAATGACCTTCCTCATCGAGAGGCTCATTAGCCTGTGCAACGATATAATTATCCTCGATATCAGCGGTCATGTAGTCAACATGATTTGTAACTATGCCCTTTTCCCTATCGACCTTGCGGTAGGGAGCCTCGATAAGACCGTATTCGTTGATCTTTGCGAAGGTAGCAAGGTAGGAGATAAGTCCGATGTTAGGGCCTTCAGGAGTCTCGATAGGACACATTCTGCCGTAGTGGGTATAGTGTACGTCACGAACCTCGAATCCTGCACGGTCTCTGGAAAGACCGCCGGGGCCGAGTGCCGAGAGACGGCGCTTATGTGTAAGCTCTGCGAGCGGGTTATTCTGATCCATGAACTGTGACAGCGGCGAGGAACCGAAGAATTCCTTGATGGCTGCGGTCACGGGACGGATATTGATAAGCGATTTGGGGTCGATATGCTCGTAATCCTGAGCCTGGCTGGTCATACGCTCAGTGATGACGCGCTGGAGCCTTGTGAAGCCTATGCGGAACTGGTTCTGGAGCAGCTCGCCGACGGAACGGATCCTTCTGTTGCCGAGATGGTCGATATCGTCCGTATTGCCGACGCCGTGTGACAGCGTGAGCATATAGCTTATGGTGGCGTAGATATCGTCGGTGATGATATGCTTGGGAATAAGCAGATCCTTGTTTTTCTTTATTTCGAGCTTCAGCTGATCCTCGGGAAGATCCTGAGCGAGGATATCCTTCAGGACGATCCAGCGTACCTTCTCGTTTATCCCACATTCTTCCTTGGCGTCGAAGGAAACATATTTTGAAATATTGACCATGCCGTTCGAGATGATCTTGACTTCCTCGGAAAGCTCCTCGGATATTGTGGGCTGGGGCTTGATATAAGCCACGGTGATACCCATATCCTCGATCTCCATAGCTCTTTCGGCAGAGATGAACTCGCCTGCCTCAGCGACAAGCTCGCCTTCCTCGCTGATGATATCTCTGGAAAGCACCTGGTTTGCAAGGCGGTTGGCCATGCCGAGCTTTTTGTTGTATTTGTATCTGCCGACTCTGGACATATCATAGCGTCTCGGGTCGAAGAAAAGGTTATTGATATGGGTCTGAGCGGCGTCCTTTGTAGCAGGCTCGCTGGGGCGCAGCTTTTTGTATACTTCCTTGAGGGCGTCCTCGCCGTTTTTGGTAGTATCCTTTTCTATGGTAGCCGTGATAAGCTTGTCGGCGCCGAAGAAGTCGATTATCTCGGAATCCGTTTCGAGATTCTTTTCATAACCGAGAGCGCGGATAAAGGTCGTTACGGGGAGTTTCCTGTTTTTATCTATACGGACGTAAAAGACGTTGTTGGCGTCGTTTTCGTATTCGAGCCATGCGCCTCTGTTCGGGATAACTGTGGCGCTGTACAGCTTGTTGCCGTATTTATCGTGATCCATCTTATAGTAAACGCCCGGCGAACGGACGAGCTGCGATACGATAACGCGCTCCGCGCCGTTGATGACGAAAGTGCCGCTCGGCGTCATAAGCGGGAAATCGCCCATGAAAATATTATCATGATAATGCACTTCACCGTCCGGCATAGTGAGCTGCACCGTTACCTTGAGGGGCGCCGAATATGTAGCGTCTCTTTCCTTACATTCGGCGATGGTGTAGTTCGGCTTTGTGGTGTCGAGCTTATAGTCTACAAAATCCAGTACGAGGTTGCCGGAAAAGTCGGTTATTCCTGATACATCCTCAAAGACCTCCCTGAGTCCCTTATCAAGGAACCACTGGTAGGAGTCCTTCTGGATCTCGATAAGGTTCGGCATTTCCAGAACCTCATCGATCTGGGAAAAGCTCATTCGTTCTGTCTTGCCGAGACGAACGGGTCTGACATTTACCATACGATCACTCCATTCAAAATTCTTCTTTGGAAAAATCTCCGCCCTTTTTGCCGGCGGGAGCCTGCACCGTGAAAGCTGTAAAAAAAGTACTTGATTTTTTTTCGGATTTATGCTAATATGCATATAAGTTTGATGCAGAAAACCTGTTTGAAGGTCAAAAAAGGCATACTTTTCTATAGTGGTGCATTTTAAGATTATATAATAAAAAAATCCCGCTGTCAAGTCCATGACAGCGGTTTTATTTATTTTTACGAAAAACATTTTATATTTTATCGTTATGCACAAAAATCGCCGCCGTGTATTGTATGCGAAACACACGGCGGCGTGGACACTTATTGCTATTTATATGCCTTGATAAAGCGGAATATAGCTTTTTTGTACCATGGCGTAATGCTGTAAAGCTCATCCAGAGCCATGCGGCAGGTTTTATACACGAATTCCCTGTCCTCCTCTGTTATCGGGTCGGGGGAATAATGCACAGACTGCAGCACCGATACAAGACGTTCGGCATCCTCCGGGGATATCGCAGGAAGAGCCTCGGAAAGAGCCTGTGCAAAATCCTGTTCGGAGCCGTTGTATTCCTTTAGCTTCCGGCAGAAATGCAGACACCGTATCAGCCTGCCGTAAAGACGCGGACAGGGCATATCCTTTTCCCTGCGAAGTATAACGGCGCGGCGTACCGGGAAGAATATCAGCACCGCCGCAGCGGCTGCACAAAGGAATATAAACAGTGCGTCGCCGAATGAAAAGCTGTTTGTGCCGGCGCCGGTTCGGTTTCCTGCTGTATTGCTGAGCGTGCCGGAGCTTCTGAATTTCCAGTTATGCTTTTGCATGATGCGGTTCATTTCGACCGGGTCATATCCGGGATATGAAGTGATCATCGTTCCATCGGTCGTGGGGGTGACCTCTACCGGCACCCATCCGTAACCCTTCAGAAAGATCTCAGCCCATGCGTGGGCACATCTGTCCGTGACCGTTGCCTGATAATGGTAATCGGCGGCATTGGGGGTATCGGAATATGCCTTGCCGTTTTCGGTGAATAAAGATTGGTCTATGACATATCCTGAGGCATATCTTGCCGGTATGCCGAAAAGCCTGTACATGAGCACAGCGGCGGTGGCAAAATGCACGCAGTAGCCCTTGTGGTTATCGAAAAGGAAATATTCTATAGTATCCCTGTTATACGGGACGGTGCCGGGGGTGGTGGAATAGTCGGCATTATTCTGCAGCGTATAAAGGATAAAGGTGGTTATCTCATCGACATCTGTGAGATCGGTCTCTCCGCAGAGCTTTGTCAGCCTCGGCAATTTCTGATACGGTACATCCGTATACTCACCAAGACATTCCTCGTAATAATCGTTCAGGAAGGTGCTGTAGGGAGCAAGAGCCTCCTCGGCGGTCTTGTCCATATATGCATCCTCGAGGGTGGACTGGTATTTGTAATAATTATAAAATGAATATCCGATGTTTTCCTCCCAGGGCAATTCTTCATTTTCGGAATCGGAATGGGTGGAATAATATGGCGCCAGATTATGAGTGATGCTGCCGTTTTCGGGGGTGATATTGATGGTATTGCCCTTTCCGGAGGTGGTCGATTCGCCGTTTACGTCCCAGGTAAAAATATCCGTAACGGGGTCGGTACGGGCGGATGAAATGAAAAGCTGCTCCGGGAATGGCGGCAGAGGCTCTCCCGTATAGTATGAAGCGCCGTAAAATATGATGCCGTCGCTTTTTATGGTGAAATTGTCTCCGTTTTCGGCGATGGCATTTACCTTTTTCTCAGTCGGGAAATACTGTGCCTTTGCGATGCTTAATACATTGTCGGTAGCCTTTTTTACGATTTTGTTTACCTGGCTGAAATAATCGGTCTTTGCCTTGCGTATGAGGTCGTTTATGAACGGCTCGCGGTAAAAGCCAAGCTCATTGTAGCGTGTATCCGGGTCGTAGACAAGCTCGCAGTAGTAATTCACGGCGGAGCTGTCGTCCGAAATGCCCCACAGAGCTGATTCCCAGAATTCCCCGTTGTAAGCAGAGCCGGTAAAGGATTTCAGATACAGCCTTTCCTCGGGAGGATTGACTATTTCCGCCGTAAACATTTCCGCGCCGGTCTGCCGGAGATTTCCGCGGCTGATAAGACCCTCGGATATTCCGGAATCGAAATTATCCGACATTTTTGCCATCATATCCTGAAGCTTTCCGTCAACCTGATATATCTGTGACAGGATATCATATCTGTACTGCTTTTCGATGAGGAAGGCGGGGGCAAATGACCCCAGCAGCAGTGCGGCGGCGGTTATACAGCTTATTGCGGCAGTGTGGGCGCTGCGCTTTGTAGTAAGGTTCTTTTTCGGTGAATTTCCCGCGGGGTTGACCACGATAAAGCCGAACTGGAAAACTACTATCATCACAGTCGGAACGGGCGTCATCTTTATATTGATAAGCGGCCCCAATATGAGCAGGGCGGAGCAAAGCAGAAATATCAGCGAATGGTTCCTTGATGAGAATTCAAGGATGAATGAAAGCAGGAGAAACAGCGCAGCAAGTATAATGATAAAGGGTGCTGCGGATGAGGGGATAGTCCCCGAATTTATTGAGGCAAGTGAATACTGTATCCTCCGGAAATCTATGATGCAATACAGCACCGCAAGAAAACAGGCTGATATGGTAATGGTATTGAAAAAACGGTTTTTGTAAATGAAAATATACCATAGAACACCGTTGAAGGCGGCGGAGGAAACGATCGTCAGGGTCAGACGGGGCATATCCATCATTATAAGGCTGTTGAGCGTTATTATAATGCCGGTGATGCCGATAAGATAAAGGATAAGGAGCAGCGGTGAGTTGTCGGGCATTTTTCTTTTGCGTTCGCTTTCTCGCTTTTCCCTGCCGTTTAAATATTTCTTATGCGGCTGCATTTTGATTTTCTTTATGGCTGCTCACCTCCTCAGGTCAAAGATATTCCCGAGCAGCTCATTCACTACATTGCCGCGGTTGAAGGTGAAAACGTGCTGACCGAGAAAAAACCATTCAAGACTGGTATTGATGACCATGCCTTCTGATGAAAGACCGGCAGCCGCACGGGAAAACTCCTCCCTTGTGCAGGAAAGGTCGGAGGTATAAAGAAGTGCTGCGGCATGACTGAGCTGCTGTCTGCTTTTTACGAAAACACTGCGAAGGGAGCCGGTATTCCTGTCGTACCAGTTGAGCTTTATGACTGCATCGTTTTCGGCAAGCGCACCGGTCACGGAAAAGAGTATCTCGAAAAATGCGTCAAGCAGCTCCGCAGTCAGCTCACTGCCGGAGGTATCTGCCAGAAGGTCGAAAATATGGTCGTTTTCCTTATTGTATTCCTTTACCCAGAGCTTTTCGGTCTTTGCGCTGTAATTCCGGTGGATATGGCGGGTGAGGTCGCCGTCGCGGTATTCGCGGACGAGACGTATCTCGCTGTGATCCTCGCCGCTTTTGTCGGAGGAGGATTCCGTCACGGCATTGGCCGTATATGCGCCGAAATCCGGCATGATGATCCGCAGCTCTCTCGGCGGCGGCAGAATATATATCTCGCTTTTGCAGCCGAGCTTTTTTGAGCAGGAAAACATATACAGGTAATCATATATCCTTATTTTTTTTATCCGTGCTTCAATAATGCCGCAGTAGGGCGGCGTGAAAAATATTTCGGATTCACATTCTCCGCCGGGTGCTGAAACGCGGAACCTTTTTGAAGAAACAGTTCTGCTGTTTTTATATTTCATGCGCATTGACAGAGCGGCGCGGCTGAGGGGCACCCGGGAACTGTTGAATACCTTTATTTTCAGCACAGATTCGGTATTCTTGTAAACGGTGCTGACGCCGACGGGAAGATCGGCGCTTACGAAGCGTTTCATTACCCGTGAAAAAATGAACGATACCAGAAAAACTATGAGCAGACACAGAACAGAGACTATTACCGCAGTCTGGTCGTTCATACCGCCGAAATAAAGAGCAGCTGCCAGTATTATCAGAGCTAACAGTTTTTTCATTATTTATCTCCCATATAAGGCAGCGGCACCGTCCCGACGATGCTTTTGATGATATCATATTTTGCTATGCTCCCGAGCTTTGCGGAGGCATTCGGCACTATCCTGTGGGACAGCACATACGGGAGCTGGAACTGTATATCCGAGGGAACGACGAATTTGCGCCCCCTGAGCCATGCGGACGCCTTTGCCATGCGTACAAGCGCAATGGTCGCACGCGGGCTTGCTCCGCGCTCGATATAGGGATGGTTCCTCGTTGAGGTGACAAGGGCTATAATATATTTGTATATCCCTTCATTGATGAAAACATTGTTTATGTCCTCCTGCATCTCAAGCAGGATATCGGTATTGAGTACCGGGCTGACGAGCTTTGTGCGTGCGCTTGAACCGGTGGAGCGGGCGATCTCAAGCTCGCTGTCGGTATCGGGGTATCCGAGGGAAAGATTTATCATGAAACGGTCTATCTGAGCCTCGGGGAGAAACTGGGTGCCGCTTGTGCCCGATGGGTTCTGGGTCGCGATAACGAGGAACGGTGAGGGAACGGGTCTTGTTTCGCCCTCGACCGAGACTTTGCGCTCCTCCATTACCTCGAGAAGAGCGGACTGTGTTTTCGGAGAGGTACGGTTTATCTCATCGGCGAGCAGAAGGTTGCAGAAAACGCTTCCGGGCTGATATACGAATTTGTCCTTGTCCCGGCGATAGACTGAAAAGCCCGTCAGGTCGGAGGGCATTACATCCGGTGTGAACTGCACTCTGCGGCAATCCATGCCCATAGCTGTAGAAAAGGCGATGGCAAGCGTTGTCTTGCCGACGCCGGGTATATCCTCGAGCAGCACATGGCCGTTTGCCAGAAATGCCGTCATTATTTCAAAAATCTCCGTTTGCTTGCCGAGAACAGCCTTGTTTACCTCTGTGAGTACGGCATGAGCCTCTTTCAGATGCTCCAGCATTTTATTTCAGCTCCTTTTCAGATCACGGCTTTTGCCTGATAATATCCTTGTATTCAAATGGTATGGCTTTTGCGAGGGAATCGGGCGTCAGCTCTATCTGGAAGCCTATCCTGCCTCCGCTGCAAAAGATGGTCGGACAGTCCTTTGCGGATAAATGAACGGTCGTGCGGAAGAATTTCTTCATCCCTATCGGGGAGCATCCCCCGTGGATATATCCCGTAAGCCCGAGCAGCTCCTTCGATTTCAGCATTTCTACGGATTTTTCCCCTACGGCGCCGGCTGCCTTTTTCAGGTCAAGCTCCTCGGCGACCGGAACGAGGAAAACATAATGTTCTCCGCTTTTGCCGACGGTGACAAGGGTCTTGAATACCTGCTCCGGGTTTTCGCCGAGAGCCTTTGCGGTATCAACGCCCGATACAGCGCCGGTGTCGGTGTAGTAATGCTTTTGGTATTCTATTTTCAGGCTGTCGA
>CADCGS010000021.1:28169-36631 GCA_902801055.1 uncultured Ruminococcus sp. | reverse complement strand
AGAAGCTTACAGACGAAGAGGGCAAGGAGCTTGGTCTGAAGATCATGAAAAAGCTCAACGAATACTGTGCAAAGTGGAAGGCAGAGGAGAATATCGACTACAGCCTTTATGGTACGCCGCTTGAAAGCACGACATATAAATTCTCAAAATGCCTGCAAAAGCGTTTCGGCATAATCAAGGGTATCACCGACAAAAACTATATCACAAACAGCTATCATGTTCATGTTACCGAGCAGATCAATGCATTTGACAAGCTCAGGCTTGAATCTGAATTCCAGGCGCTTTCTCCCGGAGGAGCTATTTCCTATGTGGAAGTTCCTGATATGCAGCAGAATATACCGGCAGTTATGCAGGTTATACGTTTCATCTATGATAATATCATGTATGCCGAGCTTAATACAAAGAGCGATTTCTGTCAGGTCTGCGGATATAACGGCGAGATACAGATCGTCAAAAATGAAAACGGCAAGCTTATCTGGAAATGTCCGAGCTGCGGCAATACCGAACAGAACAAGATGAATGTTGCAAGAAGGACCTGCGGATATATCGGCACCCAGTTCTGGAACCAGGGCCGCACCCAGGAGATCAAGGAAAGAGTTCTCCATCTTTCCAACCATGCTCTTACCGGATGCTGAGCTGTGACCGGAGGCAGATAATATGCATATCGGAGAGATAATCACAGCAGATTGTGCAAACGGTACAGGGATACGTGTCAGTGTATTCGTATCCGGCTGTACGAATCATTGTAAAGGCTGCTTTCAGCCGCAGACATGGGATTTTGAATACGGACAGCCCTATACACCTGAGATAGAGGATTTTATTCTGGAGGAGCTTTCAAAGAGCTATTACGACGGTATTACCATACTCGGCGGCGAGCCGTTTGAGCCGAGCAATCAGCGCGTGATAGTAAAGCTTCTTCGCAGGGTAAAAAAGGAGCTTCCCGAGAGAGATATCTGGATGTTTACAGGCTTTACCTATGATAAAGACCTTATCCCCGGCGGCTGCCGGTATATCGGATGTACTGATGAAATACTTGATATGGCTGATATACTGGTAGACGGGCGGTTTATCCTCGAGCAGAGAAATATCATGCTTAAATTCAGAGGCTCCGAAAATCAGCGTATAATAGACATGAAGCAGACACGCAAAACGGGGAAGGTAGTTCTTTCGCCGCTGAATGAATGACATAGGATCCGGCTGCAGCTGACAGTCATGCTCCTGACAAAAAACAAACCGGTGAAATTACGTTCACCGGTTTTCTTATGCTTATTTTTCAGATAGGTGAAAAGGAAATCTTTTCGGGTCGTTTGCTTCTTCGATAATTTTTTTAATATCCTGTAAAGCATCATCGTCAGGACGAAGCCTTCTGAAATAGAAATCCATATCCTCATCAGTTATTTTTCTTATAATGCGGCAAGGATTTCCTGCAGCTACCGACCAGGCGGGTATATCCTTAGTAACAACGGAACCCGCACCGATAACGCAGTTATCGCCGATAGTAACCCCGGGACAAACGACGGTATTTCCTCCGATCCAGACATTATTACCGATATTGATCTCCATGCCGTATTCATAAGCCGTATTCCTCATAGCCGGGTGGACAGGGTGACCTGCCGTATACAAAGAGACATTCGGTGCAAAAAGGCAATTGTCGCCGATCCTGACCTTGGCAACATCAAGAATAGTACAGTTATAATTACAGAAGAAGTGCTTTCCGATTTCGATATTAAATCCGTAATCGTAGTAAAACGGCGGATTTATAAAGGCGTCATCACCTTTTCCGAGGAGTTCTTTTATGACCTTCAAATGCCCTTGAAATCCGATCTGTCCATAGTATTCAGTTTCTGGGTAAGTCTGCGCGCCTTAGCCTGCTGCTTCATCAGTTGCTCGTCAGTGCGGTAAAGCATACCTTTATCGCGTCTTTCTGCGTTATCCATGATATACCTCCAATGAAATTATTATAAATGAAGTATATCATATATTTTCTTTTAGGGCAATACCGCACAAAGATAGTGCCGCAGATGCGCCGTCAATTTTTTCGTCAGAATGTGCAAAACGAGCGCAGTTAACCTGACGGTTATCAAGCAAGTTTTGTGCATAATGGCGGAAAAAGAGCAAGCAGATGTGGTGCTAAGCCGTAAGGCGTTCTTTGTGCGGTGTTTCCTTAGGGCGATACTGCACAGAACCCTGCCGGCAGGCGGGACGAGCCTCCTGCCGCGCTCCGGGTATTATTTTAAAGATGAGTTCAGGTATTTTCAAGGGCTTGTATTTCCGAATGATGATTTATGTATTTTTTCTTGTATCTTGTATTTTTCTATTGCCTTTTTTTATTGTATAATACTGATATATGTTTATATGATTATTTCCGAAAAAAATAATTGTTTTACTTTTGTAATTATTTGGTTTTCAGGATCATAAATCCTGATCCGAAAAATCAGATAATCGCTTTTGTGAAAATAATTAATAAGAATGTTTTGGCGTCAATAGGAATATCAACGCTCTTATTGGAATTGAAAAGGAGTTTTATTATGAAGACAGCCATTATTAAACTGAATATTGCTGATTATTCTAAATGCAGCAACATATGGGATATGCAGCGCCAGAGCGATCTTGCGGTCAAATTCCAGAATGAACTGAAATCGGGAAACCATACCACATATATTTTTACGATTGATGATGAGTTCATCGGTGAGATCTCACTCATCAAGGAAATGAACGATAAGGATTATACTATCCCGGGCAGACGTGTATTCGTTTCCCGTCTTATCGTAAAATATGAATACAGACGTCAGGGCATCGGCAGAAAGCTTGTAGAGTTTATTACACAAAAAGCAAAAGAGGAAGGTTACAGTGAAATGTCAGTAGGCGTTGATCTGGTGAATTATCCTGCGCTCAGACTTTATATCGAAACAGGCTTTGATAGGATCACCTATATCGGCGAGGATGCACAGGGCGAATTCCTCAAGCTCCTTAAAACCATTCGTTGATCCCGGTCGCCAAAGGAGAATGATGATCAGTTCTGTCGATCATATGGCTTTTCATGAATGACCCGGCTTTTGCAAAAACGAAAGGTCAGGTGAAGCATATGAGCAGTGAAGATCTGAAAATACTTATCGACCTTTGTGAGCAGGGCAATGCAGACGCTTGCAGCATACTTGGAAATGAATATTATTTCGGCTGGACTCTTGATAAGGATCATAAAAAGGCATTAAAATATCTGACATATGCAGCAGAGGGCGGAGATGCTGATTCTCAGTTTCTGCTCGGATCAATGTATTATTCCGGCGAGGGGACAGAGGCTGACCCGGAAAAGGCTTTGAAATGGTTTCTTGCAGCAGCCGGACAGGGAAATGCAGAAGCAATGTTCAATGCAGGACGTATCCTGATCTCAGGAACAGATGAAGAAAAGCGCAGGCTCGGAAAAGAATGGCTTCTCCGTTCCGCTGAGAAAGGTTATGATCCGGCTATGGATATGCTCAGGCATATCGGTTTTTAAAGTACAAATAAATTTCAAGACCTTGCAGAGTGAACAGACGGTTCGCTTTGCAAGGTCTTTTTATATTCTTATTATATTATTCTACTGATATCAAAGCAGCTCCATGACCTCAACGCTTCTTGCGACAAAGCCTTCAAGCTCTGCGGCAGAAAGCCTTCTCTGGCTGAGTGCGGCAAGATCGTAGATATGGCGGCAGATAAGACGCTGTTTATCCTCGTCAAAGCTGTCAAGCTTTGCAACGGTTGGATTAGCTGTATTGACTATCAGGGTCTCCTGAGCCTTTTCGTTGCTGTCTCCGAACATATTTCCGTAAATGCGGTTCATATCGTTTATACGGCGCTGATATTCGTTTATAGTGATGACAGCAGGCATATCGGCATTTTTGAGAGCCTGTGTCTTTATCTCGAGCTTTTCCATTCCGAGCGCATCCTTGAACAGTGCTTTGAGCTTTTCACTGTCGGGAGCGTTCTTATCATCTGCATCGTCAGATTTCAGTACCTCATCGGTTTCTGAATCAATGCGTACAAATTTCAGATCCTGCTCCTTATATTCAAGATATGTTACAAAATGTGTATCTATATTATGTTCAAGAATTACAGCGTCCAGACCGTTATCCTTGAACAGCTTGATATACTGTGCCTGAACATCGGTGCTTGAAGCATAATAAACCTTGTCTCCTATTTTCGGAAGCTCACCGAAGGTCTTGAATTCTCCGTTGATAGTCTTGTAGAGGATTATATCCTTCATTCTCTCATAGAATTTGTCATCCTTTATGCATCCGAATTTGATGAAGGGTGAGATATCATCCCAGTAGCTCTCGTATTCCTTTCTTTCGTTCTTGAATACAGAGACAAGCTTATCGGCTACCTTCTTTGTAATATGGCGGGAGATCTTCGCGACCTCACCATCGTTCTGCAGGAAGGAACGGCTAACATTGAGCGGGAGATCAGGACAGTCTATTACGCCCTTGAGCAGCATAAGGAACTCAGGAACGACCTCCTTGATATTGTCGGCAATATATACCTGATTTGAGAAAAGCTTGATCTCGCCGGGCATGACCTGAAGCTTATCGGTCTGCTTCGGGAAATAGAGAATACCCTTGAGATTGAACGGATAGTCTACATTCAGATGGATCCAGAAAAGCGGAAGATTGATATCCGGGAAAACCTCGCGGTAGAAATCCTCATATTCCTCTGTTGTACAATCCTTCGGTGCTTTCAGCCAGAGCGGATCAGTGATATTGACAGGTTTTTCCTCAGTCACCATATCATTGTCCTTATCCTCCTTTTTCTCCTGAACACAGGTGAAGAATATCTCATAGGGCATGAAATGACAATATTTTTTCAGCGTTGTGCGTATTTTGAGGCTGTCACAGAATTCCATGCCATCCTCGGAGAAATGCATGATTATTTCCGTTCCGCGTTCTGCTTTGTCACAGTCTGAGATCTCATATGTTTTTGAACCGTCGCTTGACCAGTGTACTGCCGGCTGATCCTTAAGGTAGGAAAGTGTATTGATCTCTACAGTTTCGGAGATCATATATGCAGAATAGAAGCCAAGTCCGAAATGTCCTATGATACCGTCCTCAGCATCGGTCTTGTCGCTGTATTTTTCGATAAATTCCTGAGCACCGGAAAAGGCTACCTGAGTAATGTATTTTTCGACCTCATCCTCGGTCATGCCGATACCGTTATCCCTGACGGTGAGTGTTTTCTCATCCTTGTCAAGTATGATGTCGATACGGGGCTTGCTCCCGTCATCCTCTGCCTCGCCAATGGTACAGAGACTGCGGTATTTCTTGATCGCATCGCATCCGTTGGCTACGATCTCTCTGAGGAAAATATCCTTGTCCGAATAAAGCCATTTCTTGATGATCGGAAACAGGTTTTCCGAATCTACCCTTATCTGTCCTTCTCTTTTCATTTAGAATTACCTCCATTTGATGCCTGAGCTCCACAGACACCTGTACATCTGCAAAGCCCTATATTTTTACTGCCGTGACCGGCAGTTATCAACTTGATATGAGCGCTCCTATTCATCGCTTGCGGACATATTGCGTTCAAGCCACTGCTGGTAGCTCATAAGGACCCTTCGTGGCTTTGCCCCCTCATGCGGCCCTATTACGCCCATCTGCTCCATTTCGTCAATAAGCCTTCCGGCTCTTGCATAACCGAGACGGAAACGCCTTTGCAGCATTGATGTAGAAGCCTGTCCTGCCTCAACGACGCATTTGATAGCCTCTTCCATCATAGGATCGAAGTCGCCACCGAGGTCATCACCGCCGCCGGTGTCCTTTTCAGGAACGGCATTTCGTTCTATTTCCTCGATAACGCTTTCGTCATATTCGACGACCTTGTTTTTCTTGATGAAATCGACAATGCTTTCTATTTCCGTATCATCGACATAGCAGCCCTGTACACGTATGGGCTTGGTCGTACCGATCGGAGAAAAGAGCATATCACCGCGGCCCAGGAGCTTATCTGCTCCGGCAGTATCAAGAATCGTTCGGGAATCCACGACTGATTTTACCGCAAAGGCTATACGGCTCGGGACATTGGCTTTGATAAGACCGGTAATGACATCGACTGACGGACGCTGAGTAGCGATAACAAGATGCATCCCGGCAGCACGTGCCATCTGTGCAAGACGGCAGATGGATTCCTCCACCTCTTTTGAAGCAGCCATCATAAGATCGGCAAGCTCGTCGATAACTATGACGATCTGCGGCATTTTTTCAAGCTTACGGGGTTCCTGAGCGGGAGGCTCGCCATTCAGCTCCGCCTGAGCCTGTGCGAGCATTTCGTCCTCCTCAAAGGAACGCTCATTTTCCTCGATATGAGCGTCATTGGCAGTTTCCTCATATTCCGCATTCTGTTTATCGACAAAGCGGTTATAGCTGTGCATATCACGCACATTATATTCCGCGAAAGTCTTATAGCGATTAAGCATTTCATTTACTGCCCAGCTCAGTGCACCGGCTGCCTTTCTCGGGTCGGTAACTACAGGCACAAGCAGATGGGGGATACCATTATATATTCCAAGCTCAACCACCTTCGGGTCGATAAGAAGCAGCTTGACCTCATCGGGGCTTGCCTTATACAGAAGGCTGACAAGCATTGAATTGATACATACTGATTTACCCGAGCCGGTCGAGCCTGCTATAAGCAGATGGGGCATACGGCTGAGATCAGCGAGGGTTATACTTCCGGTAATATCCATACCGAGGGCAACAGTAAGCCGGCTCCTGGAACTCTGGAATTCATCAGATTCCACAAGACCGCGCATTTTAACGATACTCACGTTCTTATTCGGCACCTCGATGCCTACCGCATTTTTGCCCGGTATCGGAGCTTCTATACGCACGCCCGTAGCTGCAAGGTTCATTGCAATATCATCGGCAAGATTGGTGATCTTGCTGATCTTGACGCCCGACGCCGGCTGAAGCTCATATCTTGTAACCGACGGTCCGCGGCAGATATTGACTATCGTAGTCTGTACGCCGAAGCTTTTCAGGGTCTCAACGAGCATTTTTCCGTTCTGGTTAAGCTCAAAGGAGATATTGCTTTCCTTTTCCGGCGGCTGCGGTTCAAGAAGATTGAACGGAGGCTTTATATAATGCCCGGAAATGATCTGATTATTCTGAATATTGAATTCAGGAACAGGCTCGTTCTTTCTTGTTTTTCTGGGAGTCTCCTTCGGTGCAGGCGGAGTACCGTTTTCTCTGAGTGCGGAGATATCAATGAAATCTTCGCTCACGAGATCTGTATTCTGTCCCGTGATCGTCAGATCTTCGGCAAATACAGGCATTTCCTCCTCTTCGGGGATATCGGTGACAGGAGGATCGGGTATTTTTTCAGCAGTTTTTTTACGGTGTGTCTTAGGCTTGGGCTGTGCCTCCGCGGGCTGCTGATCGGATTCATAGAACGGCTTGTTGCGGAATTTACGCAGATCGCCGTTTCCTTTTTTATTGGCTTCGCTCATCTGTTTATCCACCTGAGAGCGGATATATTCCTCGCGTGCCTTTTTTCTTTCAGCTTCCTTCAGCTCATTCTGTCTTTTGCGTACCTCAGTTCTTATCTGACGGTTATCGCTGATATGCTCGCTTACCCTGACGGCAGGCTTTTTTACAGCATCGAATATGTTTATAAGCAATGCTCCGAGCGTAAACGCGAGTACCGCAAGGAACAAAAGAATACCGATTATTCCTCCTCCGGCTGATCCGGCAAGCTTAGCGAGAGGATATCCGAGAAACGCCCCTACAAGACCGGTGCCAGGGTGAAGACTTGCGTAAATAAGGCTTTTATGCATTTCGGACAGATAGCCGCCAAGCTCCGACGTATCTGTCTGAAAGCAGTAAACGGTCGCCGAAATAAGCATAACAAGCAGAGCAAAGAGGAATGTCTTTAATTTGAAACGATATGTAGGTCTGTCCTTGACATTCTGATAAGCGCAGAAAATGAGTATTGCCGGGACTGCAAAGCCGAAAATACCGAAAAATCCCTTATATACCCTGTGTATGGTATACCATGCACTTTCACCAGGCATGAAATATATGAATACGAACAATACGGCGACCAGGAACTGTATGATAGCCGTTATAAATCTTTTACGCTGATATTCCCATTCCTCACGGGCATTCTTTTTTGTTCCGGTACGTGAGGGATTGCTTTTCCTGCTTTTTGTACCTTTTCCTTTTTTTGAGGGAGATTGTTTTTTTGCTGCCATGCGGTCACCTCCGTTCTTTAGTAAAAAACGGGCAACATTATTTATGCTGCCCGATTAAGAGATCAGAATACAAGCGGCATATCTGAATGGAAGAGATTTGTGCCTGTACTAAGCTCTATGATGCTGATAACTGTGACAATAATGCCTACAACGGCAGTATAAAGAATAAAAATGTACATTCTGTCTGTTTTGAGAAGCCATTTGAAAAGCTTGATCGCAAAGAATCCGACTACGGCTGCTA
>CADCGS010000021.1:0-28022 GCA_902801055.1 uncultured Ruminococcus sp. | reverse complement strand
CTGCTTGTTGATGCCGCGCAGTTCGCTTGCAGCGAGTGTAGAGCCTGAGCGTGAAACGCCGGGGAAAAGCGCCGCACAGCACTGAGTTACACCGACTGTCAGGGCATCGACCACATTATAGCGTTTTCTGCCTGCGCCCTTTTTTGTCAGGATACCTTTTTCCTTATATTTGAGAGTTGTCCTTCTGTTCATTCTGTCGCCTACAAAAAGCAGCAGGCTTGTCGTCATCAGAGAAAGTCCTACTACGATAAAGTATCCGCTTTTTGCGAACTGATCTCCCAGATCCTTCAGTTTCATATCCGTTCCGGGTATCGGAAGGAAAAGCAGGAACAGCGGAAGAAGTCCGATGATCAGCATGACCACCATATTACGCTTGGGGTTCATTTCGCTCCATTTGAATTTGCCGGTGAAAATATCCTTTATCATACGGCCGAATTCGCCTAAAAGACCGCCGATAAGCTTGCTGCATACCGAAAATATGCTGGGTAATGGTCAGGTGACCGCTGCTCGATACGGGCAGGAATTCGGTAAGTCCCTGAATAATGCCCTGGATCACAGCACTGAAAATGTCCATTGTTATGTACCTCCTGTTGTGTCAGCAGAATAATATCGGTGATCCCTGAGGATATACTGAATTATTATTCTGCTGTTTAACGGAATATTCATTTCCCGTTTGCCTTTGCTTTTTTCTTTTTTTCCTTTGACTTTGCCGCTGCTATCATTTTATAAAGACAGGCTGCGGCATCGCGCAGAGTACCCACGCTGTCGATCAGACCCTCCTTCACAGCATCCTCGCCGTCGAGGATCGTTCCGATATCCATTACAAGCTCATCGGTATTGAGCGCAAGCTCATTATATCTTTCCGGCCGTATGGATGAATTATCGGTAACGAATTTTGTTATCCGGCGCTGCATACGCTGGAAATATTCAAAAGCCTGCGGTACGCCGAGCATAAGACCGTTCATCCTTACGGGGTGGATAGTCATTGTTGCGGAACGGGCAATAAAGGATCGCTTTGCCGCCACGGCTATCGGCACTCCGATAGAATGACCGCCGCCAAGGACGAGTGAAACGACAGGCTTTGTCATTCCTGCCACAAGCTCAGCAATGGCCAGACCGGCTTCGACATCTCCGCCGACCGTATTGAGGATTATCAGCAGTCCGTCGATATTTTCACTTTGCTCGACAGAAACAAGCTGCGGTATGATATGCTCATACTTTGTTGTTTTATTCTGCGGAGAGAGGATATAATGTCCCTCGATCTGCCCGATTATAGTCAGGCACTGGACGGTATATTCCCCGCAGGCTGATATTATAGAACCGGATTGTATTATCATATCCGGAACAGTACTGATGCTTTCCGGCAAAGCGGGCGCCGGCACATCGGGTATTTCCTGACAAAGCTGTGATGAAGCTGTAATTCTGGTCTGTTTTTTGTTGCTGCTCATAATATCATGCCTCCAAGTCAAATAAAAGCTTTTTCCTTCACGGCTGATAATTTGTATGACGCAGCCGGATTTTTGTCAGATCGTATCGGGTGAGCGCCGCAGCCTCAGGGCTTTCAGGCAGTATAGTCTCAGCAGAAAATCCGAGCCGATCCGTGTTGACAGAAAGGGGATAATTGTGGTAGTATTATTTGTGTAAAAAAGCATTTTGTTTAAAGCAACACCTCACAAAGAACGCCTTATGGCTTAGCATCACATCTGTTTGCCCTTTTTCCGTCATTCTGCCAAAACTCGCTTGATAACCGTCGGGTTATCGGCTTGTTTTGCCAAAGATATTATCTGTCGGAATGATAATTGTTACCAAAACTAACACGGGAGCGCAGGCTCTGCGCCGGCGCATCTGCGGCACTATCTTTGTGCGGTATTGAATTAATGCAGTGCTGCCCGCAGAATGAGAAATGCCGGCCGGCAAGGCTTATGGGATATACTTTGCGGTCATTGGATACGGAAAAATAAATGAATGGATGGTATAATGATGAAAAAAAGAGCTATTTTTCTGGCTTCGGTTCTTCTGATCTCTGTTTTTTTATCGGGCTGTTCTGAAGGTAAGGGAGAGGATCCCTCCGGGAAATCCGATCAGGCGTCGTCCTCTGCTTCTGATTCAGCCTCGTCAGCAGATTCTTCAAAGACCTCCGATGTATCAAAGGAGGATTCTGTCAAGGAATCCGAGCTTCTGCTCATGAAAAGCTTCGGTGAGCTGTGGATGAGTGATAATTTCTATATTGACGTCGTAATGACCTCAAAATATGATCCTTCGGCTGTCAGCAGTGTATCTGCGCCCGCTGATTCGTCCGATCAGTCCGGCTCGGGTATAGTTACGGTCACATATACCTATACTATAGAGGCGGATCGCGTGAATGATATAGCCGGGCTGAATATGATCTCCGACAGGGGTAACCTCTGTACGCTCGTCAAGGAGAACAAGCTTTATACCATCGACCACGCTTCAAAAAGATATACGAAAACCCCCTATGAGGGTTCTGCGACCGATTATGCCGGTCAGTATACCACAAAGGTCTGTCTCGGCGCGGTAAATAACTGTGTGTTCCAGAGCACCGGAAAGACTCAGTATAAGGGAAATAACGTGACCTTTGAACGCTATAAGCTTGAACATGACGATGAGACCGAAAGTGCTTCCGTAGTGGGAGATACCTATGTCGAATACTATTTTGATTCCCTCGGCAAGCCCGTTGCGGAAATGGTACAGGCATCCTCCGGAAATATCACCTTCGATTTTGTAAGGATCTCCGACCAGATCGAGGTCAAGGATATGCTTAAAATACCTGACGGCTATAAGGAGGTAAAGGAGACGGGCTGACGAAGCCTTGAAAATAATAATTATTTCAGAGGAGATAGTTTTTTATGAATGAGAAAAAACAATTTATCGCTGCCGCAATAGACGGCCCTGCCGGCGCCGGAAAAAGCACGATTGCCCGCACTGCCGCAAAGGAGCTTGGGTTCATCTATATCGACACCGGAGCAATGTACAGGTCGATAGGACTTGCCTGTCTGAATAAAGGCATTGATCCCGGCAATGCCGGTGCAGTTGAGGCATTGCTTCCTGATATCGCAATAAGTATAGTTTTTAAGGACGGGGAACAGCATATTATCTTAAACGGCAATGATGTTTCCGATGATATCAGGACAGAAAGCGTCTCTATGGCAGCGTCCCGCGTTTCCGCAGTACCGGCTGTGCGCGCATTCCTTCTTGAGCTTCAGCGAGGCTTTGCAAGGGAAAACAACGTAATTATGGACGGCCGTGATATCGGTACGGTCGTACTTCCGGATGCTCAGGTCAAGATATTCCTGACAGCTTCTCCTGAGTCCCGTGCAAGGCGCAGGACAGACCAGCTTGCCGAAAAGGGTATACAGGCTGATTATCAGGCTGTTCTCGACGATATCATAAAGCGCGACTATAACGATACCCACCGCGAGACGGCTCCGCTTAAAGCAGCAGACGATGCCGTCCTTGTCGATACGACAGAGCTTACTCTGCCGGAATCCATAGATGCGGTCACAAGTATCATAAAGGAGAAGCTGTAATGAGATATAATCCTCTTTATTCAGTATTGAAGGTAATTGCCGTTCCGCTGTATAAGCTGCTGTTTTTCTATAAAATAACCGGCAAGGAAAATCTTCCGAAGGAGGGCGGATATATCATCTGCTCCAACCATCTTTCAAATAACGACCCGATATTCCTCGGGCTTGCCGTGAACCGTCAGATATACTATATGGCTAAGGCGGAGCTTTTCAAAAATCCTGTTCTCTCGGCACTGATCCGTGCTCTGGGAGCATTTCCGGTACAGCGCGGAGCGGGCGACGGAAAGGCAATAAATGACGCCGAAAAGATAATCCGGGACAAGAAAATGCTCGGTATTTTCATAGAGGGTACCCGTTCCAAAACAGGACAGTTTCTCCGTCCTAAATCCGGCGCTGCTATTATAGCGTCCCAGATGAATGTTCCGGTGCTCCCGTTGTGCATCACGCCAAAGACGAAGGACAGGAAGGTAAAGCTGTTCCATAAAACTACAATATCCATAGGAAAGCCCATGACTCCGGCTGAGCTTGGTCTCGGCGGCGAGCCGGGGCCTGAGGCATACCGCGGCGCCGCAAGAACGATAATGGGCGAGATAAAAGCCCTGCGCGCCGTAGTGACAGGCGAAAGGGCGGAGGATATCAAATGATAAGAGTAGCAAAAACAGCCGGCTTCTGCTTTGGTGTGAGCAGGGCTGTGGCTATGGTGGAAAAGCTTATCAGCGAGGGCAGGAAGGTATATACCCTTGGGCCTATCATCCATAATCCCCAGATGGTGCAGAGCCTGTCCGGGCGCGGCGTCATGATCGCGGACAAGCCGGAGGATGCCGAAAAGGGGGCTACGCTCGTTATCCGCTCCCACGGTGTTTCGAGGAGCGTTTCCGACCGGATATCTGAGCTTGGGCTTGACTGCCGCGATGCGACCTGTCCGTTTGTTCGCAAGATACACAATATCGTTGCACAGCATTCCTCAGAAGGAGAGCGTATCCTTATTGCCGGGGACGAAAATCATCCGGAGGTCCAGGGAATAATAGGTCACTGCTCCGGCGAGTACAAGACTTTCAACAATCAGAAAAAACTGGAAGAATTACTAAATAATTTTCCGGAATGGAAAAATTATTCTATATGCGTGGTCGCACAAACAACATTTGACATAAAAGAATGGAAAAATTCTTTAAAAATATTGCAAAAAGTATGTACAAATGCTAAAATATTTGATACAATATGTAGTGCCACATCCGACAGGCAGTCCGAGGCTGAGGAGCTTGCGTCACAGTCCGACCTTATGATAGTCATAGGCGGCAGGCACAGCTCTAATACGAATAAGCTGTTTCATATTTGTCAGAATAAATGTAAGAATACTTATCTTATCGAAACAGCAGACGAGATACCGCTCGACGCAGTAAGGAATGCCGGAAGGATCGGTATTACCGCCGGTGCATCGACTCCGGCAAGCATAATAAAGGAGGTACTTGTTACCATGTCAGAAGAAATCAAAAATCCAGAAGAAAGCAAAGCAGAAAACTTTGAAGAGCTCCTTGAGGAGTCCCTCAAAAATTATAATACAAACGGAAGGGTACACGGTGTTGTTGTGAGCGTAACTCCCACAGAGGTACGCGTAGACGTAGGCAGAAAGCAGACCGGTATCATACCGCTTGGCGAGCTTTCAAGTGACCCCAATGCAAAGACTGAGGATCTCGTAAAGGTCGGCGACGAACTTGACCTCATCATCATGAAGACAAACGATCAGGAGGGTACCATACTTCTCTCCAAGAAGATCCTTGACGCTCAGAAGGGCTGGGACGATATTGCTGAGGCATTCGAGAACCAGAGCATCGTTCACGGCGTAGTTACCGATGTCATCAAGGGCGGCGTGCTTGCTCTTACAAACGGCATCAAGGTATTCATTCCTGCATCTCAGGCAACTGCCAACAGAGGCGGCGACCTGGAGGCTCTCCTCAAGAAGGAGGTTGACTTCCGCATTATCGAGACAACAGGCAGAAACAACAGAAGAAGAGCTGTCGGCTCTATCCGTTCCGTACTCAACGACGAGCGCAAGAAGAAGGAAGAGGAATTCTGGGCAGGTGCAGAGGAAGGCAAGGTCTATACAGGCGTTGTCAAGTCACTGACCTCCTACGGCGCATTCGTTGATATCGGCGGCATCGACGGTATGGTACATATTTCCGAGCTTTCATGGAACCGTATCAAGCATCCGTCAGAGGTCGTAAACGTAGGCGATACAGTAGAGGTATATATCAAATCCTTCGACCGTGAGAAGGGCAAGATCTCTCTCGGCTACAAGAAGGCAGAGGATAATCCGTGGGAGATACTCAAAAATCAGTATCCTGTCGGAACAGAGTGCGAGGTCGAGATCGTCGGACTTACTCCGTTCGGTGCCTTCGCAAGGATCATCCCCGGCATTGACGGTCTTATCCATGTTTCACAGATATCCGACGAGCGTATCGAAAAGCCCGAGGATGTTCTCAGCATCGGTCAGAAGGTCAATGTTAAGATCACTGCTATCGACTTTGACAAAAAGCGCATCAGCCTTTCAATAAAGGCTCTTAATGTTCCTGAAGAGGCTGCTGAGGAAACAACTGAAGAGGACGCATAATATCTGAATTTATCTATCAGGCATCTCTGTGAGGTGCCTGATATTTACATGGGGGAATTACAATGTATGAAGAAATAAAGCAAAAGGCAAATGCCGCCATACTTGAGATACTTGAAAAATCCGGTCTTGAAAAGGGCGACATCTTCGTAGTAGGCTGTTCATCGAGTACGGTCTGCGGCGAGGGCTACGGGATGGCATCGAGTATGGATATCGCTCAGGCGCTTTTCGACGGTATTTATCCGGAGCTTCAAAGCCGGGGCATATATCTTGCCGCCCAGTGCTGTGAGCATCTCAACAGGGCAATAATTATTTCCCGTGATGCAGCCAGACAGCAGGGACAGGATCAGGTGAATGTTGTTCCTCAGCCCAAAGCAGGCGGTTCCTTTGCCACGATAACCTACAGAACTATAGACACCCCCGTTGCTGTCGAACATATAAAGGCTAAGGCAGGAATGGATATAGGCGGAGTTCTGATCGGTATGCATCTTTGCGAGGTAGCTGTTCCGCTTTACCTGAAAAATAATATGATCGGTCAGGCTCATATTACCGCAGCCCTCACAAGACCGAAATTCATAGGCGGCGAACGCGCTCATTACAATGATTCACTTAAATGATAATGTAATTATTTTTTTGTTTAAGTATTGACAAAATGATTTTCAGGATATATAATCTTATCATCATATAAATAATCAAACCGTTGATCAGGAGTAGTAGATCAGAGTATTTGCTTACAGAGAGCTGCCGTTTGGTGCGAGGCAGCAGCAGTGCTTTTTTTGAATGGACCTGTAAGGGCGGCAGGAAACCCGGTTTCGGGGAGTAATGGCCGACGGAATTCTGACCGTTATCAGCAGATAGTGTATGTCAGTACATGATGAGCGGGCGCATTTGCGTCAATTTGGGTGGTACCGCAGAAGTTATGACTTTTGTCCCTTTATCGGGATAAAAGTCTTTTTTTTATTATATATTTCAAGGAGGAATAAATATGTTGAGACCTGAGCTTGATACAGTTATCGCTCTGTCCGGAGAGTACAAGGTGGTTCCCGTATGCAAGGAATTCTATGCAGATGAGGTCACACCAATCAATCTGCTGAGGAGAATAGCCGGACTTAGCAGGAGATTTTTCCTGCTCGAAAGCATCGAGGGCGGCGAGCGATGGGGACGTTATTCCTTCCTCGGCTTTGACCCGGTCATGAGGGTTTACTGCAAGGACAGGCAGCTTACAATTGAGCGTAATGGAATAAAGGAATCCTTTCCATGCAGTGATCCGCTTTCTGAGATAAGGAAAATGCTTTCCGGCTACAGTGCGCCGTCCCTGCCTGATCTGCCGCCGCTTTGCGGGGGAATGGTCGGATATTTCGGATATTCAATGCTTGGCTATGCCGAGCCAAAGCTTAAAATAAGCGGCGCATCCTCGAATGATACAGATCTGATGCTTTTCGATAAGATAATAGCCTACGATCATCTTCGCCAGAAGGTCATCATCACCGTCAACCTTAATTCTGAGGATATAGAGAACGAATACAATGCCGCAGAAAAAACAATAGATGAGCTTTCGCGTCTTCTGCGGTACGACTATCCGCTGATAAAGCCGGAAAAGACAGAAGCCTCACCATTCAGCTGTAATTTTACTAAAGAGGAATACTGTGAAGTTGTCGAGCGTACAAAGGAATATATCCGCAGCGGCGATATCTTCCAGGCTGTTGTTTCCAGACGCTTTGAGGCGGACATAAACGGTACCCTTATCAATGCCTACCGTGTTCTGCGCACAACAAACCCCTCACCGTATATGGTATATCTTCGTATTGATGACCGCGAGATAATAAGCACCTCTCCCGAGACGCTCGTAAGGCTCCGTCAGGGAAGACTGTACACCTTTCCGGTAGCCGGCTCCCGTCCGAGAGGCAAGACCGAGCGTGAGGATGATCTTCTGGAGAAGGATCTGCTTTCTGACGAAAAGGAGCTTTCCGAGCATAATATGCTTGTCGATCTCGGCAGGAACGATCTCGGCAGGATATCACGCTTCGGCAGTGTCGAGGTCACAAAATACAAAATGATACACAAATATTCGCGCATAATGCATATCTGCTCACAGGTCGAGGGTGATATCCGCGAGGATTGTGATGCACTCAGCGCCATTGAGGCTGTACTTCCCGCAGGAACGCTTTCCGGGGCGCCGAAAATAAGGGCTTGTGAAATAATAGAGGAGCTTGAAAAATGCCCCAGAGGCATTTACGGCGGAGCTTTGGGCTATATCGACTTTTCCGGTTCGCTTGATACCTGCATAGCGATAAGAATGGCTGTCAGGGAAGGCAATAAGGTCAGCGTACAGGCGGGCGGCGGTATCGTTGCGGACAGCATACCCGAAAATGAATACGAAGAATCCTACAATAAAGCCCTTGCGGTAATGAATGCCGTACAGAACGGCTGCAATATAGGATAAGGGGGAGAAAGCATGATCTTACTTATAGATAATTACGACAGCTTTTCATATAACCTTGTACAGCTTGCCGGCTCGATCGTGCCGGATATAAAGGCTGTGAGGAATGACGAGCTTACTGTAGAGGAAATAGAAAAAATGAAGCCTGACCATATAATTCTTTCTCCGGGGCCGGGCTATCCGGCGGCGGCAGGCATATGCGAAGAGGCTGCTTTAAGGCTCAGAGGGAAGATACCGATACTCGGTGTATGCCTCGGGCATCAGGCTATATGCGAGGCTTACGGCGGCAGGATAGTCCGCGCTGAAAAGCTTATGCACGGCAAATCCGACAGGATAACGCTTACTGCGGACTGTCCGCTTTTTGAGGGACTGGAAAAGAATCCCGAGGTCGCACGTTACCATTCACTGATAGCCGAAAGGGAAAGCCTTCCGGACTGTCTGGAGGTCACAGCCGTATCTCAGGAGGGGGAGATAATGGCGGTACAGCACAGGGAAAGCCCTGTATACGGTCTGCAGTTCCACCCGGAATCCATACTGACTTCTCAGGGCAGGAAAATAATGGAGAATTTTCTTGCAGTACATATCTGAAAAATAATAAACGAGAAAGGAATGTTTCAAAATGATAAAAGAAGCAATTGAAAAAATAGTAAACAAAAATGATCTTACCTATGATGAGGCTTATGCCGTAATGAATGAGATCATGAACGGCGAGACCTCAGCGACACAGAATGCAGCTTTTCTTTCAGCCTTGTCCACAAAAAGCGCAAAGGCTGAGACTACCGATGAAATAGCCGGCTGCGCTGCTGCTATGCGCGAACACGCTACCGGGGTCGATACCGGAATGGATATCTTTGAAATAGTCGGAACGGGCGGTGACAATGCCGGAAGCTTCAATATCTCTACTACATCTGCTCTTGTAGCTGCTGCCGGGGGAATGAAGGTAGCCAAGCACGGCAACAGAGCGGCATCATCTCTCTGCGGTACAGCCGATTGTCTGGAGGCTCTCGGAGTAAATATAAATCAGGATCCCGAGCTTTGCAAAAAGCTTTTGCAGGAGGTCGGTATGTGCTTCTTCTTTGCACAGAAATACCATACCTCAATGAAATATGTCGGAGCTATCCGCCGTGAGCTTGGCTTCCGCACAGTATTCAATATTCTCGGGCCGCTTACGAACCCCGCCAGACCCTCGCGCCAGCTCCTCGGCGTATATGACGAATACCTTGTAATTCCTCTTGCCCAGGTGCTTGTAAGTCTCGGCGTAAAGAAGGGTATGGTCGTATATGGTCAGGATAAGCTTGACGAGATATCCATGAGCGCACCTACGACCGTTTGTGAGATAAATAACGGCTGGTACAAGAGCTATACCATTACCCCCGAGCAGTTCGGTCTTGAGCGCTGTACTCGAGAGGATCTCAGGGGAGGCTCTCCTGCGGAAAATGCTGAGCTTACAAGGGCTGTGCTCCGCGGTGAAAAGGGCGCAAAAAGAGACGCCGTACTCCTTAACGCCGGTGCATCTCTTTATATAGGCGAAAAAGCTGACAGCATCGCACAGGGAATAGAGCTTGCCCGTGAAATTATCGACAGCGGCAGGGCAGAGCAGCTCCTGGAGAAATTTATCAGGATAAGCAATTCAGAGGAGAACTGATATGTCAATACTTGATACTCTTGCGCAGTATGCTGTTCAGCGCTGCGAAAAGGAAAAAAAAATAATGCCCCTTACCGAGGCAAGGACAAAGGCTCTTTCTCTGAAAAAGAAAGATCGCGCATTTGAAAAAGCCCTGTCCGGAAACAGGCTGAGCTTTATCTGCGAGGTAAAGAAGGCTTCTCCTTCAAAGGGAGTGATAGCGGAGGATTTTCCCTATCTTGATATAGCCCGTGAATATGAGGCAGCGGGTGCTTCGGCGGTTTCGGTGCTTACGGAGCCGGAGCTTTTCCTCGGCGATGACCGTTATCTTGCAGAGATAAAGCAGTCGGTATCGATCCCGGTTTTAAGGAAGGATTTTACAGTAGACGAATATATGATATACCGGGCTGCATTAATGGGCGCCGATGCGGTGCTGCTTATCTGCTCACTGCTTGACACGGAGACGATAAAGGAGTATATTACTATATGTGACGTTCTCGGAATATCGGCTCTTGTAGAGGCTCACAACGAAAAAGAAACGGAATCTGCGCTGAAAGCCGGTGCAAGGATAATCGGTGTGAATAACCGCGATCTCAGGGATTTTTCGGTAGATATAGGAAACAGTCTGCGTCTGCGCAGGCTCGTTCCCGATGATGTTCTGTTTGTCGCAGAAAGCGGTATCCGTACAGCCGGTGATATAAAACAGCTTGAACAGGCAGGAGTAAATGCCGTTCTTATCGGAGAAACGCTTATGCGCGCAAAGGATAAGAAGGCTGAGCTTGATCTTCTCAGGGGTTGATGTAATGACAAAAATCAAGATCTGCGGTATGATGCGTCCGGAGGATATATCTGCCGTAAATGAGGCTGAGCCTGATTATGCCGGATTCATCTTTGCTCCCGGCAGAAGGCGCACCGTAAGCCATAGGTCCGCTGCGGAAATGAGGTCGCTGCTTTCCGGAAAAATAAAGGCGGTCGGTGTTTTTCTTGACAATGATATCAATGAGATCGTTTCTCTTTGTGATGCGGGCACCATTGATCTTATTCAGCTTCACGGTAATGAAAACGAGGAATATATACGAAGGCTTCGCTCCTTTACCGATAAGCCGATAATAAAGGCAGTTTCGGTAAGGACAGGAAACGAGCCGCTGATTGCAGATATGCTGCCTGTGGATTATCTTCTGCTTGATACATATCATGCTGCCAATCCCGGAGGTACGGGGGAAGGCTTTGACTGGGGGCTTATCCCGGAGCTTTCAAAACCGTTTTTTCTTGCCGGCGGCATAGGGACGGATAATATCCGCAGTGCGCTCAGATGGGGCGCATACGGGATAGATGTCAGCAGCGGTGCTGAGACCGGGGGCGTAAAGGACAGAAGGAAAATACTCGAATTAGTAAAAATAGTTAGGGGAGAATGAAATGTCAAAAGGAAGATTCGGCATACATGGCGGACAGTATATTCCCGAAACGCTCATGAATGCTGTAAATGATCTTGAAAAGGAATACGAGCATTATAAAAACGACGATCAGTTCAATAAGGAGCTGACTGCATTATATAATAATTATGCCGGCAGACCGTCACTGCTTTATTATGCCGAAAAAATGACAAAGGATCTCGGAGGCGCAAGGATATATCTGAAGCGTGAGGATCTCAATCATACCGGCTCGCATAAGATAAACAATGCTCTCGGACAGGCTCTTCTTGCGAAAAAAATGGGCAAGACCAGACTTATTGCCGAGACAGGCGCCGGACAGCACGGCGTTGCAACTGCGACGGTCGCGGCTCTTATGGGCATGGAATGTGAAATATTCATGGGTAAGGTAGACTGTGAGCGTCAGGCTCTGAATGTCTACAGGATGGAGCTTCTCGGTGCGAAGGTGCACCCCGTCACAAGCGGCACAATGACTTTGAAGGACGCGGTAAATGAGACATTCCGCGAATGGGTCTCACGTATGGATGATACTCATTATGTTCTCGGCTCAGTAATGGGGCCGCACCCGTTCCCGACGATAGTGCGCGATTTCCAGGCTGTTATCAGCCGCGAGATCAGGTCGCAGATGATTGAGCTTGAGGGAAGGCTTCCCGATGCAGTTATTGCCTGTGTTGGCGGAGGAAGCAATGCTATCGGTGCATTCTATCATTTTATCGGTGATCCGTCAGTCCGCCTTATCGGCTGCGAGGCTGCCGGTCTCGGTGTGGATAATCCGAAAAATGCTGCCACGATGGCTAATGGAAAGCTTGGCATTTTCCACGGCATGAAATCATATTTCTGTCAGAATGAATTCGGTCAGATCGCTCCGGTATATTCTATTTCCGCAGGTCTTGATTATCCGGGCATCGGGCCTGAGCACGCAAATCTAAAGGATACGGGCAGGGCAGAATATGTTTCAATAACCGACGAGGAGGCTGTAGGAGCCTTTGAATATCTTTCGAGAACGGAGGGCATAATCCCGGCGATCGAAAGCTCACACGCAATAGCCCATGCTCTGAAAATAGCTCCGGAAATGGATAAGGATAAGATCATTGTAATAAATGTTTCGGGCAGAGGCGATAAGGATGTTGCGGCGATAGCAAGATACAGGGGGGTTGATATCCATGATTAAGCTTAAAACTGCATTTGAGAATAAAAAGGCATTCATAGCCTTTATTACAGCGGGTGACCCTGATCTTGAAACCACGGAAAAGCTCATCCGTGAAATGGCGGAAAACGGAGTTGACCTTATAGAGATCGGGATACCGTTTTCGGATCCGGTAGCTGAGGGTACGGTGATACAGGAGGCAGACCTGCGCGCATTGGCTTCCGGCACCACAACTGACAAGATATTTGAAATGGCAGAGCGTATCCGCGGGGATATTAAGATACCGCTCGTATTCATGACATACTGCAATCCTGTTTTTGCCTATGGTACGGACAGATTCATGCAGAGATGCGCCCAGGTAGGTATAGACGGCATTATCGTTCCCGATGTACCGTATGAGGAAAGGGAGGAGCTTCTTCCGTTCTGCCGTAAATACGGAATAGAGCTTGTTTCGCTTATAGCGCCTACCTCGAAGGACAGGATCTCGATGATAGCCTCCGATGCCGAGGGCTTTGTGTATATCGTATCTTCACTCGGTGTTACCGGTGTTCGCAAAGAGATCACTACTCATATCGAGGAAATAGTCAGTTCTGTACGTGAGGCGACCGATATTCCCTGTGCTGTCGGTTTCGGTATATCGACACCAGAGCAGGCCGAAAGGATGAAGTCTGCCGCTGACGGTGTTATAATCGGAAGTGCTATAGTGCGTATAGTAGCGGAGCACGGGCGTGACAGTGTGGAACCTGTCAGGGAATATGTCAGATCAATTGCCCGGGCAGTGCATAATTAATGAATCACTGAATAAATCACGCCTGTCTTGTAAGATCAGATAAGATCAGACAGCATAATAACCGGTCAAAAAAAGGGGCTGCACTTCAATGTGCAGCCTCTGTTCTTATTCCTCGCCATTTGTATCGTTGGTTTCTTCGTTATCGCCGTTTTCGCCTTCATAGTCACCGGTATTGTCATCTGTACCGGTATAGTCCTCAGTATCATCTGTACCGGTATAGCCTTCAGTATTGTCGTCAGTGTAATCGGCAGCTCCTTCTTCGGTATCGCCGTCAGTACCCTCATCATATGTATCAGGTGCTGCGGTATCATTTTCTGCCGTATTATCCTCTGAGGCTTCTTCATCAGCGGTATTGTCAGCAGTGTATGCTATGCCCGAGGCAAGACCGATCATTTCTTCACAGCGGGCAGGTGTAGCAGTAGCCATTGTGTTATTGATAAAAATTACCTCATCAATGCCGTTTTGCTCGAGATAGCTTTTCAGGTTGATGCTGACGTAACGGAAATCAATAAAGTGTGCCTCACTGTAGGTATATGCTATGAACGGGGAGAAGGCATTTCCGTAGGATTCCTTTATTACAGCGATCTTCTTGCCGTTGCCTTGCTTATTCTTTGTAGTGAGGATAGGTGTATCGCCGCCGAGGAATACACCGTAAGCATTAGCGCCTTCTGCATAAGAATGGATAAGAGAATAGTCACGCGGATTTGTTCCGTCTCCGTCATAGAGAGTGGTATCTATATCCTTATCAGAGGTATAATATGTTACGTAATCGTCCTTCAGTGTCTCAACACCGGAAATAGCCGCAAGGGAACCCTGGTACCCTTCTATCCTGCCTTCCTTGAGATCACTGAGCTGAACTGCATCAATGCCTGCGACGCGGGCAAATTCCTGATATGCATAATATGCACCCAGGGCTGTCCAGTGATGGTCGGTATTGAAATAGAGATATTCATTACAGTGATGCTTAAGCTTATTGTAGGTGCTTACAGGTGTGATATCTTCCGTATAGGCATTGATTATATCATTGATATATTCGTTCTGGTCGCTGCACATATCATCAAATTTTGAAGGAAGATCAATGGCAACGTGTGTCGGAACGAGAACATTGTATACCTTTATGCCGCTTCCGAGATCCTTCTTTACAGTTGAGATAGCCTTGGAATATTCCTCAGCAAGATCCTTGTATCCGTAGAACATTTCATATGATTTATTATCATATATGAAAATACCGTTTACAGTTTCGCCGTCGCTGTCCGGAGTGGGGTCGGATATTTCAGGAATGGGGCCGCTTTCCTCTTCGGGAATGTTGCTTTTTGATGCCTCCTCAGAGGATTCCTCAGGCTTTGAAGAAGCTGCAGCGTCGGAAGATTTATCCTTTGAGGTCTCCGAGGAAGTTTCTGCCTGACTTGAAGAAGCTGTCGGGGCGGATTCTTTTTTACTGCTGCTTTCTTCCTTCTGACAGCCCGAAGCTGCTACAGCGGCAGTCATTGCAAGCAGCAGGGCGGAAGCTTTTATAATACGGTCAATTTTCATTTTTTTGCCCTCCATTATCCACTTTCATTTAAGGCAACACCGCACAAAGACCGTCTAACGGCTTAGCACCACATATGCTGCGCCCGAAGGAAGTGCCCTTGGGGTACTCTTTTTCCGTCATTATGCACCAAACTCGCTTGATAACCGACAGGTTAACTGTGCTCGTTTTGCACATTCTGACGACCGGCAAGCTGCCGGTTATTATCTGTCGGAATGATAATTGTTACCAAAACTAACACGGGAGCGCAGGCTCTGCGCCGGCGCATCTGCGGCACTATCTTTGTGCGGTATTGCCTTAAGCATAACAATTATAGCACAAGGAGTAATTCTTTTCAATTATTATTTTCGTCAAAAATAACATATATTCAAACGAAAAATAAGTAAGATGTACAGTAAAACAATATCCGCCGATACAGATTTTTTACTGTACCGGCGGCAAGGTTTTATTTCTGATTATTATAAATTCTTTCGATGGTTTTTTCATCCGAAAAACCGATCGCGGCTCCGTTGAATCCTATCTTGATCCCTGCGAAGATAACGGCTCTTTCAAGAGCTTCCTGAGCAGTAAGCCCCTTGATATAAAAATGAATGAAGGAGGAGAACAGAGCATCTCCCGCGCCGACAGTATTGACGATCTTTGCGGGTGCATATGCAGGTACGGTTACGGTGCTGTCCTTTGCGGAATCAAACAGCACAGCGCCCTTGGCGCCCATACCTATAACGATTATCCTATTGCCGAAACGCTCAGATATCCTTCTGATAAACACCTCGGGAGGGCAGGGGAGACGCTCATCGCTCATGAAAAGGATATCCGCGTTTTCCATAAAATCCCTGTTATATTCATCGTTTATATCGCTGAGGACATGAACGTCAGTTGCGGTGACAACACCGTTTTTCTTTGCAGCTCTGATAAGCTCACGGTTGAAATTGATATTGCACAGAACAGATATATCCGTTTTCATTACAGACTCAGGCAGATCATCCGGGGAAATGCTCTGATCCTGTATATCCTTCAGATCGCAGTATACCTGCCTTCTGCCGTCAGGGTCGAACAGTACGGCAGAAGCGGGCGTGTTTTTCAGAGTACGGGAAATCATATCCGTTCTGATGCCGTGTTTTTCCAGATCGGAAATAACTCTGACGGATTCATCATCATTTCCGAGAAATGATACCAGCCCGACATCATCGCCCAAAGCGGTAAGCGCTTTTGCAATATTGCAGCCTACCCCCGAAACATTTGAATTCACCCCGAAGAAAGGATAATCTATGGGGAAATAATTGATGGGGAACCCCTTTACCGCAACTGTAGTCTCGATATTAAGCAGTCCCGAAACAAGGATCCTGTTTTTCATAGTAACACCCCTGTATTTGTTTTTTTACATTATATCACTGTCTGCTCTGTAATTCTTGCAGAAAATATCCATGATCTTAACACAAAACACTCATACAAAGCTTAAGGCAACACCGCACAAAGAACGCCTTACGGCTCAGCACCACATCTGCTTGCCCCTTTCCGTCATTCTTCACAAAACTCACTTGATAACCGTCAGGTTAACTACGCTCGTTTTGCACATTCTGACGAAATAACAGGCGGCGCATCTGCGGTACTAACTTTGTGCGGTATTGCCTTAAAAAAACCGGACTGCCTTATGACAGTCCGGAAAAAGATATCATTTATTACATATTGGTATTGCTGTCAAGAATAACGGGCTTTGTATTCCAGATAGTCTCAGCATAATCCCTGATAGAACGGTCAGCAGCAAAGCGTCCTGCCTTTGCGATATTGATAAGGGACATTTTGTTCCATGTGTTCTTTTCGACATAAAGACGTGAAGCCTTCTGCTGTGTATTTGCATAATCCGCAAAATCAGCAAGAACCATATACGGGTCGATCGTTGAAAGGGAATTAGCGATATCATTGAAGCGGTCGCCGAATTCATTTCTGATACCGTCAACAGCAGCTCTGATGATATGATTGTTATTATAGGGAACAGCGGGGTTGTAGCCCTGCTTTTTAAGCTGATTGACCTCCTGTGTCGTCATACCGAAGATAAGAGAATTGTTATCTCCTACAACATCATGTATCTCGACATTCGCACCGTCAAGAGTACCGAGGGTAACGGCACCGTTTATCATGAATTTCATATTTGAGGTACCGGATGCTTCTGTACCTGCAAGTGAGATCTGTTCGCTGATCTCTGCTGCGGGGATAAGTTTCTCGGCAACGGAAACTCTGTAATCCTCAAGATAAACTACCTTGAGCTTCTTGTTTACACGGGCATCATTGTTGATCTTATCGGCAAGTGCAACGATAAACTGTATTATCTGCTTTGCGAAATAATAACCGGGAGCAGCCTTTGCGCCGAAGATATAGGTCTTGGGCTTGTAATCTGCATCGGGGTTGTCCCTGAGCCACTGATAGGTGCTGTAGATATGCAGAGCATTCAGGAGCTGACGCTTATATTCGTGCAGACGCTTTACCTGCACGTCAAAGATGGAATTAGGATCAACCTTGATATTGTTGTTTTCAAGGATATATTTAGCCATGCGCTCCTTGTTCTGCTTTTTGATAGCAGCAAGCTTTGCAAGGACAACAGCATCGCTCTTGTAAGCCATAAGTCCTTCAAGGGCATTTGCATCTCTCTGGTACTTATCTCCGATAAGCTCCGTGATAAGATCAGAAAGCCCGGGGTTTGACTGTATGAGCCAGCGTCTGTGTGCTATGCCGTTGGTAACATTCTTGAACTTTTCGGGAGTTACGGTATAGAAATCGTTGAATACATCATCCTTGAGTATCTCGCTGTGGAGCTTTGATACACCGTTTACGGAATGTGATGCGATAACGGCGAGGTTAGCCATTCTTACGATACCGTCATTGATAACAGCCATTCTGCCTATCTTCCAGCCGTCTACACCCTGCTTGTGCATTTCCTCGCAGAAGCGGCGGTTGATCTCTTCGACGATCTGATAAATTCTCGGAAGTCTTCTCTGGAACAGCTCTACCTGCCAGCATTCAAGAGCCTCGCTCATTACGGTATGGTTGGTGTAGGCTATAGTACGGGTAACGATATCCCAAGCCTTATCCCATTCATATCCGCATTCGTCAAGAATAATGCGCATAAGTTCCGGTACGGCAAGAACAGGGTGAGTATCATTAAGATGGATAGCTACGATCTCCGGGAGGTTATCAAGCGAATTATTGTTTTTGAGGTGACGCTGGATAATATCCTGGATAGTCGCGGAAACGAGGAAATACTGCTGGCTCAGACGCAGGCTTTTGCCCTCAGAGTGGTTATCCTCAGGATAAAGGACACGGGTAATGCTTTCAGCGAGAGCCTTCTGCTCCATTGCGCGGATATAGTCACCTGAGTTGAAGAGCTTCATATCGAAATTATCCGAGGTAGCAGCCCAGAGTCTGAGTCTGCTTATACCCTTGCCGCCGTTACCGGGAACGAGCATATCATAGGGTGTTGCGATGATCTTAGTCGGATTTTCGATCTCGATCGAATGATGGCTTTCGTGCCATGTCTCCTTGACCTTTCCGTCAAAGTATACGGGTATACTTTTCTCAGGATGAGCCTGGAGCCATACGGAGCCGCCGGGAAGCCAGAAATCAGGAAGCTCTGTCTGCCATCCGTCTACAAGCTTCTGACGGAAAATACCGTATTCATAACGCAGAGAATAACCCATTGCGCTGTATTTCTGTGTAGCAAGACCGTCCAGGAAGCAGGCAGCGAGTCTGCCGAGACCGCCGTTGCCGAGACCTGCATCGGGTTCCTGCTCATAAATATTATCAAGCTTTATATTCATGCTCTGCAGAGCCTGTTTGACTGTCTCCTCAAGACCGAGATTATAGAGGTCATTTTTCAGAGAACGGCCCATAAGAAATTCCATACAGAGATAGTAAACTGTTTTGCTGTTCTGCTTTACGGCAGCGGCAGTGAATTCCTTGTGGTTCTGGCGCATGATATCACGCAGCATAAGCGCTACGGCTTTGTAATAATGCTCATCGGTAGCATCTGTAGGTGTTACACCGAAATTGTGTGAAAGCTTAGCGATGATAAGCTCTCGTGCCTCGCTCGGCGTCAGCTTAGACTTTGACATTCTAAAACCCCCTCTTTGATTTAGCTTTTACCGTTTTCGGCAAAAACATAAAGGGAATTGTTCTTTATAATAAACAATTCCCTACTATTATAACGCATAATTATCATTTTTTCAACTAATAATTTAATTAATTCTTGCTTTTTACAGTGGATTTTGTATAAAATTCCCTGAAATTACACATTCAGCCGATTTATGGCTGATTCTCAGTTTCCTCTTCGAGCATATCCATGCACCCGTACATATGACCGATAAGCAGCCGTTTTGCACATTCCTCTCCGAAAAATTCCTTTACTATATCAAGCACCGGGCTGCCCTCATTATACAGATTTCCGGCAAAGCTCCTTATTTTTTCATGCTTTGCATCCTTTTCACATTCATCCAGGCGGTGCATTTCATTTACCATCTGCTTGATATATTCTATAGCGGCGTCATTGAAGCGGGATGTGGCGTGCTTTGAACTTTTATGGTAGCTGCACGGATAAAGGATATTGTTATACCATTGTTCGTCCTGTTCGGTATCAGGGATATCCTCATCTCGCTTTATTATATCACATAGCCTTTTCTGGATCTCATCGGAAAATGGCGAAAGCTGCACATCATATAATTCACAGATAAGCGTTTCCTTGCCGAAGGCAGATACCCAGTCCATATTGAACAGTGGAATATCCTTTCCGCTGACCGATAATACGACCGTTTCCATTTTAAGAAAGCCGAGCATAGCCTTTACTTGCATGAAACATATCTGACCGATATCGCCGATGCAGCAGACCTGGGTATTGAAGGTGACCCCTTTTTTTGAAAAAACAGCATCCTCTCCGATATCCTTTACAGTAAGGTCATATTTTTTTTTCAAGTGCTTTTTTCGCGATCCTGCTGAGCGGAATATGTTTTTTCATGCTTTTCTCCTTTCAGTATTCCGGATGGTCTTTGATTTTCCGAAGCTTCATATCAATAATATACATTAAAACAGGATATTTTTCAACAATAAATTTCATTTTTTCTGATTAATTTATGATTCTCATTTTTTCATGAGGTCACATAATATATATTATTTTGAATTTAATACTTTATTATCAGACAAAAATGTATTATAATAGAAATGTAGTTTGTCCCGTATATATACCGGGACTGCAAATTTCAGATCAAAGGGGTATTTCTATGGAAGACCAGAAGAAGAATCGTATAAAAATAGATATTGCAGGTACGAAGTTTACAGTACTGAGTGTGGAGGGTGAGGAATACACCCGTTCGGTCGCTGACAGGCTCAACGAAGAGATCAGCACTGTCCGCCGCAGCGCTCCGGGGCTTTCACTAAGCTCTGCGGTAATGCTTGCCGCCCTCAATCTTTGTGATAACCTCACGAAGGCTCAGGAGGATTCCGACCGTCTGCGTGTTCAGGTAAAGGAATATCTGAGCGAAGCGACCCGTTACCGCTCCGATTTTGAAGAGGCTCTGCGTGAAAATGAAAAGCTCCGCAAGGATATGGAAACCTACCGCAAGCGTCTCGGCGACAAGGGTCTGAATTCCGATCCTGCGCCCGTATCACCGGCTGTAAAGACAGTCAGAAGATCCTCAGCAAATGAAGCCGAGGACGATGAATTTGAAAATCTTTCATTTCTGAGCGACAAAAAATGATCCTCACGACTACTGAGAAAGAGTGATTCTGTTGGGAAAGCTTGAAATATTAGCCCCTGCCGGAGGCGTAGATTCTGTAATACCGGCTGTCAGAGCAGGAGCCGATGCCATATATCTTGGTGCGTCGTCATTCAGTGCGCGTTCATCCGCACATAATTTCAGCCGTGAGCAGCTTGCAGAAACAGTCCGGCTTTGTCACCTGAACGGAACGGCAGTGCATCTTGCCTGCAATATTCTTGTTCATGACGACGAGATAAGCGATGCGCTGTCTCTTATAGAATATGCGTGCAGCATAGGTGTTGATGCGCTTATTATGCAGGATACCGGGCTGATCTCGCTTGTACGGAGCTGTGCGCCGGATATGCCGGTACACGGCTCGACCCAGCTGTCCGTACATACCCGCTCCGGCGTGGAGGCTCTATGGAAGATGGGGCTTACCCGCGTGGTACTTTCACGCGAGCTTTCCGCTAAGGAGATCGCGGAGATAGCCAGAGACTGTCCTGTCGAGCTTGAAGTATTCGTTCACGGGGCATTATGCATGAGCGTTTCGGGACAATGCTATTTCAGTGCAATGCTTGGCTCCCGCAGCGGCAACAGGGGAGCGTGCGCCCAGCCGTGCCGCCTTCCCTTTTCGGTAAAGGGAGGAACCGGTCATGATCTGAGCCTGAAGGATCTGTCGGTAATAGAGCATCTGCGCGAGCTTGAAGAAATGGGTATCGCGTCGGCTAAGATAGAGGGAAGGATGAAACGCCCGGAATATGTAGCGGCAGCTGTAGCAGCCTGCCGTCAGAGCCTTGATACAGGAACTGTCCCGCAGGAGCTTTATGATAAGCTGAGGGCGGTCTTTTCCCGTTCGGGCTTTACGGACGGATACTACAGCGGCAATCGCGGAGTATCAATGTTCGGTATACGCTCCAAGGAAAATGTCCAGGCTGCCGACAGCAGGATATTCGGTTCGATACATGAATTGTACAAGAAGGAACGTCAGCATATACCGGTGGATTTCCGTCTGACTGTTCGCGAGGGAGAACCATCTTCTCTGACGGCATCTGACAGCGACGGCTTTACCGCCTCTGCAGTTGGTGCGATCCCTGAAAAAGCGATAAAGCTTCCTCTTGACCGGGAGCGTGCTGAAAAAAGCATATCCAAAACAGGAGGCACGCCCTTTCTGATGAATTCTCTTTCGGCTGATATTGACGACGGGATGATACTTCCTGCTTCCGCACTGAATTCACTCAGAACGGATTGTCTTAAAAGCCTTTCCGAAAAACGAAGTGCATTGCGTCCTGTCGCTTTTGCGCCGTATAAAAGCGGATCCGTCATATCACGGGGAGGAAGGCTCCCGTCAGATTACCGCGCACGTTTTCCGGACGGAAATATTCCCGATGATTTTCTTGACAGCGAACTTATATATGTACCCCTTACTCTCAGCAGCCGAAAGCTTGATGAGCTGCTTGACAGGGGCTTTGCTGTTGCAGTTGAGATACCGAGAGGAATGTTCGGTATGGAGAAGAATATCATAAGGGAGCTTGAAAGAGTAAAGGAACTGGGAATAAATGAGGTCCTTGCCGGAAATATAGGCGCTGTGGAAATTGCCGGACGGCTTGATATGGATATCCACGGCGGATTTGGTCTTAATCTGTCAAATACTCAGTCCCTGAACTGGGCAAAGGCTCAGGGGCTTATGGATGCAGAGGTATCTTTTGAGCTTACGCTTGAACAGATATCACGTCTCGGAGGGATTATCCCTGTCGGTATCATTTCCATGGGCAGGCTGCCGCTGATGCTTACAAGGAACTGCCCTGCCATGAACGACGGACGCGGCTGCAAGCACTGTGAGACAGCGCCGACTATACGCGACCGCAAGGGAATTGATTTCCCGATGCAGTGCTATGGAGCGTGCACTGAAATACTGAACAGCGTCCCACTTATGATGTCCGACAGACATCACGAGCTTAGGGGGATAGATTTCGAGGTGCTTCGTTTCAGTACGGAAACACCTCAGCAGCGCCTTGAAATGCTCAGGCTGTACAGAGAGCATAAGGCGCCGGAAACAGGCTTCACAAGGGGTCTGTATTACAGAGGAACGGAATAAGGAGTTTGTATATAATGAATAATATAGTCAAGGTAAAAAAGCTGAACGAAAAGGCAAGGATACCCTGCCGGGCAACAGAAGGCTCAGCCGGAGCTGATCTTTATGCCTGTATAGATGAGCCTGTTACGATAAGACCGGGTGAGCTTGTAAAAATACCTGTCGGTATAGCGATAGAGCTGTCCTCGCCCGGATATGCCGCTTTTCTTTTTGCGCGCAGCGGTCTTGGAGTAAAACACGGTATCTGTCTTTCTAATGGTGTAGGAGTGGTTGACAGTGACTACCGCGGAGAGATCTGCGTCGGTCTTTGTAATGTATCCGATAAGGAATATACCGTTGCTCCGGATGAAAGGATCGCCCAGATGGTCATTATGCCGGTATGCTGCGCATCCTTTGTACAGGCGGACGAGCTTGGCGAAACCGACCGCGGAGAAGGCGGATTTGGCTCAAGCGGAAGAATGTAATTTGTCGTATCGTATGTTTTTAACAGTATTTTTTCATAGAAATAAACAAAAAATAATTGGCAGCACCGCTCATTTTTCATATTAAAGCAGAAGTTTTCCCGAAGCTGATTTTTTAGTTGAGATTGGCATTTTTTGAGCGTATAATATACTCTGAGGTATATATAAATATGCCGTTGGAAGGTTTTACAAAGGAATTAACGTTTAAACAGGGAAAAGGGAGAAGGAATCATATGTTTTCAAAGGATATAGGTATTGATCTCGGAACTGCCAATACACTGGTATACATGAAGGGCAAGGGCATAGTAATGCGTGAGCCTTCTGTTGTTGCCGTTGATGTCCGTACTGACAGCGTTGTTGCTGTCGGTTCGAAGGCAAAGGATATGATCGGCAGAACTCCCGGATCTATCGTAGCAGTACGTCCGCTCAAGGACGGCGTTATTGCTGATTTTGATATAACCGCAACCATGCTCAACCGTTTTATCAGAATGGTCGTAAAGACCTCTGCATTCAGCAAGCCCCGCGTTATCGTATGCATACCGTCAGGCGTCACTGATGTAGAGCGCAGAGCAGTTGATGATGCAGTGCGCAGAGCCGGAGTAAAGCAGGTGGAGCTTATCGAGGAACCGATGGCTGCCGCTATAGGCGCCGGACTTCCCGTTACCCGTCCGGAGGGCAGCATGGTCGTTGATATCGGCGGAGGTACATCTGAGGTCGCAATAATATCTCTTGATGATATCGTAACAGCCTGCTCGGTAAGAGTAGCCGGCGATAAATTCGATGAATCCATAATTCAGTATGTAAAAAAGAAATATAATCTTCTCATCGGCGAAAGAACAGCCGAGGAGATCAAAATAGGTATCGGTTCCGCATACCCGTATGAGGGTGAAGGAAGTATGCAGATCAAGGGAAGAAATCTGATGGATGGTCTTCCCAAGGACGTTATCATTACCGCAGCAGAGGTAAGAGATGCACTGGCTGATCCGCTTTCGGTCATTATCGAAGCCATCAAGACCACTCTGGAGCAGACTCCTCCGGAGCTTAGTGCTGATATTATTGATAACGGTATCATGCTTACAGGCGGCGGCGCTTTGCTCAGAGGACTTGAGCTTCTGGTCGCTCAGGAAACGAGTATGCCTGTTCATGTTGCCGAGCGTCCTCTTGACTGTGTTGTTGACGGTACAGGCAAGCGTCTGGATCGTCTCGGAGGTAAAGGAAGATCCCGCAGAAGATAAGTCCGGCGGGTAGTCTAGGTCATAATACGCTTCGGGATGCCCGGATTAAAGGGTATCCCGTATTTGTTATGAGAGAGCGATCATGTTTTTCAGATGATCCGGAGGATATAAATGAACAAAGTAACTTCTGGCAAGGGCTTCAAGGTCCTTATAACTACAGTATGCATCCTGCTGGTAGTAGTGCTTATCACAGCGGGTAATCCTACCGTCGGCGGCATTGTAAACGGATTTATTATAGCTCCCCTGCAGCGCGTAGCGACAGATGCAGCGAATACTGCCGGGGAAAAAGTCACTCCTCCGAAAAGCAGTGAGGAGCTTGAAAAAGAAAACAGCGAGCTTGCCGAAGAAAACAGGCGTCTTAATGAAATGCTCGTTGAATACTATGATCTGAAAAAGGAAAACGAAGAGCTTTATAAGTTCTATAATATAAAGAAAAACAACGAGGATTTTTCCGTTATCCCTTCAACAGTCATTTCCCGTGATCCGAACGAAAACTTTTATGGCTTTACACTTGATAAGGGAAGTACTGACGGGGTGAAGCTGAATGATCCTGTCATGACAGACAACGGACTTGTCGGATATGTATGCGAGGTAAATCTGAAAAGCTGCAAGGTCACATCAGTCATTTCTCCCGCATCGCAGGTCGGAGCCGTTGATAAGAGGACAGGCAACGAAGGTATCGTGACCGGTAAATCTGAATACTGTGACGACGGAGTTGCGGTAATGATTAATATACCCACCCAGAATACCATCAAAAGCGGAGATATCATCGTGACCTCCGGCTATGGCGGACTATATCCGAGGAATATCAGGATAGGTACAGTCAGCAAGGTGGATTATGACGAATATACCGGTATGCCCGTTGCGATAATCAAGCCCTTTGAGGATGTACGCAGTATAACCGGTGCGGCAATAATCACTAATTTCAGCGGCAAGGGCGAACTGGATGCCGTTCAGGAGGAAAGCAGCAAAGCCTCCGAAAAGAAAAAATCCTGAGAGAGAAAAGCTTATGAACAGATTCAATATTGTAAAATATACGGCATTCTCGCTTGAAATTCTTTTATGCTTTATCCTGCAGAGCATACCGGCATTTACGCTTGAGGTATTCGGCGGACGTCCGGTGCTTATGCTTCCGATTGCATTGACAATAGCAATTTTCGAGGGAGAGATACCGTCAATAACATTCGGGGTCGCTGCCGGTTTGCTTGCAGATTCCGGCTACAGCGGCCCTGTCGGATATTATGCTATAATGCTTGCGATAAGCTGCTATGTGATCAGTATCCTCATGGAAAACTATATCCGTACAAATCTGCTCACGGCAGTTATTATCGGTATAGTGAGCATACCCGTGATTATAGTCGGGCAGTTTTTCTTCTTTTATGTTCTGATGGGATACGGAAATGAGCTTAATTATTTTCTTTCCCATTATCTTTCAAGGATAATTTATACCTTTGCGTTTATACCTGTATTCTATGGAATAAACCGGTTTATCGCTTCAAAGACCACCCAGGAATAGAGGAGGCGGAAATAATATGGAATTAAAGGCAAAAAAATGGCGTTCCGTTCTGGTAATAACACTTGTACTGATCGCATTTACCGTATTATCGACGCGGCTTGTACAGTGGCAGGTGTTCCAGAAGGATTATTATAATGAAATAGCTATGACATCTACTGAATATACAATAGAGACAGATGCCATCCGCGGCGAGATATTTGATGTGAACGGTGTCCCGCTTGCCGTTAATAAAACAGGATACCGTGTGGTCATAAATAAAATATTCATGCCTGACGAGGAGCTTAATGATAATATCGTCAGGCTTTCGGCGCTTATTGAAAGCTGCGGCGGAAAATGGAAGGACGAGCTTCCGATAAAGGTAGATGCCGAAATATGAACCCGTATTCCACAGCAGCGGAATGTATGGCAAAGCTTGTTGAAAAATACGGATGCGAGGATTATTCCAAAAAGCAGCAGAGAGATATAATCAGTGTACGCTATAATATGGACAGGGAAGGCTACAGCCGCAGCAGGCCGTATGTTTTTGCTGATGAGATAAATGAACGTACAATGAATATAATTTCGGAAAATATGCAGTCTGTCCGCGGCGTTACTACAGAATCAACAGCGGTGCGAGTATATGAAAACGGAACTGTCGCTCCTCATATGGTAGGCGTAACGGGTCTTATATCCGCTGACGAATATACCGAGCTTAAAAACAAGGGATATTCCTATACTGACAGGCTCGGCAAAAGCGGCGTTGAATACGCACTCGAAAAGGAGCTGCGCGGCAGCAGCGGCAGCATTACTTATGAAATATCCGCGGATGATGAGGTTACAGTAAAAAGCACCGTACAGTCCCGTCCGGGAAATTCCGTATATCTCACACTTGATTCAAAGCTCCAGAAAACCGCCCAGAAGGCTCTGAAGGAGGCGGTAAAGGAAGCAAATGATTATGCGAAGGATGTAGGGGATAAGAATATGGGCGCTGATTGTAAGGGCGCTGCGATGGTTGTTCTGGATATCAGTGATTTTTCGGTAATATGTGCCGCAAACTATCCCTCATATGACCTTTCAAAATATTATTCTGATTACGAAAAGCTTGCATCTGATAAAAATGTGCCCTTGTTTGACAGGTCATTTATGGGTGCCCTTGCTCCCGGCTCTACATTCAAGCCTATGGTAGCGTCTGCTGCGCTCCAGGAAAAGGCGATTTCGACCAAGACCCATATAGACTGCCAGGGAGAATATACGAAAAACGGACTCCATCTCTGGTGTATGGGTTATCATGGTGAAATAGATATGTACCAGGGTATCCGGGATTCATGCAACGTATTCTTTGCCGAAACCGCAAGGCTCCTCGGTATAGATAATATCGACAAATATGCAAAGCGCTGCGGTCTGGGTGTCCGCACCGGTGTAGAGATAACCGAAAGCAAGGGTACTCTTGCAGGCCCGGAATACAGCCGGGAGATGGGTTCACAGTGGTACGAAAGCTTTGTATCTCCGGCAGGCATCGGTCAGTCTGATAACCAGTTTACTCCTCTTCAGCTTGCGACCTATGCGGCAACGCTTGCCAATAACGGTACTCGCCTGCGCTCTCATGTTGTTGACAGAGTGGAATCCTACTACGGCTCTGAGGTTATATACAAAACCGAGCCGGAGGTAATGGATAAGATGGGTGTCAGCACACAAAACCTAAATGAAGTCAAAAAAGCTATGAATATGGCAACAAACAGCTATTATCCTCTTGAGGGTTTTCCGATGCAGATAGCCGGAAAAACAGGTACAGCCGAGAATTCCGGCTCGGATCAGGCGAATTTCATATGCTTTGCGCCTGATGAGAATCCAAAGATCGCGATAGGCGTCATGGTTGAGCATGGTGC
>CADCGS010000020.1 GCA_902801055.1 uncultured Ruminococcus sp. | reverse complement strand
AAGCACCGCAGGAGACAGTTCCGGATCATCAGCAGAAGACTCAGCTTCTTCCGCAGAAAGCTCAGCAGCAGAAAGTGTAGCTGAATCATCAGCCGAGACATCAACAGCAGAAGCTTCCGTCGATCTCAACACGGCTGATTACGATAATCCGGCAGTTACCATCAAATTCGGCGATTTCGAGCTTATCCAGCAGGTAACAAAGGATATGCAGACCGGCAAATATGACGGCAAGGTCATTAAAGTCACCGGCATAAGCGAAAGAAGAATGAATAGCTGTACCGTTATGGAAAGAGATGAGGCTAACGGTAAAGGCTACGGTATGACATATTATCTCGACGGTCATCCCGATGTAAAGGAATATCCCGCAGAAGCAACAAAGGTCATTCTGCTCGGCGTAGTCACCACAGAGGAATACGGCGTCCGCGCACTTACCGTTCTCCCGAACAAGGTCACTGTCACGGAATAACGACAGCAAAGACAAACTTCACCCCTCCGTTTTTGTGCGGAGGGGTGATCTCATTTTTATCATCGACGGAAGCCTACTCCAAAATGAGGTTTCTCTGCTATTGAAAAATCGGGAAAAAAAGTATATAATATAAATTGTCATGGAATGACCCGAAAAGATACACGAAAGGAAAGATTTTTATGGCACAGCAAAAAAAACTTGTAGAAGCTATTACCTCCAGGGATGAGGATTTCGCAAAATGGTATACAGATATCGTTAAAAAGGCAGAGCTTGCCGATTATTCCGGCATAAAGGGATGTATGGTCATCCGTCCGCACGGCTACGCTATCTGGGAAAATATCCAGCATGACCTCGACCGCCGCTTCAAGAAAACCGGTCACGAAAATGTATATATGCCTATGTTCATACCCGAAAGCCTCCTGCAAAAGGAAAAGGATCATGTCGAGGGCTTTGCTCCGGAATGTGCATGGGTAACCGTCGGGGGAAGTGAAACACTCAGCGAGCGCCTTTGCGTCCGTCCGACTTCAGAAACACTTTTCTGCGAGCATTATGCAAAAATAATAAATTCATACCGCGATCTGCCGAAGCTTTATAACCAGTGGTGCTCCGTTGTCCGCTGGGAAAAAACTACCCGTCCGTTCCTGAGAACTTCAGAATTCCTCTGGCAGGAAGGTCATACCCTCCACGAAACAGAAAAGGAGGCTCAGGAGGAAACTCTCCGTATGCTCCAGGTATATATAGATTTCTATAAGGAAACACTCGCTATACCGGTCGTTTCGGGAAGAAAAACCGAAAAGGAAAGATTTGCCGGCGCAGTAGAAACATATACCGTTGAACCTATGATGCATAACGGCGTTGCCCTCCAGGGCGGTACATCACATTTCTTCGGTGACGGCTTCGCAAGAGCTTATGATATCAAATTCACCGGCAGAGACAATACTCTCCAGTATCCCTTCCAGACCTCATGGGGCGTATCGACCCGCATGATCGGCGCTATTATCATGGTACACAGCGATGACGACGGACTTGTTCTCCCGCCTAAGATCGCTCCTATCCAGGTCGCCGTTATACCTGTTGCAATGAAAAAAGAGGGCGTTCTCGAAAAGGCTCAGGAGCTTAAACAGAGACTGCTCGACATCGACCTGCGCGTAAAGCTTGACGACAGCGATAAAGCTCCGGGATGGAAATTCAGCCAGTACGAAATGCTCGGCGTACCGATCCGTGTTGAGATAGGCCCCAAGGATATCGAAAATAATCAGTGTGTGCTTGTGCGCCGCGACACAAGAGAAAAGAAATTCGTTTCTCTTGACGAGCTTGAAACAGCAGTCACAGAGCTTCTTGCTGAAATACACGACAGTATGTATAATGCTGCGCTTGAAAATCTCAAAGAAAAGACCTTCGAGGCACGCACACACGAAGAATTCCTCGATATCGCCGCAAACAAGCCCGGCTTCATCAAAGCTATGTGGTGCGGAGACAGCGCCTGCGAGGATCAGCTCAAGGACGAAACGGGCGGCGTAAAATCCAGATGCATACCCTTTGTTGAGGATCATATTGCAGACACCTGCGTATGCTGCGGCAAACCTGCAAAGCACATGGTATACTGGGGAAGACAGTACTAACCGCCGTCCTATATGGAAATGAAAAAAATTTGATCTGCGGTCTGCAAAATCATAATAGTAATGTCGTTTACTATAGTTTATAAAAAGGAGTTAATAAATGGAAAAATTATCTCTGACGAGAAAAAATATTGATTATTTTTTAAATAAATGTAAAACTTCAAATGAGAAAGAATTTACATACCGGCTACCAATAAGAGATGAAGAAAATCCTAAAGATGTAGTATTAATACAAATATCTCATAAAAAACTGAAAGAATATATAGATGAATTAAAATATATGTTAGGACAATTATTAGTTTTTCATTCCAGTAATAAGGTTGTCATATATGAACAATTAGCATTTAATAATAATAAAGAATGTTGGACTGATAACGATCCTGTTGCATTAAATCAAATAGCACATTTGGGATGTATAGCAAAAACCATTGGAATATTTCAAGAAATAGATTTGCCATCCGGTAAAAAAGCATCCGTTGCTCCACTACCACCTGTTGGAGATAAATTTAGAGTAAAGCCTGTATTTCATAGAGATCCGATATAATGCTGTAATATCAAAACTGAAAAAATTCAGATTATATGATCAAAAGGGATAATATTGTGAAAAAACTTATATCGATCCGGATGTTACGATATAAGAATACGATGTCCGTGCGCTTACCGTTCTCACGGAAAATATAACTGCTGCCGAATAAGTGTTTTTGGTATATATAAAATATATGACCCTTCGTTTTTTCGATTTCTCATATTGCAGACACCTGCGTATGCTGCGGCAAACCCGCAAAACATATGGTATACTGGGGAAGACAATATTAATACTAATATTACTAAAAATAAAGCTGCTGCATATCAGAACGTATGCAGCAGCATTTTTTATCTGGATATAAGATTCTGAATGACCGATTTCTGTACAAGACCGACTGAGGCATCTACTGCCTCGCCGTCCTTGAAGAAGATCAGCGTCGGGATGCTCATTACTCCGAATTTCCCGGCAATGTCGGGATAATCCGAAACATTCAGCTTCGCTACCTTGATCTGAGGATTTTCGTCCGCGATCTCTTCGACCACCGGCGCAAGCATACGGCACGGTCCGCACCAGTCTGCCCAGAAATCTACGAGTACCGGCTTATCCGACTTGAATACCTCTTTGTCAAAATTATCTGATGTAAGTTCTATGTGCATATTGATCTCTCCTTTGAATCAGTTTATGGTTATAGTATACCCATATCCAGGAATTCAATCAGTGACTTTATCACATTAAGGCACAGGGCGCGGCGCTGACTGAGCACTACCCGTCATTTTCTGCTCCTGCCGTGTTTTTTGGCATTCTGCGCAGATTTATATGTCTTTTCAGCCTCCGTCACCACGGGAAGAGTTGCCTTGTAATTGATCAGAGCCTTGATAAACTGCGGATGTTTCTGACCAAATTCAGCCTCCTGCTCGGGATGCCCTACGATATAATCCTCCTGCTGCTTCGTATAGAAGCCTGCCGCAGAAAGAACGAACAGAAGTATATATCCGAATACCGACAGGACTGAACCTATAGCCACGAAGGGATATATCATTACAAATATTATCGAAATGCAGGCAATGGAGCAGATAAGAGAAAAAGTATTCTTGATATGTCTTCTCTTGTCAAAGGCACTGATAAAGAAGCCTGTGATCGGAAGCACAGCCAGAGCAAATACAAGCACGATACTTGTAATTATCCCGCCTATCATAGATGTATCCGAGCCGTTGACGTTTCCGTCAAACATAAGCTGTACAAGCGAACGGGTAACGGTAACGGTCGCGCAAAGCGTCTTTTGTCCCTGCATGGTAGCCTGGTTGAGTTTCTTTACGCTTTCCTCGGTATACAGTCTCCTGTCAACAGCCTTCGATTCCTCGATAAGCTTCAGAAGCTCCACGGTATCAACGCCCTTTGCGGCATGATACTGCCATTCGTACATTGCTGTGCGAAGCGAAACAACACCCTCCTGATAGTCGTCCACTTCCTCGGGCTTCAGTTCTCTTTTTTCAAGACCGCTGATAGCTTCTTTCAGTTCCTTTGCCGCCTTATCGACCTGCTCCTGATCGGAAAGATACAGGTATGCCTCATCGACATTTGTAGTTACTCCAAGATCCTTTGTTATGTAAAAGCTTGCCGTCACAAAAGGAGAAGCGATAAGAAATATGATTATGACATATGTCCAGATCATGCATATCCTTACATAGAAGGACGGTGTTTTCAGTTCCTTGCGGCGTTTTCTGCGTTTCGGCTCCGGAGCCTTCACCGGCGCAGGATCTCCCATATTCGGTATTTTTTTCTTACCGTCCTCTGTTTTGCCGGATCCTTCCCCGGTCTTTTCCTCCTGCGGACTGGTTTTTTCTTTTTTCATTTATTCCTTCCCTTTCGTAATATCATACTGTATTGAATTTTTCCTTATAGCTGTCGATAGACTGCTTGATAATCTCCAGAGCCTCATCTCTGCCCCTGACCTCATCAACGACGGTCTCCTTGTTCTCAAGTGCCTTGTAAACAGAGAAGAAATGCGTCATTTCGTCAAAGATATGCTTCGGTATCTCCGAAATATCCGTATATGAATTATATGTCGGGTCATTGAACGGGATAGCGATTATCTTGTAGTCGTTGCGCCCGTTATCGAGCATCGCGATATAGCCGATAGGATAGCACTGAACGAGCGTCAGCGGATATATCTTTTCGGAGCAGAGCACAAGAACATCGAGCGGGTCGAGATCCTCTGCATAGGTGCGCGGTATAAAGCCATAGTTTGCAGGATAGTGAGTAGAGGTATAAAGGATCCTGTCGAGCTTCAAAAGACCGCTTTGCTTGTCAAGCTCATACTTTGCCTTGCTGCCCTCGGGTATTTCGATAACACACATAAAATTCTCCGGGGTTATTCTTGCAGAATCCAGATCATGCCATATATTTTGCATAATATACGTCTCCTTTATAATAATAATGTATATATTATAACATATATTGACGAATAATTCTATAGTTTTATGCAAATTGTCAGTATAAAATTATTATCCGCGCTCCTGACCGAAAAAAACAGGGAAGCCCGAAGGCTCCCCCGCTTCAATTTCAATTATTCTTCTGTATTATTCTCAGAGGCTTTATCTGATGCATCATCAGATTTTTCCTCCTTTTCAAGCTTGACGGAATTTTCAGCCTTTTTTGCCGGCTTTGTTTCCTTCTTTTTCAGGTCAGCCTTTTTTGAAGCAGCAGCCTTTGAGGATGTCTTTTTTGCATCGGAGGCAGCGCTCTTCTTAGCCTTTTCCTTCTCAAGCTTTTTCTTGTCGGAATTGTTCTTCCACATTACCCAGAGCGGTACTGCAATACAGATGGATGAATAGCAGCCTGAGATAAGGCCGACCATCATCGGAAGAGCAAAGCTGATAATAGAGTCGATATTATATATCAGCGATACAACAAGTACAGAGCCGATAGCAGCCATTGTTGTAATGGTCGTGCAGATGGTTCTTGTAAGGCACTGGTTCATGGAAGCATTTGAAACCTCAGCTGTAGTAGCCTTGGGACCCATTTTCTTTCTGTTCTCACGGATACGGTCGTAAATGACGATAGTATCGTTTACGGAGTAACCGAGGATCATAAGCACAACGGCGATGAAGTTGTCATCGAGCGCCATATTGAACATCGCGAATACGAAATATACGATAATAAGGTCGTGTACGAGAGCAACGACTGCCATTACGCCGGCGGACATACCGCCGATCTTCTTGAAGCGGATCGCAACGTAGCCGATGATAAGAACGGCTGCAAGGATAACTGCTGCGATACATTTGAAGAAGAAGTTCGCACCCTTTGATGCATCAACAGAGGAGGATTCCTCTACCTTGAAGTTATTGTCAGGGAAAGCATCGGTAAATGCCTTTGTGACCTCATCCTGCTCGTCAACTGTGATAGCCTTTGCATTTGTGAATTCAAGGGATACCATATGGCTGTTGGAATCGGATGATGCAAGATTTTCTGCGAAGGTGAAGGAAATAGTATCCTTGGTCGCCTTCTGGGCAACCTCGGTGATCTCCTTTTCCTTCAGATCACCGCTGTAGCTGTACTTTACGATAGTACCGCCGGTAAACTGAATATCTACGCGGGTCGGTATCACGAAAATATTGAGTATAAGGCAAACGAGCATTATACCGAGCGATATACCGAAGTATATCTTTGAATTTTTTATAAAGTCTATATGGAATTTCTGTCTCATGATTTCTTCTTACCTCCATACAGTCTTCTGTTTCTCAGGAATTTAAGTCCTGATACTGAGCGGAGCATCAGACGTGATGCAGCGACGCCCATGATAAAGTTAGCGATAACGCCGACCAGGAGGGTGTAGCCGAAGGCGTAGATCAGACCTGTTGTCGAAACGCCGAACAGCGACGAGAAGATATTTGCCGGACCAAATACAAGGATAAGGATAATGGCAACTATGATGATCGTGATATTACCGTCTATAATAGCGGACAGCGAGCTTTTCGTACCCTTGGCGATACAGCCGTCGAGGGTCTTGCCCGTCCACAGTTCATCCTTGATTCTTTCTGCGGTAATGATATTCGCATCAACACCCATACCGATAGAGAGGATCATACCCGCAATACCGGGGATGGTCATTGTGAAGCTTGCAAATACCGGGAAATAACCCGACACTGCCATGATAGAAACTGACAGCTGACCGAGGAGTGCAATAAATGCAACGAAGCCCGGAAGTCTGTAAACTGCTACCATGAAAATAAAGATAAAGCACAGAGCCGCGATGGAAGCTATACCCATTGCCGTAAGGGCATATGTGCCGAGCGAGGGGCTGATCGTGCCGTAGCTTTCTATCTTGAGGTTGAACGGGAGAGCACCTGCATTGATCTTGTTTGCAAGAGCTGTAGCCTCCTCAGCGGTAAAGCCGCCGTTCTTATCGCTTCCGCCCTCGATATAGCATTTGCCGTCGGTGATAACGCTGTTTACCGTCGGAGCGGAGATACAGGTATCATCCATCCAGATGCTGATCTTCTGACCCTGATATTTCTTTGTAGCCTCAGCGAATTTCTGCTTGCCTTCATCTGTGAATTCGAGGTTTACGACGATGCTGTGGTTGCCGTTGCCTGTTTCAATCGTACTTACATAAGCGCGGTTTACTTCTTTACCTGTCAGAAGCTCTTCGCCGTCCTTCTCGGAACCGCCTCTGAAAACCATCTGCGCGGTGGAAGCAAGCTCTTTGATAGCCTCACCGGGGTCGTAGTTTTCCTCGTCGGACTTCCAGGGGAAGCGGACTGTGATCCTGTCATTTGAAAAATCAGGGTAAAGCTCGTAGTCTGTTACGTTCTGATTTACCAGACGAAGGTCGATAATAGATTTAACGGCGTTCATCTGGTCATCGGTCGCGTCAACACCGTCTGCGGGTGCAAAAACAGCTTCGACGCCGCCCTTAATGTCGATGCCCCAGCGTATATCCTGTATACCCTTTATATAAGTAATGGAGTAATCTCCGTTTTCACCATATATACCGAATACCGATGTATATGTAAAGAAGAGTATAAGAATAAATACGACGAAGAACACCCATTTGCCAACACGTTTCATATGGTATCCTCCAATATTATTCTTTATTTTGTCAATCTGATGAAAAATAATACGAACCGACAAAACATATCAATGATTATTATATAATTTCCGAGTGTAAAAGTCAATTGTTTTTTGAGCATTCAGAAAACAAAAAAAACCGGGGCATTTCAGCCCCGGATGTTTTGCCGGCTTACTGTGCATTTTCTGCAAGGCTCTTCTTGAAATCGTCAAGTGATTTCTGAAGATCGGGATTATCCTTTAAGCTTTCGCTGAAAATACAGTCCTTGCCCTGAGCAAATTTACCGACTTCGTTCATAAGTGCTGTTACACCGCAAGTGATAAGCGCGATGATGATACCGAAAATACCTATTATCATACCGACTCTCTTGGGACCGGACTTATCCTTGTCCTTGCCTGCCATTATGCCGGTAACGATAGCGATAAGAGCCAACAGGACAGCTATACCGGGAAGAATGACGTTGATATCACTGAAGAATACTACTGATTTGTTGGTTCCTTCAATTGTTATCGGGGTAAAGGGAATATATGAAACAATAATGCATACTATGCACAGAAGTGCTGCGACAAGTGAAATCAGACCCTTTATGCTTTTTCCGTCTTTTGCCATAATAATCAATCTCCTTAAATTTAATATAGTTTATTTTTATTATTTTACGTCTGTTTTGTTAAAGATCTTAACTGTAAGCGGAATGAATATTGCGATAACTACAAGCGATACGACTATTGCATTGACAACAAGGACATTTGCAGAAGCCGAACCCATAAGAACCGTAGGATCATAATCGGACGGGTTGAATTTCAGCGCTCTCTGAGCAATATCGTCGATCATCAGGTGAAGTATGCTAAGTGCGCCCGAGCCGAAGATAACGCCGATAACACTTGCAAGGGTCTTGTTTTTCAGACCTGTCGTGAAGAAGAGCAGAATTGCTGTCAAAGCCATCAACAGCAGCCATTTTATTGCGAAGGTAGCGAGTGCCGTACCTATATTGCCCACTTCCTTGATCCCGCTGAAGGATGATACGATAAGGACGGAAAAGATATTTCCAAGTACACCGACAAACATGAATATAAGGTTGTGTACGCAGAGAACAACGAATTTTGAAACGACCGTATAACCCTTATTTGATACCTGACCTGCTATATTCTTGATAAAACCGTTTGCTAGATCTGCATATGAGAAAACAACGGCAGGTATCAGAACAAGAATTATGGACAGTGAAAATACGAACGGGTCGGAAAGAAGCTCGGCAAAATTCGCCCGCTTGATAGTTTCCGCCATAGATACATACGGTTCTTCCGCGGTTGCGGAAAGATTCGCAGCCAGAGCATCAAGTCCGAGCTGTATCGGTCTGTTTGACAATGCAATAAAAAACAGGATAATATTGGAAATGATGAACGACTTTGCGCGGAACATACGGTAAAAATCCATTTTTATAATATTCCCCATTATGTCCACCTCCTGTCACGCTGAGATAGTAATCCTCAAGAGATGTATTTGTAACGGAGACTTCCTTGACGGCGACATTGCCGTTTACAAGAGCCTTTATCATCTTGTCAGATTCATCAAGCTTTTCGTTTACTCTGACAAAGCCCTCGTTGTCCAGCTCGGTATTCTTGTAGCCGTTCTTCGCAAGGACATCTATAGCCGCCTTGCTGTCGGGACCCTTGATAAGAACGAACTGACCGCAGCGCTTTGACAGCTCATCAGTGGTGAACTCATCAAGCAGCTCGCCCTCGTGGATAATGCCGTAGGAATTTGATATCTTGCCCAGCTCCTCAAGTATATGGCTGGAGATCATCTTTCTTACCTCAACGATACCCTGCGGGTCAAGGCCGTTGATAGGCTCGTCAAGGATTATCAGCTTCGGCTCACCGACAATAGCAAGACCGATACCGAGACGCTGGCGCATACCGAGCGAGAAAGAACCCGCCTGCTTTTTGCCGGTATTTTCAAGTCCGACAAGCGTGATAATGTCATCAATGTAGGATTTGCTGTACACACCGAGCCCCAGAGCCTTGATCTTCAGGTTCTCGAAAGCAGATTTGTTCGGATAAAGACCCGGATGCTCGATAAGCACCCCTACCTGATGCATATACTTTTTTGCCTCAGCACCTTCCTTGCCGAACATTGAAAAGGTTCCCTTTGTCGGATTGGACAGACCGCTGAGCATTCTCATAATAGTCGTCTTTCCGGCACCGTTTCTTCCGATGAGGCCGTATATTTCGCCCTCACGGATATGGATATTGATATTCTCTACAGCGACCTTGGAACCATATATTTTTGTCAGCTCGCTGGTAGTCATAATATAATCCATAATATACCTCCTTTTTTTCAGCTTATATGTTAATTATATTATTTTTTTCTTTCAAGACTTTTGGTAAATCATTAACAATGATTATCGTCACGCAGTGACACATAGGAGCTATATTGAAGCCGCCTCACAAAAATCTGTTATAATGTTTGGATCATTCTCCATTCAGTGCATCCATTGCAAATTTCACAGATTCCTCAAGTATCTGCTTTGTTTCGGGAGTTTTCGTTCCGAGGGACGCAAACGAATGATATGCCCCGTTCATGCATACCGTCCTGACATCTATATCTGCCTGTTCAAGGCGCCTGTCTATATCCAGCGAATCGGCAAGCAGCGTTTCATGCGCATCGCATATTATAAATGTCGGCGGCAGAAGACTGTAATTGCCGAAGCAGGGCGATACCTCAAAAGATTCAAGATCGGCATTTCCGGCATATGCCTTGATATATGCCGGCGAGGAGTCGGGCTTTATGATGAAATCCCTGTTTTCCTTGAGATTTACGCTCCTGTCGAGAGTTCCGCTTAGGTCTGTCAGCGGGGAGCTTAATATCATCGCCCCGGGAGCGCTCTTTCCTGCCGCGCTCCGCCTGAGTGCAAGCGCAAGCGCAATATTTCCCCCGGTGCTTTCACCGAAAAGGACGATCCTGCTTCCCGGATGCTGAGCCTCTATATATTCAAATATTTTTTCACATTCATTCAGTGCAACGGGATATTTGTTTTCAGGCGAAAGGGCAAAATCAGCCGTATATACCCTGCATCCCGAAGCCTCCGCAAGCATTTCGGCAAAGCTCCTGTTTTCGGGGCTTACGCCGAGAACGAATGCTCCCCCATGGATAAACAGGAACACATTTTCGCTTTTCAGCACCGGCGGCACTGTCAGCTCGGCATAATATGAGCCGTCAATTTCAAGCTTTTTAAGCTCATAGCCGCCCTTGCGTCTTCTGACCTGTTCTCTTTTGCGCAGCAAAGCCCTGACCACGTTCCAGTCTGTTTCGCAGATACTCTCGTCGAATACAAGAGCCTCCGACAGCTTTTTCCTTGCCTGAGCAGCCTGTTCAAGCTCCCTGCTATGCGCGACACGTATTTCTACGGACATCCTGCCCACTTCCTTTCTATCCGCACATCAGTATCACTGTGTGCGGATCACGTCAAGATTATCCGCATTGCCGCCGACCTCTGAATATGCGCACATTATGAACGCAAGATCGGTAATGCCGTTTTCCTTGGCGAGGTTTACAAGATTGACATCGCAGTAACGCATATCTACAATAGTTATCTCCTCAAATGAACCGAAAAGATATCCGGGAACAGCATTGCCGTAGCTGTCCTTGACTATCATGAGCTTTCTGCCGTTTTTGACATTGGTCGTGACCTTGACTATCTGCTCATCTCCGCCCATGAAGGTAAGATAAGCATTGTGCTGGGGATCACCGACGCCGCAGAAGAAATTGCCCGAGCCGTCAGGCTGGAAAGAGGTCGTAAAGTAATCCGTCTTGCATTTTTCGTAATTCTCGGGGATATAATATGTGAAATCCTCGGGGTCGTTATTGATATTAGCGTCGCCGGTGAATGCATACATCGTTCCGACGAAACCTTCTATCGTTTCGGACTTATATGTGGAGAGATCCTTGAAATCAACTCCTGCAGCGTCCGCAAAGGTCTGCGCAGCATAATATGCTCCGAGCGGCGACCAGTGATGGTCGGTGCGGAAATAGATATCCTCATTGGTATGATAAGACAGAGGTGTGGCTATATCGACATATTTGATACCGTTATCGAGACGGGAGGCGATATCGTCCATACATTCCTTCTGGCTCAGTGTATAGCCCGAATAATTGCTCGGGGTATAATATTCGCTTGCAAGCGGCGCGGTCACTGAATAGATATTGACCTTATCGCCGAGATCCTTATGGTAATTATTCAGTGCAGCAACATAGCTGTCGCCTGTGCCGCCGCCGAAAAGCTCCAGAGCGCGGTAATGACCGTCATGCTTTACGACGATAAGACCGTTTTCCTCAGTGAATTCAGCCTCACCCATCTTTTCGGGTTTTTCCTGAGTATTATCATCAGCCTTGCTTTCCTCAGCCGGAGCGTTATTATTGTCTGACGGCTTTGATGTTTCCGACTTATTGCCATTGTTTCCGGATTTGCCGGAATTGTTATTATTATTGTTGTTATTATTGTTGTTATTGTTGTTATTGTCTTTATTTTTGTTTTTGTTCTTGTCAACGGTCTTGATATTGCCTATGATCTTGACCTCCTCCTCGGTATGGAAGCCGAAGATGGATTTGAAATTATAGCCTGCTGTCTTGAAGCTGTCACGGAACGGAACAGTATCATCATAGAATTCTGCGATCTTCGAGGTATATTCACCCTTGAAATAGGAATCAAAGGAAAATGCCGGAAATTTCGCAAGAGTACGCTTTTCTATCTGGGATTCTGTCGAGCGCGGTATAAACAGAAGAAAAAGCGATATCGTGCCGAACACCACAGTGAAGATCAGCACTGAAAGATATGAAAATGCCGCCTGGACATTCTTTCTTTTCAGATGGTTGAAATCCTTTTTCACTGTCTTTTTTTCATTTGTTGTTTTCTGTTCACTCATTTTTTACCCTCCCTTTATCAGAAACGGAAGTACAGGAACGGATTGTTCGTATTGTCAACAAGGAGTATGCTTGATATGATAAGCAGCGCACAGCAGATAACGGTCGCGCTTATCTTGCCGAAGGCATATACGGTATTGTTGCTCCATTCATTGAAGAAATGCTTGATCTTCGGGAGTACGGGCATAGAAACGATTATCGCAAATATTATAAGGAAGAGATTATTGAGCAGTGAATTCCATGTCAGGATATCCGAAAATGCATTTCCGTTTGAGAGCATACTGATACCCGAGATATTGAGGAAAAAGCGTCCGAGCTGTGAAAGGTCGGTGAAATAGAATATACCAAAACCGATAATGATTATTATTTTGCTGTAGATATGCGTAAGCACCTTATTCCATTTCTTCATACGCTTTTTGCCGATCTTTGTTTCGATAAAGATGAAAATACCGAAATACAGACCCCAGAATATGAAATTCCATGATGCGCCGTGCCAGAGACCTGTGCAGAACCATACGAGGAAAAGGTTGATATATTTTCTCGGTCTGCCGAAGATAGGCATATAGAAAAGATAATCTCTGAAGAAGGAGCTGAGGGAGATATGCCATCTCTGCCAGAATTCGCTTATCGTCTTGCAGATGAACGGATATTTGAAGTTCTCATCGAAATGGAAGCCGAACATCCTGCCGAGACCGATAGCTATATCCGAATATCCGCTGAAATCGAAATATACATAAAGCGAATAGAGAATTACGGTATACCATGTCCCGCAGAAGGACAGGTCGGTGATATCCGAGCCGAAGAACTGCTCAACTACGGCATAGAGGCTGTTGGCGACTATTACCTTTTTGGAAAGACCGAGTATAGCGCGCATTATGCCCTCGCTGATATCATTTGCATCAGCGCGGCGGTTGTCTATTTCCTTTTCGATAACGCTGTAGCGGACGATAGGGCCTGCGACAAGCTGAGGGAAAAGGGACAGATAGAGCAGGAATTTGAACCAGCTTTTCTGCGGAGCGACCGTCTCCCAGTAGCAGTCCATGATATAGGATATAGCCTGGAAGGTAAAGAAGCTTATACCTATCGGCATCACTATCTGTGGAACGGGGACATTCGCATGGAAAAACATATTATGGTTCTCCACGATAAATCCGGTATATTTAAAAATTATCAGAAACAGAACATCTATTGCAATAGCAGATCCGGTAAAGATCTTTGCGGCGGGCTTGCCCTTATTTTTGCCTATCAGCAGTGCAAAGAACCAGTTTATAAATGAGCTGAACACCAGAAGGAATACCCATATAGGTTCACCCCAGGCATAGAAAACCAGTGATGCTATTACCAACACGATATTCTTTTGTTTCACGTTTTTCCTTGTAAAGTACGCAAGAAATACGACCGCAAGGAAAAGATAAACAAAATACAATGATGAAAATACCATTCAACCACAATCCTTTTCCATTCTTACTTTTTTCTGTCCGCAGTAAAACACTACAATTATATATAAATCTTGTCCGTAAACAAGAATCCGTTATATAATTATACTACTTGAAATTTCGGAATACAATGATTAAATTGACGAAATCCCTGATTATTACAGCATTGTCATTGTTTGTAAATCCATTGAAACCGCTGTTATATAAAAAACGCCGCGAAATCCGCAGCGTTCTTAAATATTATTGTTCATATTTTTTTGTGATGATTATTTCGACCTTATCGCCCTTGATACCGACAGAGACGTCATCGGCAAGATTTGCGATAATAGATCTTTCCAGCTCATCCCATTCCTGAGAATACTCATTATTCTCGTTTTCATTCACGACAGCAGTCCTGTACTGAGTAAGCGTCCATACACCCGAAGAGCCTGCCATGCTGTCGGAATTGATCCCGTAGGTCAGGAAGCTTTCATAATCAGCCAATCCGTAGGAATCCATACCTTCCTTATAGCCCTTCCAGTAATATTCAAAGGCATTGCGGATCTTACCCATAATACCCTTTACAGCGGAATTTTTACCCGAGGTAGAGGAATCGAGGAGCATATCATATTTTTTTGTATTCATCTCAGACTGAGCCGAAAGGTGGAGCATATATGCCGTATCATTATCCTCGACCCAGAAATACGCATAGAACTTACCCGTTATCTCAGACACCATCCCGAGCAGCTCTTCCGCAAGCAGGCGCGCATGGAGACGCGGTTTTTTATCAAAGCCGCGGGAAAACGAATACTGTTCAACTACTTCGAGTGCCTCATCTCTTCCGGTACCGTCATTACTGACATATACCTCTTTAGTTTTCATACCATCACCCCTCAGCCTATATCAAGGATATCGCTGAATCCTGTGATATCGAATATTTCAAGGACAGCCTCGCTGGAATTGACGATCTTCATACCATTTTTTTTCATCATTTTCTTATGTGCGCCGAGAATGACCCTTAATCCGGCTGATGAGACATAATCAAGCTTAGCAAGGTCAAGAATGAGTGAATCCTCGCCCGGCAGAGCCTCATCAAAAACCTCAGACAGCTCCGGAGCGGTAGCTGTATCGAGTCTGCCCTCAACTTTAATTGTAAGAACGCCGTCAATTTTTTCTTTTGTGATATTCATTCAGATTTCCTCCTTTCACAGCTGTGCTTTTCCCTTACGAAAAAGCTATGAATATATTTTATGATAAATTATCGTTATTGTCAAGTAATCAATACACATTTGATACCGCCGGCACTCAGGCATTTTCTCCCTACTGTATCTTTATGCCTTCATGCTCATCATGCATCAGATAAGCGTCCTGCCGTCACAGTAGCGGCAAAGCAGCATATCCCCTCCTGCCTCGGTAAATACGGACGGCAGGTATTTTTCCGTCCGGGTGATGCACCTCGGATTTGAACAGTGGAACGGATGGGTCGGCATCACTCTCGGAGCAACGTGCTTTCCTTCCTTTTTGAGCATGGTAAGCATCAGCGCCATTCTGCCGTACATACCATATACGGTCTGCTCGAAATATTTTGCCCTGTCGTCATAATCGACCTCTACATCTATTTCATCGACCCTCGGAAGGGGATGCAGTATCTTCATGCTTTTCTTTGCAGTACGGAGCTTTTCCTTGTCAAGAATGAATACTCCATGCTGGCGGCGGTATTCGTCCTCACTTGTGAAGCGCTCGCGCTGTATCCTCGTCATATACAGCACATCCAACTCCGGCATCGCATCAGCAAGGCTCGTTACCTCTTTATAATCACATTCCGATGCATTGATTATATCCTTTATATACTGCGGCACAGATAATTCCGGTGTAGAAATAAGGATGAATCTGTTCCCCTTGAAGGTCACCATTGTCTTGATAAGCGAATGGACTGTCCTGCCGTTTTTGAGGTCACCGCAAAGACCTATACAAAGATCATCAAGCCTGCCCATTTCATTATAAAGCGTCACCACATCGGTAAGTGTCTGGGTAGGATGGAGATGGCCGCCGTCCCCGGCATTGACCACCGGAACGGGAGAATACATAGCAGCGGCTGCCGCAGTACCCTCACTCGGGTGACGGATCGCGATGATATCAGCATATCCCCCGATAACGGTCACGGTATCCTTCAGGCTTTCGCCCTTGGCAACCGAGGAATTCTGGGGATTGTCAAATCCGATTATCGTGCCGCCGAGCCTGAGCATAGCCGTCTGGAAGGACATCTGTGTTCTTGTGGACGGCTCATAAAACAGCGTAGCCAGTACTTTTCCGCGGCACGCCTCGGAATAATCGGCAGGATGAGCTTTTATTTCATTTGCAAGTCTGATAACATCCGTAAGTTCCCTATGGCTGAGGTCTGTCAGGTCAATTACATTTCTCGTTTTCATAGCATATCCCCTTTTCTCTTTTGTCCTTCATATTATAACATTTTTCGCCCCGTCACACAACTGCTCATTCAAAGCAGGCGGGGGATCCCTTTCCCGAAAAGCCTGTGCCGGCTTTACGGAGTATGCTCCCTTATATCAGAGGAGGCTATACTTTAGGCAACACCGCACGAAGAACGCCTTACGGCACTATCTTTGTGCGGTATTGCCTTTAATAAAAGCCTGTCGCATTGACAGGCTTTTATAGAATTATTTATTATTGAAAAGTGAAATGATATCCATGTAGGAATCATCGGAATCACCGTTTGCTGCCGGCTTCGGCTGAGGAGCGGGCTTTGATGCGGCAGGAGCCGATGTATTCGCATTCGGATATGTAGTATTTGCATTAGGATAGGTAGTATTTGCGTTAGGATAGGACGGAGCCTGTGTCTGCGGCTGCGGAGCCGGAGCAAAAGGATTATAGCTCGGCTTCGGCTGCGGCTTTTCCTGAGGTCTTGTTACTGCGCTGAAACGGTTAGGATCCGGTCTTGCTGCAGGAGCGCCGTACTGGAATGAAGGAGCCGGCTTTTTGTCGTCCTTTCTTGCAACGGGAGCATAGCTGTCAGCAGTGGGGAAGCCTGTAGCGATAACGATAACGCTGATGGTATCCTCCATTTCCTCATCAAGGGCTGCGCCCCAGATGATGAGAGCATTCTCGTCAGCCTGCTCGGAGATCATTGTGGATGCCTCCTGGATCTCGTCAAGTCCGATATCCGGTGAAGCCTTGATATTTACGATAACGCCCTTTGCGCCCTGGATAGATGTTCCGAGCAGCGGGCTGGAAATTGCGTTCTGTGCGGCGATCTTTGCCTTGTCCTTGCCGGAAGCAACGCCGATACCCATAAGTGCATAGCCTGCGTCCTTCATTACGGAGGTCACATCAGCAAAGTCGAGGTTTACGATACCCGGGATCACGATAAGGTCTGTAATGCTCTGAACGCCCTGACGGAGAACGTCATCGGCAGCCAGGAATGCATTCTGGAGGGTGATCTTCTCCTCGCTGATGTGTTTAAGTCTTTCGTTGGGGATAACGATAAGGGAATCAACGTGCTGTTTGAGCTTGGATATGCCGTTTTCAGCCTGTTCCATTCTTCTCTTACCCTCAAAAAGGAACGGAGTGGTAACGATACCTACGGTAAGGATACCCATTTCCTTTGCTACCTCAGCTACGATAGGAGCCGCACCTGTTCCGGTACCGCCGCCCATGCCGGCTGTAATGAATACCATATCGGTACCCTTGAGTATCTCAGCGATCTGCTCCTTGCTTTCCTCAGCGGCCTTTTCGCCTACCTCAGGCTTGGAGCCTGCGCCCTTGCCGTGGGTGATCTTCTCACCTATCTGCATTTTCATTGTAGCCTTTGAACGGTTAAGAGCCTGCTGATCGGTATTGATGGAAATAAATTCCACACCGGTCACATAATCGACCATGCGGTCGATAGCGTTTCCGCCGCCGCCGCCGACACCGACTACTTTAATGCTGACAATGTTATCAATCTCGTTACTTTCATATTCGTAAGGCATTATAATACTCCCTTCAGAACTCCGCACGTCCATTTTATACCAATTTGCCCGGACAACGGACATTCTTTTTAATTTTATATACAACTACTTAATAATGTAACACTTTTTGCCGTGAAATTCAATATGTTAAAGCTTTTTTTCGTCATATTTATTATTCTTATTTCATGTTGCATTATTTTTTACAATTTTTTTGTACAATTCAACCATAAGCGGCAAATCAATAGTTTCCGTCAGTATAGTTATCATTGTAAGATGTTTCCTCGCCGCCGTTCGTACCGTCGTCAGATGTTTCGCCGCCGTCGGCAGTACCGTTGTCTGTCGGTCGTACCGTCGTCGTAGGTTTCGCCGCTGTCGGTCGTACCGTCGTCGTAGGTTTCGCCGCTGTCGGTCGTACCGTCGTCGTAGGTTTCGCCGCCGTCGTAGGTTTCGCCGCTGTCGGTCGTACCATCATCATATGTATAACCGCCGTTGTCGGTAGTACCATCATCATATGTATAACTGCCGTCTGTACCGTTGTCGTAGGTTTCTCCGTTGTCTTCGGAGCTTGTCTCATCATACTGCGGCTCGGCATTTTCAATCACTATACCATCATCAGCCGCCTGTGAGCTTTCCTCCGCTGCGGAGGCTTCACTGCTTTGCTTTGATTCAGGCTTTGACGCCGGCTTGCTCTGCTGTTTTTTCTCCTCCGGCTTTTTGCTTGATTCCTCGCCTAATTTCAGATAGGACTTTCCGCCCTGAGCGGAAGCTATTCCGACATCCAGTGTGCCCTTGGCATCGTCCTTTACATTTTCGGAAAGGATATTTGCCGCCGTTTTAAGCTTGTAATCAAGGTTTTCAAAATTGCCGATATTCACCTTGAAGCCGTTTTCCCTTACGAGAAGGATGCCGGCCTTGTCGGTCATATCTATGGTACGGATATTTTTTATCCCGTACTGAGCGATAAGCTCGATGATCCTTTCCAGATATTTCTTGATATTTTCATCCTTATATTTTATCTGGGAGCAAAGCTTTACATCATTCAGCTCCGCACCCAGTACGGTAGGAACATCGTTATAGGTTTTCTTATCATTTATTTCGACTATCTTCCCGTTTTTTGCAAGGACGATATATTTACCGCCGCTCTCGATAACTAAGGAGGGCTTTGCCTCGTTAACTTTTATATTGATCTTATTGAAAAGCTTTTTTTCTATTTCAACGCTTTCTATGTACGGGAAGGTATTCACGATATTTTCGGCACCCTCCGCAGTATTGCAAAGCAGAAGGTTATCCCCCTTGATTATCATCGACGCCTCTTCTATCTCTGCAAGCTCATATCTGGTATTGCCCTCGATATTTATCTCATCTATCTTGAAGAACACCGTAAGCGACAATACTACGCATATTGCGATCAATACTATTATCGTTCCCGCCGCAAGCAGGAATTTCCTCAATCTGCGCACATATGGCTTGACCGGCTCCTTCGGAGGCGCGAGGGGACGCATTTTTTCTTTTTTTCTGCTGCCTTTTGTTTTCCTTCCGGCTTCGTCAGGCTGCTTTACTGATCCCTCAGCCGCAGCGCTTTCTGCCGGAGCTGCCGGTTTTTTCCTTTTCGTCTCAGGCAGCGGCTTTGAACTGTTCTGCACCGAAGGCGAAGGCGTCGGTCGGTTGACCGGCTTCTTTTTTACAGAGCCGCTGCTGTTTTTGTTTTCATCCCTTTTACGGTCTCTCATCCGGTCTCCCTCCTTTATTTAACCGGAAAGTATGTCCCCTGCCTCTGAGGAGGCAGGAGGCGGATAATCATATTTTTTTCTTTGTTGCAAGCACTTCTATTATAACGCCGTAGATACGCTTTGCGCTGTCGCTTATCGCCATTTTCTTAGCATTAGCCGCATAAGTCTCAAGTCTTTCCGGGTCGCCGGCGAGCTTATCTATTTCCTCGGTAAGCTTTTCCGGGGTGAGGTCTTTTTCCTCTATCATAACAGCCGCGTCCTTTTCAACGAGCGACATCGCATTGTGGAACTGGTGATTTTCCGCAACATTGGGTGAAGGGATAAGTATTGAGGGCTTACCCTTTACCTGTATTTCACTGAGCGTTATAGCGCCTGCGCGTGCGATAACAAGGTCAGCCGCCGCAAGGCATACGGGCATATCGTTTATATATTCCCTGATATCCATATTTTCGGCATCAGGATCTCCGCCCTTTTCCCTTACGAGGTCGGGGAAACATTTCCCGTACTGACCATATGCATGGATATGCTGATATTTCCCGTCCTTTGAGCTGCGGGAGATTATATCTGCGAGAGATTCATTGATTATCTGTGCGCCGAGACTTCCCCCGAAGGAAAGAATGACCGGGCGTTCATCCAGACCGAGTTTTTTTCTGCTTTCCTCACGGTCTGCTGTAATTATTTCTCCGCGGACAGGATTTCCCGTATCGACAAAGCGCGGGCTGCCCTTGAAATGTTTTCTTGCGGCGGGCATAGCCAGCATAACGCGGTCGGCGTGCTTTGCGAGCATTTTATTGGTCACGCCGGGGAAGGCATTCTGTTCGTGGATTATGGTAGGTATTCCCAGCTTTGCAGCAGCCCTGAGCACCGGGCCGCTGACATATCCGCCTGTTCCGACGCATATATCCGGCTGGAATTCCCGTATTATTTTTTTAGCGTCCTTACCGCCGGTTATTGCCTTTTTCACGGTAATAATATTGTTTTTGATACCGGCGGGAGTCATTTTTCGGCTGAATCCCTGAACGGTTATACCCCTGAATTCAAACCCGGCCTGCGGGACAAGTCTTTCCTCCATGCCTCCGGTTTTGCCGATATAGAGTATTTCCGCCTCAGGCTGGCGTTCTCTGACATATCCTGCGATAGCGAGAGCCGGATTGATATGGCCTGCTGTACCTCCGCCTGCAAATAATATTTTCATACCGTTCACCTATACCTTTTCAAGATTTGATGTTCGCGATATAGACAGCACTATACCCATCTGAGCCATAAGCATTATCAGTGATGTACCGCCGTAGCTGAAAAACGGCAGGCTTATACCCGTATTAGGCAGCCAGTCGGTTATAACGAGGATATTGAGTATAGCCTGTATTCCTATCTGAGCCGCAAGACCCGTACCGAGCATAGAGCCGAAAGGATCCTTAGCTCTCATTGATATAGTTATTCCTCTCCAGACAAGGAGAACGAATACGAGGAGGATAAGTATAGCGCCGATAAGACCCATTTCCTCACATACTACTGCATAAACGAAATCGTTCTGAGCCTCGGGGATATACATATATTTTTGTCTTGACTGACCGAGACCGAGACCCCACACGCCGCCCGAGCCTATAGCATAGAGGGAATTGCGTGTCTGGTAAGTTTTCTGCCACATATCCTCGGTAGTATAGGTCAGAGCCTGACCCCATCCATCGAGACGCTGCATTGCATAGCCGAGCTGATTTGTTGCCACGAGGTAAAGCAGCACGACAGCGATGAGTGTACCCGCGATAATGAAGTAGCGCAGCTTTACGCCGCCTATGAACATCATTACAGCCGCAAGAATGAGCATAATTACCATACCCGAATAATGCGGTTCCCTGTAAAGGAGCACAAGATAGATCGAAAGCATGATAAGGGGCGGCAGCACGCCTATTTTGAAGGTATGCATATCGCGGAAATGCTTGGACGACCAATCCGCAAGAGATAGTATCAGTGCAAATTTCGCGACCTCTGACGCCTGAAAGCCGAAGCTGCCGAGGCTTATCCATCTTTTCGGGTCGCCCGGCATAAGCAGCACGACCACAAGCAGTCCCAGACCGGCTAAATATATGAATGGTGCGAGATAATGCAGTATATGGTAATCGAAATAGGACATTCCTATCATAATGACAAAGCCGACAAGAGCATACATACTCTGGCTTATAAGGTATTTCTGGCTGTCCTCCGAATATCTGAGTGCTGACGGATAGCTTGCAGAATACATCATTATTATTCCGATTATCACAAGCAGCAGCACAAGAAACAGGAAGGTCATATCCATTCCAAGTCTTACAGAGAACAATTTTATTTTATTTTTTACTTTCTTGAATCCGCTTCCGCTCGGAAACTCTTTCAGTTCACTCTGTTTTTCCTCCGCCGCCGGCGGTCTTGCCGGCAGCTTCCTCGCCGGTGCCTCTCCTCTGTTCATCCCTTCCACATCTCCTTCCTACCGGGCTTTGCCCCTGCCGGGCTGCCGCCCCCCAGGGAGCAAGCTCCCTGGACCCGCGCACTTCGTGCTATTCGCGCCGGTCGCTCCACTCCGTTCCGCTCTGCACTCAGACTCATTATTCGTTACCCGCGAACTGAACTAAATACGTAGGGAACAGAACGGTGCGTGCACCCCCAAAGGATACTTCCTACGGGTGCCCGCACTGCGAATTGACAGCGGAGTGTCGGAACTGCACCAACATCCTGACGGACACTGTGTCACAAATAACCTGTACTTACATAATAATCAGCTTAACCCGACAATAAAGCCGCACCTGTCATAAAGTAAAGACCGCGAGTTGCAAAGCTTCCTTATGAGTGCAGAGCGGAGCCGTAGGCGCAGCGACCCCCGCGAATTGACAGCGGAGGCACTCCGCCGCCGCCGCAGGCTTTCATCTGCCAAGAATAACAAGGGCAAGTGCACCGGCACAGGCTATAGATTCAACAAAGCTGAAAACGATTACAATTTTAACCTCGCTCCAACCGCACATCTCGAAATGATGATGTATCGGGCTCATTTTGAAAAGTCTCTTGCCGTGGGTAAGCTTGAAATATGTCACCTGAAGGATAACCGAGAACATTTCGCAGATATATATAAGTCCCACAGGAACTAAAAGTATCTCCATATCAAGCCCGAAAAGCAGGGCACATAAATATCCGCCGAGATAAAGAGAGCCTGTATCTCCCATAAAGGTTTTTGCGGGGTTGAAATTCCAAAGCAGGAAACCCAGACATCCGCCCGAAAGTGCGGCGGACATGATCGAAAGTCCTATTCTTGAGGTATATCCCGCCATAAGCATAAGGAAGATACCCGCAAAAAATGTTACCGAACCGTCCAGACCGTCTATTCCGTCCGTCAGGTTTACTGCATTTACTATTCCGACGATAAGCACAGCCGCTATCGGATAATAAAGCAGACCAATATCTATCATTCCGACAAAGGGTATCCATGTTTTTGTATCATCCCCGAAAAGGTACATCACTGCAAGATAAGCTATAGCCACAAAGAATTGCAGCGCAAGCTTCTGCTTCGGGGTCAGACCGAGATTTCTCTTTTTTACGACCTTGACATAATCGTCAAGGAAGCCTATCGCGCCGAATGCCGCCGCCATAAACAGTCCCCCCAGCGTCTTTGCAAGCTGGAGATTTGTCTCGGGCGGTATCCCGTTTTTCGTTCCCATGCTCTGGTGCAGAAGAACACATACGACCGTGACGACTATACTCGAAGCGATAAACATGAAACCGCCCATCGTAGGCGTTCCCTGCTTGCCTTTATGCCAGTTGGGGCCTTCCTCCAGTATCGTCTGACCGAAATGGAGCTTGCGAAGAAACGGAACAAGCCACAGTCCAAGTACGCCCGCAAGTGCAAACGAAACAGCCGCCGCGATTATCGTCCAAATTCCTGACATTGAAAAATCCACCTTTCGTTTCCCTTGTTTTCAGCATCCTTCCTCATATTCAAAGAAGCTGAGCACTGACGCCAGCGGCATCCCCGCCGCAAGCAGTACGCCCGTGCAGGCAAGTATCTCGTCCACGGTATATTTACCGTTTATGATATTGACCCTGCTCAGGATACCCCCTCCTACCAGCTCAAAGCTGACTGTTCCGCCCTTTTCGGTATAATTCCGGCTTGCGACGTCCGCGCCGTAATTATCCGACGAATAGGTCATGATCCCCTCGCCGTCGTTACCGAAAAAGCTCATCGCATTTTCATAGGAGGTAACACCCTCACGGAAGGTACTTATTTTATCCCTTGTCATTTTGCTGTTCTCATCAAACAGGACTGTATCGGCAATGACATTCTCGGGACAATATGTCCCGCTATCAGCATTTTCAATGATAAAATCAGTTACCTGAGTAAAATCATCAATACAGGTATTGAAGGAACAGAAATTCAGCACATCCGAGATTATCTCCGCTAACTTATGCGAATTGCGGCAGTCAAGCAGTATCAGTCTCGGATTCTGCACTGTTTTTATCATATTAGTCATTTTACCACCACCGATGCTGTTTTCTATCACTCTGATACAGGGCAGATACGTTATACCGGTATCATTACATTATACTTATCATTACATATACTTATCATTACATATACTTATCATTACATTATACTGTTATCCTGGTTGAATACGACCGTTACCACGGTAAATGGCTCTACCTCGGTATTCGGTGCGATATCCTGAGATTTTGCGTAGGTCTGCCCGTTCTCGGTCGCCGAGCCCATTATGCAGACATTAAGATCATTTGCAGAAGCAAGATAATTGACATCCGAAAGGCTGCAATTCCTGAAATCAGGCACCTTGACCTTTGTTTTCTTGCTTGCCTCATCTGTATAGAGCACGACTGTACCGCCCTTAGGTATACCCGAATATGCTGCGGGGTTCTGACCGATTACAGTCTTTCCGCTTCCGACGACCTTCGGCTTCAGTCCTGCCTGCTCTACCTTCTTTTTAGCAGCTGCAATTTCCATATTATCATAGGTTCCGACGGATACCTCAAGCTGTGAAAGCTCATCATCCGCATAGACCTTTTCTATTCCGAGATACGGAAGCACCTCGGTCATAATATTTCTGAAACAGGGTCCTGCGACCGCCGAACCGTAGTAATTTATCTCCGGGTCGGGAGTATCGAAATAGCAAAGCAGCGCTATCTCGGGATCGTCACACGGGGCTATTCCGCAGAAAGAAGCGATATAGTCCTTTGTCTCGTTGCCGTCTTCATCAACGATCTTCTGTGAAGTACCGGTCTTGCCGCCGATGCGGTAACCCGCAACGTAGCCGTTCGTTGCGCCGCCTGATTTTGCATTTGTCTCAAGGAATGAGCATATCTGCGAAGCGACGTTTTCGCTTATAGCCTGTCTTTTCACTATCGGTTCTGTAGCCTTTACGACATTTCCGTTTCCGTCAACTATCTGGGAAACGATATACGGCTGCATAAGCTTTCCCTTATTTGCGATAGCCGAGCACGCTGTTATCATCTGGATAGGGGTTATCTTGAAGTTCTGACCGAAGGATGCAACGGCAAGATCCATAAGTGACATTCCGGCAGGTTCGCCCGCCTGATTGAAGAATACGCTGTTGCTTTCACCGGGAAGGTCAACGCCTGTCTTTTCCGCAAATCCGAAGGCAACGAAATATTCATAGAATTTTTCTCTGCCGAGCATATTGCCCATCTGCATAAACGCAGGGTTGCAGGAATTGCACAGAGCCGTGCCGATATTCTGCTGACCGTGACCGCTGAATTGCCAGCACGGGATCGCGCTTGCGCCGTCATAGGGAACATACGCTCCGTCACATTCAAATGCCACTTCGTCCGTTTTTACCTTTCCCTCGGAAAGAACTGCGGAAGCCGTTATCATCTTGAATACCGAACCGGGGACGTAGGTATCGCTGACGCCCTTGTTTCTCCACTGGGCGCTCAGCGCCTTGCTGCGAGCCTCTCCCTGCTTATCCTTGGGAAGAGCTTCTATTTCCTTTACCTTATTCTTATCCTTTATAGTATAGGGGTCGTTAGGGTCATAGGATTCCTCGCAGGCAAAGCCGAGTATCTCGCCGGTCTTTACGCGCATAAGTATCGCACATCCGCGGTTTGATACCTTGAATTCCTTTATTGTCTCACGGACATATTTTTCCATTATCGACTGGATATTTTCGTCTATCGTCAGAACGATATTGTAGCCGTCGGTCGCCTCGACCTTTTGCTCATACTGATACGGAAGGGGATTGTTCTGGGCATCCTGAGCGATTATTATTCTTCCCGTATTGCCGTTAAGCTCTTCATTATACTGATATTCTATACCCTCAAGACCCTGGTTGTCATCGCCGACAAAGCCCAGAAGCGCGCCGGCAAAATTATCGTGGGTATAATATCTCTTATAGTTTTCCAAAAGCTGGATAACGCCGCTTATCTTATGTTTCTCATACATCTTATCACTGAAAGCGAGCACCTTATCCTTCAATTCGGCATCGGCCTTTCTTTTCAGCATAACGTAATAAGAATTCTCGTGGGTCTTTTTCAGCATATCGTCCTTATCTATACCGAGTATCTCCGAAAGACCCTCCGCGACGAGCTTTCTTCCCTCCTCGTCGTCATCCTTGAATTCAGCCGGAGCGAGGACTATATCCCATGCGGTAATGCTCTGCGCGAGGACATTTCCGCCGCAGTCATAGATATTTCCGCGCTTGGCGGATACGGTGGTATCATGGAGCTGCTGTTCCACAGCCCTTTTCTGCAGATCCTCCGACTGATACACCTGAAGGTAGACCAGTCTGGCGATAACCGTACCGAAGCCGAGAATTATTATTATCATCATGGTAATGGTAGACCTGCGCCAAAGCGTTATCGCAGCACCTTTTTTAGCCATGCTTATTACTCCTTTTATTGCTTTTGCTTTGCCTGTATACAGCAAACAGAACTGCATCTAAAGAGCATTATCCTTTCCGACGCTCTTTCTATGCAGTCTGAATCACGGGAAGCCTCTCCCGTTCGTCCATATTCATACATATTGGAAACCGTCCCGGCTTATGACAACCGGGATATCCCTGTCCTGTGCAGGGGGATATTCGCAGACACATCACCTGAATGTGCCTGAAAACGCATCAAGTATGGTCGTAAACACATTTTTAGAGCTTTCGTCCTCGAATACCTTTCCGCTGTCGCCGTTTGACAAGGAGATAAACTGCTTCTGCGCATTTTTCATCGGAGACATATTAAGCTTTGTTTCAGCATAATTCTTCACGAAGGAATCGGTCATCTTGCTGTCGATAACAAGCTGATACTGAGCCTCCTCATTTTTAAGCTTTGTCAGCTCCGCCTTGCGGTCGGTTATTTCATTATTAAGCTCATTTATCTGAGCGCTGAAATGCACCAGCATTATCGCAACGCCTGCGAGCACCACCGTAAGAAGAGTAACGCTGAATATCACGAAGGGGTTTCTTCTTCTTCTCTGCGCCTTTGCGGAGGAGCCCTGACTGATGCTGATTATCTGTCCTCTTTTTTTATTTTTCTTACTTTTCTTGCCCGTACTGGACATGGTTATTTCCTCATCAGGCTCAAATCTGCTGAGGTCATATGCAAGATTTCTGTTTTCACCTGCCATGCCGGTCGCTCCTTAACTTAATATATGATTCAGTATATAATAGTATTGATACGCTCACAGCATCTGAGCTTTGCGCTCCTGCTGCGGGGATTCTCCTCCAGCTCCTGCGGGTCTGCCGCAGCGGGCTTACGCAGGACGAGTCTTGCCGCAGGCTTCCGCCCGCACACGCACACCGGAAAATCCTTCGGGCATATACAGCCCTCACACCATTTTGCCATTCTTTGCTTTGTCATCCTGTCCTCGAGGGAATGGAAGGTTATCACGCTGAGCCTGCCGCCGATCTTCAAGGATGAAAAAGCACCGTCAAGTCCTTCGGAAAGTCTGTCAAGCTCCCCGTTCACAGCAATACGCAAAGCCTGGAAGGTCTTGCGTGCGGGGTGTTTATCGTGGCGTTTAGCCGCAGGATAAGCCGCCTTCACTATCTCCGCAAGTCTGCCGGTAGTTTCTATCGGGGACAATTCCCTTTCGCGCTCGATCGCACGGGCTATCTGCTTTGCGAATTTTTCCTCGCCGTAAAGCGAGAGTATCCTCACAAGCTCCCGGAAAGGCAGTGTATTCACAAGTTCTGCGGCAGTTGTACCGCTGCGGCTCATACGCATATCGAGCGGAGCGTCGCAGTGATAGGAAAATCCTCTTTCGGCGCAGTCAAGCTGATGTGACGATACGCCTATATCCATAAGCACGCCATCGAGAGCCTCAACGCCCAAGGAGGAAATAACCGACGGAATTTCCGAAAAATTTGATTTTATTATAGTTACACGCTGATCGCTGCCGAAGCGTTCGGCAAGAGCCTCTATCGCATCGGGATCCTGATCGAGACAGATAAGTCTGCCGCTGCTGCCGAGCTGCTGCAGTATCCCGGCAGAATGACCGCCTCCTCCCGCCGTACCGTCGAGATAGACGCCGTCGGGTTTTATGCCGAGCGAAGCTATTGTCTGGTGAAAGAGCACAGGCTTATGAGAAAAATCCATTTTGCCGCCCCCGTTACAGATTGAGCGAACTCATGATATCGTAGACCTCTTCATCGGACAGGTCGCTGTTATATTCGTTCCATCTCTGGGCGTCCCAGATCTCCACCTGAGAGCCTGCGCCGTTGATAACGACATCCTTATCAAGACCGGCATAATCCCTGAGATCCTGAGAGAGGAGCACTCTCCCCTGTTTATCGGGATTAAGCTCCACTGCGCTCGAAAAGAAAAACCTCGTCAGCTTAACGACCATTGCCGAGGGCTTTGACGCAAGACTTGCGCCGAGCTTTTCCCAGCCCTCTTTTGAAAGCACCATTACTGTATGATCCTTACCCTTTGTGGCATAGAAAACCTCACCAAGCTCCTCACGGAACTTAGCGGGGATAATGACTCTTCCTTTCGAGTCAATATTATGATTGGATGTACCTATAAACATAATATTCACCACATCAGCTTTTTCACCACTTCAAGGATACATACAGGGATACATCGGGCAATCACCCCACAATCTCCCACAATGTGCCACCTTGTGTAATCTATTATAGCTTATCCCACCACAAAATGCAATACCTATCTCCCATTTTTTTATCCCCCCTGCCTAGGGCTTTGCCCCAGACCCCACCGGGGCTGCTCGCCCCGGACCCCCGCCAGGGAGCAAGCTCCCTGGACCCGCGCACTTCGTGCTATTCGCGCCGGTCGCTCCACTTCGTTCCGCTCTGCACTCGTACCGAACATTTATTACTCGCGGTCTATACTTAATTAGCAAGTGCGGCTTTGACAGTGATGTATTGCAAGTATATCCCATGTGTAACTATCAATTCAGGCACGCCGGGCGCGGTCTTTACTTAATCGACAGTTGCGGCACGCCGCCGCAGACAAACGTAAGGAGCGTATACAATAAATATCGATCGCGGCTTGCTAAGTTTCCTTACGAGTGCAGAGTGAGCGGAGCGAACGATTACGTGAACTGACACCGGCGGCACGCCCCGCAGACGAACGTAAGGAGCGTATACAATAAATAACGGGCGCGGCTAACAAAGCTTCCTTATGAGTGCAGAGTGAGCGGAGCGAACGATTACGTGAGCTGACACCGGCGGCACGCCGGCGGAGCGAACGATTACGTGAACTGACACCGGCGGCACGCCGGCGGCGGGTTGTACTTGACTTTTGGGGAAAAAAGGGGTATTTTATAATATGTAAGCTATGAAATAATGGAAAGAGGGAACATCATGCTAACATTAGATAGGATTTATCATGCTTCATATGTGCTAAAGGAGGTCATCAGACCTACCGATATGATAAATGCGACAAATATCTCGGACGAGAACGAGATATATCTTAAAACGGAAAATCTTCAGATAACCGGCGCATTTAAAGCAAGAGGCGCATATTACAAAATATCTCAGCTTACCGACGAGGAAAGAGCCAAGGGCGTTATCGCCTGCAGCGCAGGAAACCATGCCCAGGGCGTTGCAAGAGCCGCTCAGAGATTCGGTATAAAAGCAACCATCTGTATGCCGAATTCCGCCCCTATCTCTAAGGTCGAGGCTACAAAAAGCTACGGTGCTGAGGTCGTGCTCGTAGAGGGTACATATGACGATGCTCACGACAGATCAGTAGAACTCCAAAAGGAAACCGGGGCAACCTTTATCCACCCCTTCGACGATGAGCTTGTTATCGCCGGACAGGGTACTATCGGTCTCGAGATCCTCGATCAGCTCCCGGATGTCGATGCAGTTATCGTGCCTATCGGCGGCGGCGGTCTTATCAGCGGCGTTGCCTATGCTATCAAATCACTTAACCCCAATGTCAAGGTCTACGGCGTTCAGTCGGCAGGCGCTCCTTCAATGTATCTTTCGGTCGCTCACGGCGAGATCGAAACTCTCCCCTCCGTCAATACCTTTGCAGACGGTATCGCCGTTAAGACTCCGGGTGAGATAACCTTCGATATGTGTACAAAATACGTTGACGAAATACTTACCGTGACCGACGACGAGCTTGCTACCGCTATCCTCACACTTATCGAAAAGCAAAAGCTTATCTCAGAAGGCGCCGGCGCTGTTTCTGTCGCTGCCGCTCTGTTCAATAAATTCCCGCTCAAGGGCAAAAAGGTCTGTTGTCTCGTTTCCGGCGGTAATATCGACGTTACTATCCTGTCACGAGTTATCGACAGGGGTCTCCAGAAAACAGGCAGACTTGCTGAATTTACTATCGCGCTTACCGATAAGCCCGGTGAGCTTACCACAGTATCAAGAGTAATATCCAAGCTCGGAGCAAATGTCGTTGCAGTCAGCCACGACAGAGCTGACCTTAATACCGATATCAATTCCTGCTATCTCCGCCTTTCACTCGAAACAAGAAACCACGAGCATATCCAGAAAATAAAGGACGAGCTTGCACGCAAGGGCTACCGTATCGTGCAGGGCTGATGCATGAGAATGAGGTGATCGGCACATGAAGGAACGCAAGGGCTGTTCGGGCGCGCTTTTACTGCTGATCGTGTTTATATTGTCAGCTGGAGCGGCATATATTTATGTACCCCAATTTCTCATCAAGGAACCGAAAGAGGAAAGCTCGCTCATATCAAGCGAAGAAAGCCTTCCGGATGACCTTCCCGTTATTGAATGGGATAATATCAATACTGACGATTCATGGAAAAAGCTGTCAGAATACCTGACGGAGCTTGAGCCTGTCGTCGCAATAAAGGGAATGTCCGACAACCTCGAATGGGAGGATATCTGCCGGGAGCATTTCTGGGTAGAAAGCTTTCAGGTCACCGGGACACTCGGCAGCAAGATAAAAAAATATTCCTTTGAATATAAGGACGATGCAGCCGATAACCGGACTATGCAAAAACAGATAGAAAAAGAAATAAACGATATTATCTCCGTTATCCCAGCAAATACAGACGACTGGGGCAAGGCTCTCGCACTGCATGACGAGCTTATCCGCCGGATAACCTATGATAAATCCGACAAGGAAAAACACGGTCACGATATCTACGGCGCTCTTGTCAGTCATAAGGCGGTTTGTCAGGGCTATACGTATTCCTTCACCATCATATCAAAGCGTATCGGGCTGAAATGTGAGGAGATATATTCGGATACGCATATCTGGACAAAGCTGCCAGGCTTTGATTCCGGCGAATGTTATGCCGATGTGACCTGGGACGATATCGACCGCTGCGACAGCACCGGAGAACCGTATATAATCCATGATAATTTCGGTCTGTCCAAAGAAGAGATAGAAAAGCTGAAGGAACACCAGCCCGAAAAAGGCAGCGATTCTCCTGTAGTCAGAGCCGGCACCGGGGACAATTTCTTCCGGAAAAAGGGCTGGTTCATCAGATCCGGCGATACTGCGAAAATAGAGGTCGTAGTGACCGAGCAGCTTGAAAGCGGATGCAATATAATCGAAATGCGCTTTGAGGACGAAAATGACCTCAACGGCGCCAAGGAGATCGTCGAGGATATCCTCCGGAGCAGCGGCTACAACGGCTCCTATCTTTCATGGTCAAACAAGCAGCTATACACATATGTAGTCGGGCTTAATCCCGATTAAATTATAAATATAAAGGAGTTTTTATTATGTCAGAAAAGGTTTATACTAAAAATGCACCCGATGCTATCGGCCCGTATTCACAGGCAATAAAAGCCGGCGGTTTTGTCTTCACCTCCGGACAGATAGCTATCGATCCCGCTACAGGAAATGTTGAGGCTGATACCATCGAGGGTCAGACTGAGCAGGTAATGAAAAACCTCAGTGCTGTCCTTGCGGAGGCAGGCTCTTCTCTTGACAAGGCTGTAAAGACCGTATGCTTTCTCGCGGATATGAATGATTTCGCAGCCTTCAATGAGATCTACGGCAAGTATTTCACAAGCAAGCCCGCACGCTCCTGCGTTGCGGTCAAGACGCTGCCGAAAAATGTTCTCTGCGAAGTCGAGGTCATCGCTGAGGTATAAAATAACAAATTCAGCTCCGGTATTGCCGGAGCTGATGTTTTCAGAAGGGGCTTTTTATGAATGAGAAGTTAAAGCTTTTTGTCCGGATATCGGCGGCGGTGCTGCTTGTGACGCTGATGGTATTCCTGAGTGAGCTGATCGACGAAAAGGAGATACTTTTTCCCGAAGCCGCAGCGCTTGCCCTCGGAGGTCTGGCTGCTGAGCATATGCCGTGGAGGGTCACTCCGGTACGCATGGCAGTCCTGATGAGTGCGGGCGGCTTTGCGGGATATTTCCTCTCGGCATTCATGCCGGGGCCGCTCTGGGTAAAAATAATACTGGCGTTTATTTTCTGTTGTATAATGCTCTGGCTGTCGGGGACTACCATGCTGCCGATGATATCTGCGGCGGTTCTCCCGGTAATAACCCATGCCGAAAGCCTGATGTATCCTCTTTCGGTAATAATAATCACTGCGACGGTACTGCTGATACGATATATTCTTATAAGCACCGGCATGAGACAGGATGACGAGGAATGTTCATGCCGGCGGGGGGCTTTTATTCCGTTTGCCTTACATTACGGCTATCTGTGCATTGTACTGATGATCATTTCCGCGATCGCGATAGGAACGGGGAGAGTATTCATTATTGCGCCGCCGCTTATTGTAGCGTTTGCCGAGCTGTCCGAAAAGGAAAGTCCTGCACGGCGCTCGCCGGTACTTATTTTTCTTTGTGTAACGATGTGTGCGCTGACAGGGACGATATCGCGGCTGCTTATATGTCAGGCGGCGGGATATCATGCTGCTGTGGGAGCTTTTTTTGCTGCTGTTTTGTCCATGGCGCTGCTGATGCGTTTCGGAAAGCCCTTTCCTCCGGCGGCGGCACTTGCGATACTTCCGTTTATCCTACCGGAGTCGGAGCTTACGGCATATCCGTTTGAAGCTGCGGCAGGCATGGCATTGTTTACATTAACTATACTGCTGCCTGCGCGTGTAAGAAAACTTTCTAACCAGCAATCTGGACTAAATTCACAGGGAACAGAACGGCAAGTTTAGGTCAAGCCTTTTTAAAGGGCGCAGTGCCTGCGCTCTCAGTTCGCGTAATCGTTCGCTCCGCCGGCGTGCCGCCGGTGTCAGTTCGCGTAATCGTTCGCTCCGCTCACTCTGCACTCATAAGGAAACTTCATAAGCCGCGATCGTAACTAAAGCCGCGGGGAACAGAACGCCGGCGTGCCTGAAATTATAGTTACGCATGGGATATACTTGCAATACATCACTGTCAAAGCCGCACCTGTCAATAAAGTAAAGACCGCGAGTAATAAATGTTCGGTACGAGTGCAGAGCGGAGCGTAGCGCAGCGCCCCCCGCGAATTGACAGCGGAGGCACTCCGCCCGCACCTGTCAATTAAGTAAAGACCGCGAGTTACGAATGTTCGGTATGAGTGCAGAGCGGAACGGAGTGGAGCGACCGGCGCGAATTGACAGCGGAGGCACTCCGCCGCTGTGGCTTTGCCGCAGCGAACATCAATTCCACATTCCACTTTCCACATTCCACATTAACCGAAGTGCATTGTCCTATAGGATTTATTAGTTGAATACCTCCGGCGGAGGAAAGAGTTTTTTGAGCTGAGATGATAATATAATTTACCAGGAAAGGTGAGGATACTTATGAGCTTTTGCCCTGAATGCGGCACCGCTCTTACTTTAAAACCACTGAAAAACGAGGGTATGATCCCTTTTTGCGAAAATTGCCGGGAATATCGCTTCCCTGCCTTCAATACGGCAGTCAGCCTGATAGTCCTCAGCCCTGATAAATCCGAAATACTTCTTATCCAACAATATGGCAGACATGATAATATCCTGGTCGCCGGATATGTCAACAAGGGCGAATCCGCTGAAAATGCCGCAGTGCGCGAGCTGAAAGAGGAAACCGGACTGAATGTCATCTCCCTTGAATATAACCGCAGCGAATATTTTCCCCGGACTAATACCCTTATGCTCAATTTTACCTGCGTCGCCGACAGCAGAAGCCTTGACGGTCTTAATACCGGTGAGGTCGATGCCGCTGAATGGTTTGCTCCCTCTCTGGCTCGTGAAAAAATCAGACCGGAAAGCCTCGCAAAGCGCTTTCTTTTGTATTATCTTGACGAAAAAAAGAATAAGCTTTGATGTAAACTGTGTAATTTGGTTAATTTCACCATTTATACACCTCCAATATTGGTCAAAGTGATAAAAATGAATTATTTTCAGATTTTTCTTTTATTAATTTGTACTATATGCTATAATATGGACAGGAATTTTTTGTATTGGAGGCAAAAATTATGTACTATTTGGGAATTGACCTCGGCGGCACAAATATCGTTGCCGGCGTTGTAGATGAAGATGGCAACATCGTTGTAAAGGCAAGCTGTAAGACAAGCACTCCCCGCACGATGGAGGCTATATGCGACGATATGGCTGCTGTTGCTCAGTCAGCATTGGAGAATGCCGGACTTACAACAAATGACGTTCAGTATATAGGTATCGGTGCTCCCGGTGCTGTAAACAGCGAAACGGGTGTTATCGAGTTCGCTAATAACTTCGGTTTCCATAACTGGGAGATAGTCAACATGATGGAACAGCGTCTCGGCACCAAGATCTATGTCGAGAACGATGCTAATGCCGCAGCATACGGCGAATACTGCGTAGGCGCTGCTAAGGATGCAAATGACGCGGTAATGATCACCCTCGGCACAGGCGTCGGCGGCGGTATCATCGTTGACGGTATGATCTACAGCGGCTCCAACTATGCCGGAGCAGAAGTAGGACATATGGTAATTCAGCATAACGGCAGACTCTGCACCTGCGGCAGAAGAGGCTGCTGGGAGGCTTATTCCTCCGCAACAGGTCTTATCAATATGACAAGAGAGGCTTGCTCCATCCAGCAGGCAAAGGATCATCTGCTTTATCAGATGATAGAGGGCGACCTGAGCAAAATAGACGGCAAAACTGCTTTTTCTGCTGCTAAGAAGGGCTGTCCGCTCGCTAAATCCGTAGTAGATATGTATCTTGATTATCTCGGATGCGGTATCGTAAATATCATCAATATTTTCCAGCCGGAGATCCTCTGCATCGGCGGCGGCGTCAGCAAGGAGGGCGATTTCCTTCTCGCACCGCTCAAGGGTCTTATCGAGCACGAACGCTATACAAAGCATAACGACAAACAGACTAAGGTCTGCATTGCCAAACTCGGCAACGACGCCGGAATCATCGGCGCTGCTTTCCTCGGAAAATAATCTGTACCGACCCTTCTCCGGAAGGGTCGTTTTTTTTCATCCTCGGATATTTCTCCTTCCGGTTCATATTATTCCCCTGCTCTGCGAAAAAAATTTAAAAAGGGGCTTTATATTTCGGACAGGATGCTGTATAATGTAAGAGTAAGGTGTGCGAGCCACACCGGAATAAATAATTACGGAGCGTGATTACAATGGCATTGGTAAATGCAGCAGAAATGTTAAAAAAGGCTAAGGCAGGTCACTACGCTGTCGGTCAGTTCAACATCAACAACCTCGAGTGGACAAAGGCTATCCTTCTTACCGCTCAGGAGCTTAACAGCCCCGTTATCCTCGGTGTTTCAGAGGGTGCAGGCAAGTACATGACAGGCTTCGGTACTGTTGCCGCTATGGTAAAGGCTATGGATGAATCTCTCGGGATCACCGTCCCGGTCGCTCTCCACCTCGACCACGGTACATATGAAGGCTGCTACAAGTGCGTTAAGGCAGGCTTTACTTCCATCATGTTCGACGGTTCTCACTATCCCTTTGAGGAAAACCTCGCTAAATCTCAGGAGCTTGTAAACGTTGCCCACAACCTCGGTCTTTCCATCGAGTGTGAGGTAGGTTCCATTGGCGGCGAAGAGGACGGCGTTGTAGGCATGGGCGAATGTGCAGATCCCGACGAGTGCAAGACTATCGCTGATCTCGGCGTTGATATGCTTGCAGCAGGCATCGGCAACATCCACGGCAAATATCCGGACAACTGGGCTGGACTTTCATTTGAGACACTTGACGCTATACAGGCTAAGACAGGCGAGATGCCCCTCGTTCTCCACGGCGGCACAGGCATCCCGGCTGACATGATAAAGAAGGCTATCTCCCTCGGCGTTTCTAAGATCAACGTAAATACTGAGTGTCAGCTTTCCTTCCAGGAGGCTACAAGAAAGTATATCGAAGAGGGCAAGGATCTCCAGGGCAAGGGCTTTGACCCGAGAAAGCGTCTCGCTCCCGGCTTTGAGGCTATCAAAGCAACAGTCAAAGAAAA
>CADCGS010000019.1 GCA_902801055.1 uncultured Ruminococcus sp. | reverse complement strand
CACCCGCGCCTCTGGACTCTGCAAGCCTTTAAAAAGGCTTGACCTAAACTTGCAAATCTGTTCCCCGCGGCTTTTGTTCAGACCGAAGGTGAAAACCGAGGCGGATCGCTTTTGAGGAGGGAGCGTGACCGATATCGTCTGTCTGCATGACGGGGATACGCCCATCGGTCAGATCACAGACGATCTCAGCGGCAAGGTCTTTTCTGCCTTCCTTTGTGAGACGCGAAAAGCTGCCAAGGATGATCCCCCTGATCTTACCAAACACACCCATCTGATGAAGCTGCGCAAGCCCGGCTCTCAGAGCTGCCTCGTCGGCGCTGAGTGATTCAAGCAGCAGAAGCCTGTCCTCCGTTTCCGGAAAATACGGCGTTCCGGCAAGCTTCAGAAAACAACGCAGATTTCCGCCTATAACCGTTCCCCCGACAGGCTGACCGTAAAACGGCTTTATCTCAGGAGAAAACAGATCTTCGCCTTTCCCCGCAAGAAAAGAGGAAAACCTCTCCGTTTGTATTTCCGAACATTCACCGACTATATTCTTTATCTGGTAAAGAACCGTCTGTCTGCCCGTAAGAGCATAAACTGCATTTAGTATTGAAGTAAGGTCGCTGTAGCCCCAAAGCTCAGAACGGGAGGAGGCTATAGCGTCAAAATCTATGTAGGGCAGCAATTCATTTGCGATATTGCCGCCGGAAATATCAAAGATATAATTATTATTATCGGCAAATGCCTTGTTCAGAGCCGCTGCCCTCTCCTGCGGAGAAGCCGGACAGCAGCATCCATCTCTGCGGAAAAGGCTGCCGTATTCATTACATATAAGCCCCGCTCCCGATAAGGCGGATTTCAGAAGACTTATCGTCTCCCTTTCCTCCGCTTTACGCCCGTCGGAGCAGCAGACCAATGCACAGCTTTTCATTTTTTTCCTCCCTTTACAGCACCCTCAGCAAGTCTGCTGTAGTGGAAAATATACTGCTGTGCAACTCCGGCATAGCGGCCGATAGAATCCGGGCTTACTCCTGCAAAATTATCGGACAGGGCTTTTTTCATCCAGACATCGACAGGGAATGCCTCCAGTCTGTGCAGACCGTAAAGCAAGGTACATTCTGCCACCTTCTGCCCCACTCCGGTTATAGTCATAAGCTCGCGCCGGCAGCCGTCTATCGGGGCTTCATACATTTTGTCGAGCCGGACAGAGCCTTCCGAGACCTTACGTGCTGCATCAATTATGTAGCGTGCGCGAAATCCTGCGCGCAGCGGCGCAAGCTCCTCCGGACTTAACACAGCAAGCCGCTGTGCGGTCGGAAAACTCCGTCCTCCGTCGCTCTCATCGCCGAAGGAGGCGCACAGCCTTTCGATTATTCCCTTTATGCGAGGGATATTATTGTTCTGGGAGATTATGAAGGAGCAAAGAGCCTCCCACGGTTCCTGAGCCAGGATACGTATCCCGTCAATGCTTTCAACTGCACACGTAAGCTGCGGACAGCCGTCCGATATTTCTTTGCGGATACTGTCGTAGTCATTCCGCAGATCGAAATAATCCAGCCATACTGACCCGAGATCGTCCTCAGTGCAGTTTTCAATAACTATCCCGTCTCCGTCGCGGTAAAGCCGGGCATATCTGCCCCGGACTATACCCTCATAGGAGCCGTCCTCCCTTTCGTTCCAGCGGAAGCACTGTCCGCAGTCAAATGTATTTTTCAGATCAAATGCGCCGTCGGGAAATATCTTTATCCCTCCGGATATCTTTTTCCATTCCATGTTTTTTTACTCCGAGATACGATCAGTTCATCACCGCACAAAACCGTCAGGCGGTCTGTGTGCGATGCTGAATCAGAATTATTATTCCTTCGGCGGTTTTCTGAATGTCCGGGTATCGCCTGAGGGCGGACGCTTGAAGGTCTTTGTATCGGTCGGCCGGGGACGGCTTACAGGCCTTGTATCTCCGCTGACCGGAGGACGCTTTTTCGGTTCACCGGGACGCTGTGCAGGCTGTCCGCTGCGGACAGCTCTCTGCACCGGTGCGCCCTTCGGGGCTGCCGGACGCTTCTGATTTGTGCTGCCTTCGGGCGGAGCCTTCCGTCCGGAGGATTTCTCGGAAAGATATTTCTCGTCAGCTTTGCGCCTGCGTTCTGCTGCCTGTGCAAGAGCCTTGTCATGACGGCGGCGGCGCTGCTTGGGGTCAATGAATAATATGTATATACTCGTCAGGATAACAGCTGAAAGATCTGCAAGTATTATCAGCACGGTAAGAAATGTATACCCCGAGGAAAACATACCCTCATCATTGTTTTCTTCCTCTAATTTTACATTCTCGTCAGATAAGGGGAGGTTTTTCAGGGTATCGCTCTGAAGTCCGTTCCGTGAAGCATATTCGTTGAGGGACTGATTATTGTCGCTGTAGATAGTAAGCTTCGGAGTTCTGTTGAAGGCATTTTCCTCTACACCGGTAGGATTTTTGTAAAATGCCGCATAATGAAGGTTCGGACATTCATTGAACGCGGAGGGAGCAAGCTTTGTATCGCCGTTGAATTCCACCCTTGTAAGACGTGTGCAGCCCTCAAAGGCATTTTTCTCTATTTCCCTGAGACTTTGCGGACAAACGACACTTTTCAGATAGTCGCAGTTTTTGAATGCTTCCTCGCCTATCTTTCTGACAGATGTGCCGAGATCGGCAGTCTCCAGCTTATGACATTCAGCAAAGGCTCCCTTATTGATATTCGACAATGCCGGGGGCATATGTATCTCAGTCAGTCCCGAGCCGGAAAAGACATTTTCCTCGATAGTATTCAGACCATTCGGCAGATTTATGCCTGAAAGCGACGTACAGCCTGAAAAAGCCCTGCTGCCTATATACGAAACGGAGCTTGGGATATATATGTTATTCAGGGAGGTGCAGCCCTCAAACGCCGAAGTCTCTATACTGACGGCGCTGCCCGGGAGCATGATCTGTTCTATATTCTTATTTCCGGCAAAACAGTGGCTGCCTACTGTCTTTATCTTATCCGGCAGGCTTTTCACCTTGGATTCGCCGTTGTATCTGATAAGGATCCCGTCCCCGACAGATACGAATTCACCCTTCTGGGAATTCATCCATTTTGTGTTTTCCAGAGCATAGCCTCCGAAATATTTCAGAGACATCGGTATTCCCGGCACCGAAAGCGCGGTGCAGTTAAGAAATGCATAATCGCCGATATAGTCAAGACTGTTCGGCAGATGGAGAGCCTCGAGTGAGGTACAGCCGGAAAAGGCATATTTTCCGATAGTGCCTATCCCGTCATCGATTGCGACATCGGTAAGCGAGGTACAGCCCGCAAAGCTGCTGTCCCCTATCTCCTTGACATTACCGGGGATCTGTACCTTTTTAAGAGAGGTGCAGCCCTCAAATGCACAGTTTTCTATTGTATGGACGCTCTGGGGTATCTCCAGCTCCTTCAGCTCGCTGTTGCTGCGAAAAGCCGCTGCTCCTATCGAGGTAACAGGGCAGGACTCCACCTCTGCCGGAACTGATACATACAGGCTCTGACCTTTATAGCTTATAAGCTTTGCACTGCTGCCGTCATCGGAGATCATAAACTTGAAATCCCCGTTATCCATGATATTCTTCGCCTGAACGGAAACGGGCTGCCGGATACACAGCAGCATTACCGCACAGGCTGCTGCGGCAGCCGTGTGAATAATTCTTTTCATCATTCTGTTTTTCTCTCCGATCATTTACGGTTATCTACATTATAACGGTATTCCTTGGGAGTCATATTGTATTTCTTCTTGAAAATACGGTTGAAATATGAAAGATTTGTTATGCCTATCCTTGCAGCCACCTCAGTTATCTGCATACCAGTAGTCAGCAGCAGATTTGTAGCGATATTCAGACGGTAGTCATTGATATATTCAATGCAGGTCATTCCCATATATTTCTTGAAAAATCTCATGAAATAATGCTTGCTGAGATTAACGCTGTCGGCAAGCTCGTCTATGGTTATGGTCTTCATATAATTCTCGTCGATATAATCAAGTATGGTCTTTATATTGCGTGTAGTATTATCCTTTATATTTGTCTCGTGGATATCCGGACTGAAGAAATAGCTGAAAAGGATATAGAACATATTGAAAAGCTCTGCCTTTATCTTCATTTCATAAAAAGGAGTTTTGTTGTCGTATTCATCTATAAGCCTGCGGACACTGACGGCAAGCTCATCATAATGCGGTGCATCCGACGAAATAACTATCGGATTGATATAATTTCCGTCGAGAAACGGCGTCAGGTATTTTATTGCACAGGCGTCCGTATTATTTCCCGTGAGCATATTCAGGTTAAAGATAATCGTTCTGAAAATACTGCGTATTCCATCCTTTTGCCTGAATGAATGGAGCAGACAGGGATTTATCAGCACTATATCCCCTTCCCTGACATTATAGCTTTCAAGATCAATATATTCCTCAATTTCACCTTTTTCAATATATACTATTTCCATTTCGTCATGCCAGTGCATTGGGTATGTCGTATAAAAATCAGGCATGACCGTTTTTGCAACCATATAAGGAAGCAAAAAATCACCCTTCTGACCAGTCTCTTTCAGACTTAATAATTCCTCCTGCTGCATTAATCCTGATCCCCTTTCCTGTACCATCTATACATATCATGCTGTCCACTCACCCGGACAGATTACAAAAAGACATATAAATAGGTACAATAGTATTATAATACTATTGTGCCCTATACTCAATGATAATAAAGTAACTTCTTATAGTATTATAATACTTTAGAAAAAATTTTATTATTTTCCGGACCTTTTCGCATGATCCCCGCGTTTATATAAGCAGAAGGACAAAACCAGAGCAAATAAAGGAGGAACCATTATGAACAGTACAGATTTCTTTTACAACGGATTCAATGAAAGCAGGGACGAATTTCTTGATCCCTTTGACAAAACCAGAAAGACCGCAGAAAAGAAAACCGCACCCGAGGTCAGAAACAGCAAGCGGGAGCATTTTGAAACGGTAGTACTCCAGAATATCCTGACGATAATATCGGTAGTAATGCTTGGGTTTCTGTATATTGACTGTCTCAAAAAGATGATCTACGAATATTTAAGAAGCAGCTCGACAGACCTGACGGTATTATCTGAACTTACGATAATAAAGATGAGTGCAGCGGCGCTGATGGTAATATGCATTGTATCGATCGGATATTATATTATAAAAGCATTTGTTAAGGCAGTAAAGCACAAGGAAAACATAAGCTTCAAAAACACGTTTATTGCTGCCGGAGCAGCGCTCATGACCGATCTTGCAATTAATTTATTCAACATTCTGCCCGCACCTGACAAAATAGCAGCAGGCATAGTTTTTGCAGCGGTGATAATCATAACCGTTATTCTCCTGAAAAAATTTTCCGAGAAAAACGACCGCAAAGCAGCGATAACCGTTATATGTTCAATATTTTCGATGCTTATTTTCTTTACCCTGTTCAGTGTAATGTTCTCGACAGTATATAATGAAGGCACCGACTACAATGCAAAATTCTTCTGTATCCAGAACGCGCCTATCGAAAAATCAGACGGACATTTCGTATCGGTACCCAATTCCCTTATGAACAAAACATACACAGACGGGATGTATTATTCCACTGAATCAGCCATGCCTGACAGAGTATTCAGAACAAAAGGTGAGGTCAGCACATATTTTGAAGAGGCTGAAAAATTACGCATAAAAAACGGATGCACCGGAGAGGTCTATGACGAGATTGAAGCTTCGACACAGGAAATGCTTGCCCCGGAACTTAACAAATATGACGATGCCTTTTTCAAAGACAATGTACTTATCATCATTTCTGCAATCAACTACTGCAGGATCGACAACGCAAACATTCCGCAGATCTATTTCAAGAAAAGCACAGACATGACATATTTCCGTTTTGACACAAACGATCTCCCATATACCAATTACGATGATGATTTTGTCGGCGTATGCTACGCACTGATCTCCGTACCGAAAGACAAAGCAGACATCTTCTCAAGGGAGATTCGTCTGGTCTGATCAGGAGTTTAAAAATGCACCCATAATCTTAATGCTGTCAGCTTTGTTTTTCTTAATAACTTTTTTAGCAAAATGGGGTTGTCGCAAAATTCATGCTTTTGCGACAACCCTAAATTTTTATATATAGAAATCTTATTCTTCAACAAACTTTATTCCGTTGCTTGTTGCATATTTTTCGGCTTCACTGCCTTTTTTACCGTAAATCACATATGATTTTTCCCAAGTTCCTTGATGAAATTTTTCTATTACCTCTACATTGTCCGGGATATGAATGTTCATTACAGTGTTTCCGGTTTTTGCAAATGCAATTTCTCCAATACTTACAACATCTTTTGACAAATATACATCTGTCAGATTATCGCAATCCTGGAACATACCGGCAGCAACAAATTCTGAATTAACAGTTACTTTTTCCAGATTTTCACAGTATTGGAATTGACAATGTTGTTCTATATTATTGACTGTATATGATGTCCCCTTTGGAATAGTTATTTCTTTAAACACATTAAAGGAAAATGCAAGATTTGCTATTTTTACATTATCCGGAAGCTCTAATGATTCTAAGGAACAATGTCCAAACGCACCAACATTAATTTCTTCTAAATTTTCAGGAAAATCTATTTTCTTAAGGGATACTGCATTCATAAATGCCTCTGCCCCGATAGTCTTAATTCCATTACCTAATTTAATATCAGTCAGGTTTTGACAGTTTTCAAAACAATAATCAGGAATACTGTTAAGCTGATCAGGTATAACAACTTCTTTAACTCCTGAAGCACAGAACGCACCATTGCCTAATTCCTTAAGGCTCTCCGGAAGAATCAATTTATCATCAAATATACTTTCATTGCTGCACCCGTAAAATGCGCTATCCCCAACAACTTCAAGATTCATAGGCAGCTTGACTTTTTTTAAATTCGCACATTCATAAAATGCCTGTTCATCGATGACAGTAACAGAATCAGGAATTGTAACACTTATTACACCTGAATTCTTAAATGCACTTTTACCAATAGTAGTTACTGTATCAGGAATTTCGACGGAAATAATTTGGTTAGGAAAAACATTATTACCGTCTGTTTTTTTGTCACCTACAACGGTAACAGGTAAACCTGAAAGTTCATTTGGAATACTTATCTTTGTATCACTTCCAATATACTTAAGAATCTCAACGTGACTTTTATAAACAGTATAATTATACTCTTCATTTTTTTCATATCCCACTATTACATCATCTTCATCTTCAATGCTTTCTAACGAAGATTCTGCCGATGATTCTACAATTTCTTTTTCAGAATTCAGGCTTTCCTGAGAATCAGATGTATCCTTTGATATTTCTGAGGCAACACTGCTTGATGCTTCCGCCTTTGAGGACTCTTTTGGGCTTTCGGGTTCGGTACTGCATCCTGATGTGATAACTGTAAAAACAGATGCAATCAAGAAAGCAGCCATTATTCTTTTGCCAAATTCCATAATAAACCTCCCAAGTGTTTTGTTTCAATAATAATTGTCAAGAATATTCTTTGAAGCATAGGGCTTGATCAATATCATTGCAATTGTATATCTATTATATAGTAATACTTTATAATTGTCAATTACTTATCATAAAAGTAGTAGTATTTAACAATAAAAAAGTTGGTATTAATATTTTAACCCATATTTGTCCGCTATTTAAAAGTACTTGAAGTTTCGGAGAAAAAATGATAATATATAGTATATCATGAAATTGGAGGAAATAAAATGAAAAATACGGAAAAAAATCTTGATACGATCAAGGCTCTCTGTACCAACAGGGGCTTTGTGTACCCCGGCTCCGAAATATACGGCGGCCTCGCTAATACATGGGATTACGGTCCCCTCGGCGCTGCACTCAAGAATAATATCAAAAATGCCTGGCTGAAAAAATTCGTGCAGGAAAACAAATATAATGTCGGTCTTGACGCCGCTATCCTTATGAACCCCCAGACCTGGGTGGCTTCGGGTCATCTCGGAGGCTTCTCCGACCCGCTGATGGACTGTAAGGAATGTAAGACAAGACACCGCGCCGATAACCTTATCGAGGAATTCGACGGTACTAATGTCGCTGGCTGGTCAAATGAACAGCTCTCCGATTATATCGAGGAAAAGCAGATCCCCTGTCCGAAATGCGGCAAGCATAATTTTACAGAGATTCGCCAGTTCAACCTTATGTTCAAGACATTCCAGGGCGTTACCGAGGACAGCAAGGATACCCTCTATCTCCGCCCCGAAACTGCTCAGGGTATTTTCGTAAACTTCGCTAATATCCAGCGTACTACACGCAGAAAGGTTCCTTTCGGCGTTGCTCAGATCGGTAAATCCTTCCGTAATGAGATCACTCCCGGCAAGTTTATCTTCCGTGTGCGTGAATTTGAACAGATGGAGCTTGAATTCTTCTGCAAGCCCGGCACAGACCTCGAATGGTTCACCTACTGGCGCGGATTCTGCCGCGACTGGCTCTACAGCCTCGGCATTAAAGAGGAAAACCTCCGTCTGCGTGACCATGACCCCGAGGAGCTTTGCTTCTATTCCAAGGCTACGACCGACTTTGAATATATGTTCCCGTTCGGCTGGGGCGAGCTTTGGGGCGTTGCCGACAGAACCGATTATGACCTTACTCAGCATATCAATACCAGCGGCAAGAGCCTTGAATATTTCGACCCGACTACAAATGAAAAATATATCCCCTACGTTATCGAACCGTCACTCGGCGTTGAGCGTCTGTTCCTTGCAGTCCTCTGCGAGGCTTATGACGAGGAAAAGATCGACGATAAGGATACCCGCGTCGTTCTTCATTTCCATCCGGCTCTCGCTCCGGTCAAGGCTGCTGTTCTTCCGCTTTCCAAAAAGCTTAACGAACAGGCTGAAAAGGTATTTGAGCAGCTTTCCAGGGATTTCATGGTCGAATATGACGACGCAGGCTCCATCGGCAAGCGTTACCGCCGTCAGGACGAGATCGGTACTCCGTTCTGCATCACCTATGACTTCGACAGCGCTGAGGACGGCTGCGTGACCGTCCGTGACCGCGATACAATGCAGCAGGAAAGAATTTCTATCGACAAGCTCAACGACTATATCGCAGAGAAAGTAAAATTCTGAAAAAATACAGCTGATGCCTGATTTGTCGGAATATTTCATGCAATAAACAGCTTTGCTGCAAATATTATATTCTGATAAATATTGACAGGGCTTTTGTTTGGTACTATAATAAAAATGTATCTAATCTTGAAAGGAAGTCCCTAAAATGGAAAAGAAAAATATTGATTGGTCAAGCCTTGGCTTTGGCTATATCAAAACCGATAAGCGTTATGTTTCTACATATAAGAACAGTGTATGGGACGAGGGCGCGCTTATTGAGGATGATATGATCACCATGAGCGAATGTGCCTGTGTTCTCCAGTATGCCCAGACTATCTTTGAGGGTCTGAAGGCTTATACTACTGAAAACGGACATATCGTTATCTTCCGTCCTGACCTTAACGCTGAAAGACTTGCAAATTCTTCAAGAAGAATGGAAATGCCCGTTTTCCCTGAGGAGAAATTCATTGACGCCGTAGTTCAGACTGTAAAGGCCAATGCCGCTTATGTTCCGCCCTATGGCACAGGCGCTACTCTTTATGTACGCCCCTATATGTTCGGCATCAACCCCGTTATCGGCGTTAAGCCCGCTGATGAATTCCAGTTCCGTGTATTCACTACTCCCGTAGGTCCCTATTTCAAGGGCGGCGCTAAGCCGATCGTAATAAAGGTCAGCGATTTCGACAGAGCAGCTCCCAACGGCACAGGCTTTATCAAGGCTGGTCTTAACTATGCTATGAGCCTGCACGCAATCGTCACAGCTCATAACGAGGGCTTTGCCGAGAATATGTATCTTGACGCAAAGACACGTACAAAGGTCGAAGAAACCGGCGGCGCTAACTTCCTCTTTGTCACAAAGGACAACAAGATAGTAACTCCGAAGTCGAACAGCATCCTCCCGTCCATCACAAGACGTTCACTCATGACCGTTGCAAAGGATTACCTTGGTCTTGAGGTCGAGGAAAGAGAGGTTTACTTCGACGAGGTCAAGGATTTTGCAGAGTGCGGTCTTTGCGGCACAGCAGCCGTTATTTCCCCGGTCGGCAAGATCAACGACCACGGCAACGAGATCTGCTTCCCGAGCGGCATGGACGAGATGGGTCCTGTTACAAAGAAGCTGTATGATACACTTACAGGTATCCAGATGGGCAGACTCGAAGCTCCCGAGGGATGGATCAGGGTTATTGAATAATATTAAAATAATTATTTCGTTCCGCTTATGTTTTCATTCCGAGAACATAAGCGGAGCTTTTTTTGCGCCGGATGATACTTCTGATTTTGCGGAGCATACGGCATATATTCCCTTTTGTGCTAAAGTATACAATATTTCTCAAAAAATATACTTTTTTCTATTTACGTTTACAATATTATATGGTATAATATATTCATAAATTTTTTTACGGAGGAATGTCTTATGGGTAAACTTATAGGCGAATTCAAGGAATTCATAATGAGAGGCAATGTAATGGATCTTGCAGTCGGTGTTATCATCGGCGGAGCGTTCGGTTCTATCGTTACATCTCTCTGTAATGATGTTATCATGCCGGGTGTCAGCTGGATCATAGCCACTGTATCAGGTCAGGATTTTACAAATCCGGAGACCGGTCAGCTTGATTTCACAAAGGTAACGTCGTCCCTGAATGTCGGGCCTATCAATCTCGGAAGCTTTGCGGCTGCGATCATATATTTCCTTATCATGGCTATAATCATCTTTGCAATGGTCAAAGGTGTGAACAAGATCGCATCACTTGCCAAGAAGAAAGAGGAAGAAGCTCCCACGACAAAGGAATGTCCTTTCTGCTGCAGCGAGATCGCCATCAAGGCCACACGCTGCCCGCAGTGTACAGCTATACTTGAGGAAGCTGCAAAGGCTCTCAAATAAAAAACATCCCGATACCCTCGCACAGAGCGAAACGATATCGGAATCAACAGTTCATTATCACAATTTAAAATCATCGGCGGTATATTTCGGAATGTCGGGTAAGACCTTCGGTTCTCTTTTCAGAGGATCGTAGCTATACTTACTGCATGGTTCACCGAATCCTCGGGAGCCATAGCGGCATACCGGTTTACCGTCGTTATTTTTTGTACAATAAAGGCAATAATCGCAATCCGGCGGAATATTCTTTCCGAAAAGTTTTCTCAGTGACATACTATCCCCTCTCTTTCGTCACCCATTATACCAATATTACTCCAAACAGTCAACCCTTTCGCGCCGGGCTGCCAGGTCTCGCCTGCCGGCTCGGTCGGCGCTTCTCAGCCTGCGGCTGAGAGGTGTCCACCGGACACCCGCGCCCTGGACCCACGCGCTTACGCGCTATTAGTTATTCACAAAAATAATTAATAAAAATGTATTTACAAACGGCTCCGGTTTTAGTAGAATATAATCTGTCAGTTTATATATAACGGAGGTATCGTTATGCTCTTTAATAGTAAAAATACCTATCTGAATTTTGTTGACGGAGTGGGATTTCTGCAGTTTCCGTCTCTGTCGGAATTAAACTTCGTAAATCATGCCTTCTCGACCCGCATCGGCGGCGTAAGCGAGGGCGCTTATAAATCTATGAACCTCAATTACAAGCGCGGAGATGATCCGGAAAAGGTCACGGAAAATTACCGTATTTTCTGTAATGCGGCAGGCTTTGATTTCGACAGCCTCGTAAGCTCCTCCCAGGATCATAATACCTTTGTACGAAAGGTCACAAGGGCGGACTGCGGCATCGGTATCACAAGACCCCACGATATCGCCAGCGTGGACGCTCTTGTTACGGACGAGCCGGGCGTTACCCTCGTTACTCATTATGCGGACTGTACCCCGATCCTGTTTGCCGACCCGGATAAAAAGGTCATCGCTCTCGCCCATGCAGGATGGCGCGGTACCGTTGGAAAGATCGGTGAGGCTGTGGTCGAAAAAATGGAGGAGGATTACGGCTGTGATCCTGCTGATATTATCGCGGTGGTCGGCCCGGCTATCGGTGAATGCTGCTATGAGGTCGATACCCCCGTTTATGAACAGTTCGCTTCGCTGACAGAGCTTAAACCGGCTTATTTTACTAAAAGCCTCGGCTCGGGTAAATATATCATAAACCTCAAGGAGGTCAACCGCCGTATGCTTATGGAGGCAGGACTTCTCAGTATCAATATTACCATCAGCGATGTCTGTACTAAATGCAACAGCGGACTGCTGTTCTCCCACCGGGCACACGGTGCTCAGCGCGGCGGACTGATCGCTATGATGTCAATAAAAGAATAATAACAGAATAAAGGCAACACCGCTGGGAGAACGCCTTACGGCTTAGCACCGCATATGCTGCGCCCGAAGGAAGTGCCCTTGGGGTGCGTGCCCGCACTGGGCAATTCGCGTAATCGTTCGCTACGCTCACTCTGCACTCGAAAGGAAGCTTTGTAACCCGCGCCCGAAGTTAAAGCCACGGGGAACAGAACGCCGCCGCACCTGTCAACAAAGTAACGACCGCGAGTAGTGAATGTTCGGTCTGAGTGCAGAGCGGAGCGAAGTGGAGCGACCGGCGCGAATTGACAGCGGAGGCACTCCGCGGCGCATCTGCGGCACTATCTCCCGGCGGTATTGCCTAAACAGAACTCCGTAAGGCAGACAAAACTGCTTTACGGAGTTTTTTTCAATATGGCTTTCAGAAGTTCCCTCAATATCTCAATATATAAATACCGGCATTCCCTGATATACTAAATCATAAAGAGTCGATGCGGCATATGTCGGAAGATTTACACATCCGTGAGAGCCGTGTGTCAGATAAACTAAACCGCCGAATTCTTCCTGCCATTCTGCATCATGGAAACCAATATCATCCTGTATCGTTATCCAGTAGGATACGACCGTATTATATCCGGGACCGTAAAGGGTCGCGTCCTCCTTTTTGCTTCCGACAAGGAACGCGCCGGTCGGCGTATCATTTCCCAGATCGGGCTGACCGGAAACTATGTCGGATTCGAGAACTATCTCGCCGTTTTTATATGCCCACATATGCTGGTCGTTAATGCTGACCTCAACATATGTATTGCCGTATTTTGAATAATCCTTGTATTCGCCTGCAATACGCAGCCACCATTTTTTGCTTTCGTCGCTTTTATCGGTCAGGTTGGCTGTAAGGGATTTCCTTTCGAGCAGAGTATTCTTTATTGCCTTGAAAGCATAATCCTCATCAAGGATCCAGCCCGTACTTTTGTTTTCAATATCTATCTCTTCGCCGTATACCGTTTTGAACGGAATGGAAAAAACATAGGTGCTGTATTTTTCGGCAAGCTCTGATGCATATTCCTTGATCGCAGCATCATCGGTTTTATATACTTCCCTGCCGTTTTCGACCTTTCCGCTCACCCATGAGGATATGGTTTTGCTGCTGACCTTTTCTTCCTTTTTATCAAATTTAAGATTGATCTTTATAGCCGCGATCTGCTCCTTGGGGGTAGGCTTTTTTGTTTCTGCCGTCTTAGTCCCGGAAGAGGTCGTCTTTTCCTTTTCTGACATATTATCGGAATTATAATACGACGCAGTAAACATCATGACGATAATACCGCTCAACATAAGCATACCGAACATAAATATAATAATTGCTCTGAATGAAATTTCCTTTTTTACTTCTTTCATTATCCTTACTCCCGCTTCAATCCTGTCAAAGCTATTCTCCGATCACTCAACGTGCAGATCTCAGGAAACACTGATCCGATCCAGTGCCTGTACTATGCCGTCAGCCGTGATTTTATTCAGTGTTTCATTTATCTTTACCCGATTATTATAGCTCAAAGAAACGACAGTTTCAAGGCTTTTTTCCCTATTTTTACAAAAAAATCAGCCTCCGCACGGAGACTGATTTTTGTTGAATACTGAATATTCTCATTAAACAATCAATACTTATTATCTTAAATTTTTTTGTTTATTTTTTCTTGGCAGCGGGTTTTTTTGCTTCTGCTTTAGCGGCGGGCTTCTTTTCCTCAGCCTTTACCTCTGCTTTAGCGGCGGGCTTTTTCTCCTCTGCCTTTACCTCTGCTTTAGCGGCGGGCTTTTTCTCCTCAGCCTTTACCTCTGCTTTAGCGGCAGGCTTCTTTTCCTCAGCCTTTACCTCTGCTTTAGCTGCGGGCTTTTTCTCCTCAGCCTTTACCTCTGCTTTAGCTGCGGGCTTCTTTTCCTCAGCCTTTACCTCTGCTTTAACGGCGGGCT
>CADCGS010000018.1 GCA_902801055.1 uncultured Ruminococcus sp. | reverse complement strand
TGGAGGAACACGGCAAGGGGACGCCCTCTTTCCCAGGGCGTCCCCTCTTCAAAAACAGTCCACTGGACTGTTTTTGAATTCACCCCTTGCGGAGGGATTTCGTCCGGAGTATTTCGCCGTCTGCGGACGGCGACGAGGACTCTTCTCACCTGCCGGCAGCCCAGCAGGGGGGCACGCGCCGGCAGGGAGGAAATAAATGGGAAAGGGGGCTTTGTTTCAGCAATTTTCTTGCATGGGGATGTGTTATATTGAATTTGCCGCCGTATGGGATTGACAATTCTCCTGTTATTAGGCTACAATATAGCTATGTCCTGCATTTGTGCAGGGAAGAAAAAATGATAAAAAGGAGAATGAAAATGGCTGAGGTAAAACCATTCAGGGGTCTTAGATTTGACTGCGAAAAGGCAGGTGCGATCGAAAAACTGGTATGTCCGCCGTATGACATCATAAGCGAACAGCAACGACAGGAATATCTTGCTGAAAATGAAAACAATATCATCAGACTGGAGCTTCCGAAGGGGGAAGCTCCCTATGAGACCGCCGGAAAAACTCTTTCCGACTGGCTTGATCGCGGTATTCTCAGGCGCGATGATGAGGAGGCAGTGTATATCTATGAGGAGGAATTTACCGCCGGTACCGAAAGACGCAGCTTCAAGGGCTGTATCGTGAGGGTCAGGCTCGAGGAGTTTTCCAAGGGTATTATCCTGCCGCATGAGGAAACTCTCTCAAAGGCAAAAGAGGATCGTTTCAATCTGATGAAGGCAACAAACTGTAATTTCAGTCAGATATATTCACTGTTCAATGATGGATCCCACGAGATAACCGCCCGCCTTGACCGTCTCGGAAAGGCTGCTCCGATAAGTGAACTGACCGACGGCGAGGGCGTTACCCATCGCCTGTGGGCTGTTACCGATAAGGATGAGATCAGCGCCGTCTGCTCTGCCTTTGCTGAAAAAAAGCTTTATATCGCCGACGGGCACCACCGCTATGAAACAGCACTCAATTACCGTAATTACTGCCGTGAAAACGGTATCGGCAACGGTGCTGAGGACTATGTTATGATGATGCTCGTCGATATGGAACATCCGGGGCTTCTTGTCCTTCCGACACACAGGATAGTCCGTGACCTGGAAAGCTTCGATGCAGATGCGGCTATGGCTGAATGTGCAAAATGGTTCGATATTACTGAATTCAGCGGTACCGATACTATCGAAGCAACTCTGCATGAAAAATATCTTGCGGGTGAAAAAGCTCTTGCGTTCTATTGCGGAGGAAATAAATACCGTCTGCTGGTGCTCAGGGATAAGCAGGCTGTAAGCGCCTTCCTTCCGGAAAAGAGCAGCGCTTACTGCGGACTGGATGTATCTGTGCTCCATACGCTTATACTCGAGCGTATATTCGGCATAGATGCTGAAAATATGGCTAAGCAGATAAATCTGACCTATGTAAAGAAATTCGGTGACGCTCTTTCCGCTGTGGACGAGGGCAGGGCACAGTGTGCATTTATCCTGAACCCGACCAAGGTGGAGGAAATACGTGATGTTGCAGCGGCAGGAGAAAAAATGCCGCAGAAATCCACCTACTTCTATCCGAAGCTCATTACCGGTCTTGTTATGAATGAAATAGACTGACCTTTTCCCATTCCCGGCGGTAATAAGGGATAATGGGGGAAATACAGTGCAAAACATCTGCGACGAAGAGAGGACGATATATCCCACGGACGGAACGGCAGCAGTAGCTGTCGGGAACAGCATACCCGTCATCAGGGGAAAGAAAAAAAGCCGCAGGAAAAACAAAATCAACGCCGTTACATATGCGGCGGATACTGAAAACAGCGATACCCTTGCCGGAAATGATCCCGGGGAGATCTATCCGGAGGACGCGGCAGTATATACTGAGCCGGCTGATATCCAGAGCGGAGTATCTCTCGGCGAGGGTATCACAACGGATATCGGACAGCAGGAGGAGCCGGTGCCCTCACCGCGGACAGAGGGGATAATGTATGAGGTCGCACAGGAGCTTTACCGCAGGGAAAAGACCCAGGCGGAGCTTGAGGCTTTATGTCAGCCGCCTTTCCACAGGAATTTTACCGAGGGAGAAAAATGCGATCTCGACCGCCAGTCTGCGGAACAGACCAGACAGATGCTTAATTCGGCCAGCGAGAAGCTCGGCGAGCCTACCTTTCTTCCGGAGGGGCTTTATGACGAGCGAGACAAGCCGATAAGCACAGCGGCGGCATTCAGCCTGATGATACTGCTTCTGGTTCCGGGAGTAAATATTATTTCTGCAATATACTATTCTTTTTCATCATCCGCGAACAGGAACAAAAGAGCGATAGGGAGAGCATTTCTGTCGGCGTCTCTTGTCCTGATGGGAGCGCTTCTGATACTCCTCACGGTATACTTTTTCCGTACCGAGCTTAACCGTCCCGGCTCTGCTGTGCTTTCGGTATGGCGGAGGTTTTTCAATTAATATACAAAATAAATACCCAAATAAATACCCAAACAAACAGCCGCCCGACGAATGATGCCGGGCGGCTTAATATATTGAACTCAGATCATTTTTTCAAGTGCGGCAAGCTTTACACTGAGACAGAAGATCTCCATCGCAAGCTCCAGCTCCTCGATAGGCGGATAAGTGGGAGCGATACGGATATTGCTGTCGGCAGGATCCTTGCCGTAGGGATAGGTAGCGCCAGCCCCTGTAAGGATAACGCCGGCTTCTTTGCAAAGAGCAACAACTCTCTTTGCGCAGCCCTCCATTACATCGACGCTTACAAAATAACCGCCGTTGGGGTTAGTCCATTTTGCAATATCAAGACCGCCGAGATTCTTGTCGAGCATTGAGGTCACCATATTGAAGCGAGGCTCAAGAATTTCTCTGTGCTTCTGCATATGAGCGAGAACCCCGTCGAGATCCTTGAAATACAAGAAGTGGCGGTACATATTGAGCTTGTCGTAGCCGATCGTCTGGAAGGTATAGCGCTTTTTGAGCAGCTTGAGATTATTTTCGCTTGCTGCGATAGCGGCAACGCCTGCACCCGGGAAAGTGATCTTTGAAGTCGAGCAGAATTCGAGGATCATATCCTCTGTGCCGTTTTTCTTTGCTTCCTCAAAGATATTCAGAAGTGTATCGGGTGTATCGTTTATATCATGGATAGCATAAGCATTATCCCACATAATGCGGAAATCCTTTGCAGCGGGCTTCAGTGCAGCAAAACGGCGTACAGTTTCATCTGAATATGTTATACCCTGCGGGTTTGAATATTTCGGAGTACACCAGATACCCTTGATGCTGCTGTCCTCAGAAACGAGCTTTTCTACCATATCCATATCGGGGCCTTCATCAGTCATCGGAACATTTACCATTTCTATACCGAAATACTGTGTGATACCGAAATGTCTGTCATATCCGGGGACGGGGCAAAGGAACCGGATCTTACCCTGTTTGTTCCAGGGTTCGCCGCCGGCGCCCTGTTCCATAAGGCAGGCGACCGTATCGAACATCATATTAAGGCTGGAATTACCGCCGACAAACATATTTTCGGGCTGAACGCCGAGCATATCTGCAAAAATGCGCTTTGCCTCGATGATACCGTCAAGTCCGCCGTAGTTTCTCATATCGGGGCAGTCCTCGCCCTTGAAATCATCATTGTAGGCGATCACATACAGCATACCGGTCGAAAGCGATACCTGTTCTGCGCCGGGCTTTCCTCTTGCCATATTGAGAGAAAGACCTCTTTCCTTATAGGCAGCATAAGCGTCGCTGAGTTTCTTGTATTCCTCACGGCGTGCTTCCTGATCCATTGATGAATATGTCAGCATTGATAAATCCTCCTGATAGTAAACTTTCATGATTGCAGACCATGAATTATAAAAAATATCTTAATACCTTACATATTTTAATACAGCCGGTCGAAAAATGCAAGTTTAATTTGTAATTCCTGCAAAATTCATGCTTTTGACAAATAAAAACTATAATAGCATCATTTTTTTGTCCTGATTCTATAACTTTCCCTCCCCCCCTGCTGAGCTGCCGCCAGGGAGCAAGCTCCCTGGACCCGCGCGCTTCGTGCAATTCACGTAATCGTTCGCTCCGCCGGCGTGCCGCCGGTGTCAATTCACGTAATCGTTCGCTTCGCTCACTCTGCACCCGTGAGAAAGCTTCGTAAGCCGCGATCGTTATTTATTGTATACACTCCTTCTGTCCGTCTGCGGAGGCGTGCCGCACCTGTCAATAAGTAACGACCGCGACCGGCGTGCCGCCGGTGTCAGTTCACGTAATCGTTCGCTCCGCTCACTCTGCACTCGCAAGAAAGCTTCATAAGCCGCGATCGTTATTTATTGTATACACTCCTTCTGTCCGTCTGCGGAGGCGTGCCGCACCTGTCAATAAAGTAAAGACCGCGAGTTACGAATGTTCGGTCTGAGTGCAGAGCGGAACGGAGTGGAGCGACCGGCGCGAATTGCCCAGTGCGGGCACGCACCGCGAATTGCCCAGTGCGGGCACGCACCGGCACGCCGGCGAAGCGCAGCGTCCCGGTGTATTGATATCAGCGTCGCCGTGGCTGGTATTTTTTGCTGCTGAGGTGCATATTTCTTAATGACCGATACTGTGCCATGTATATGCCGGGAGGGATAAAATGAATACCTTTTTCAGAATTATTGCAGTACTGACTGTGCTGCCCTTTTTGTCCGGCTGCTGTAAGGATCATCCGTCACTGCCGCAGGAGGAGATCATGTGCCATAACTGGAGCCTTACAAATAAAGATATGAGCTGTTCGCTGCGTTTTTCGGACGACAGACTGGTGCTTGATGCATCGCTTCCGGGAAATAAAAAGCTCAGCCTCAGCGGTTGCTGCTATGCCGACGAAAAAAGCCTGACAGTGGAAAGTGTACCGTTCGGGACAGTGGTATTCCCATACCGCATAGAAAATGAATTCCTGTACCTCGGCTATGCCGGAAAGGAACTGCGCCTGCAAAAGGAAAATAGTGGGACGGAAAGCAAATGAAATTGACATTTGTTTATTTTCACTAAAGACAAGGTGCAGAAATTGTACATTACAGCGGTAACAAAAAAATAAAAAGCAGTTTATTTTAATTGGTAAAAATGGTATAATTAATACGATATTTCAGTTATGCTGTGCGCTGCTGCGGGCAGGGCAGGCATAAATTCAAGCTGAAAAAATAAAGGAGAATGACCATGAAAGCTAAAAAACTTTCAAAACGCATCCTGGCTTCCATTGTATCAGTTATGATGGTGCTTGGCTGTTTCGTTCTGCCGACCGCTATAGTTAATGCGGCAAGCGAGACAAAGGTCAATATCCATTACCTTCGTGAAGACGGGAAATATGACAAATGGAACGTCTGGGCGTGGGCTGACGGACTTGACGGCGCAAGCTATGAATTTTCATCCACCGCTGATTCAAACGGAGTCGTAACAACAGTTACGATCACGGAAGCAACTCCCAAGCTTGGCTTTATCATCAGAAAAGGCAACTGGGAAGCTAAGGATCCCGACGGCGACCGCTATGTTGATCTCAGCTCTGTTGTAGCCGGTACAGTGGATGTATACTGCATCTCCGGTCAGGGTCTCGATGATTTCACAGTGGATTATTCAAAGACCGAGCAGGGACTTAAACTCAAGACAGCCGAAGCTACTTCAAAGACAAATATCGATATCAGCTTTACAGTGGCTCCTGAAGCAAGTGATAATGTAAAAGTCAGCGATTTCTCTGTTGTAAGCGCAGGCGGAGATAATGTTGCACTTTCCGGCCTTACCATGAATGGTGCTGCCGGCAAGCTCACTACAGCGGATCAGCTGGATTATTTCAAGGAATATACCATCACCTTCCGCGATGTAGCTATGAAGCTTACTATGCCCGACTATTTCTCATCAGAGGAATTTGAAAGCCAGTATACCTACAACGGAAATGACCTCGGCGTTACATTCGCCAACGGCTCAACCAACTTCCGTGTATGGGCTCCTACTGCAAAAAAGATGGAACTCAATATCTATGCAGCAGGCAATGGCGGCAAGGCAGAACAGGTCATCGAAATGACCAAGGCTGAAAAGGGTACATGGACAGTTGTTGCCAACGGCAATATGAGCGGCAAGTATTATACATATACCGCTTATCTCGACGGCAAGACAAATAAGGATATCGTTGACCCCTATGCAAGAACAGTCGGCGTCAACGGCAAAAGAGGTATGATCCTCGATCTCGACAGCACCGATCCCGCAGGTTGGAGCCAAGACAGCAGACATACCTATAAGAACCTTACTGATATGCAGATCTATGAGGTTCATGTAAGAGATTTCTCTATCGATTCACCCTTCAATTATGATAACGGCATCGAGAACAAGGGCAAATATCTCGCTTTCACCGAAAGAGGAACAAAGACTCCCTCAGGCGTAAAGACAGGCGTGGATCACCTTGTTGATCTCGGTATTACTTCCGTTCATATCCTTCCTTCCTACGATTACGGTTCAGTTGATGAGACAAAGCTCGATAAGGCACAGTTCAACTGGGGCTATGACCCGGTCAACTACAATGCACCCGAGGGCTCATATTCAACAGATCCTTACAAAGGTGAGGTAAGAGTAAATGAATACAAGCAGATGGTAAAGGGTCTCCATGATGCAGGCCTCGGCGTGATCATGGACGTTGTTTACAACCATACATACAATACCGATTACTGCTTCAACCAGCTCGTTCCCGGTTACTTCTACAGACCCGGCCAGAATACATCCGGCTGCGGAAATGATGTAGCTTCCGAGCGCAGCATGGTAAGAAAGTTCATCGTTGAATCAGTTAAATACTGGGCAGAGGAATATCACCTCGACGGCTTCCGCTTCGACCTTATGGGTATCCTCGATGTTGATACAATGAACGCAGTTCGTGCAGCTCTTGACGAGATCGATCCGACCATCGTTATTTACGGCGAAGGCTGGAACATGGGCAGCAAGCCCACCAAGAGCGGTACTCTTATGGCTAACTACACAAATGCAGCCCTCACACCCGGTATCGCATATTTCAGCGATAACCTCCGTGATACGATCAAGGGCAGCGTATTTGATGCAGCAGACAAGGGTTATGCAAACGGTAATGTAAAGAACTGGAAAACAGTTGTTCCCAATATCCAGTACACAAAGATCTGGTGCCCCGAGCCTTCACAGATCGTCAACTATGCTGACTGCCACGATAACTATACACTGTGGGATAAGATCCGTTCCTCAAACGGAGACGACAGCGAAGCTGACCAGATCCGTCAGAACCTCCTCGCAGCAGTTATGTACCAGACAGCAGAAGGTATCCCCTTCATGATGAGCGGTGAGGAATTCCTCCGCACAAAGACAAAGGAAGACGGCACATTCGAGCATAACAGCTATGCTTCTCCCGACAGCGTAAATGCACTCGATTACAGCCGCTGCGAAACCTATGCAGATGTTTACAACTACTACAAGGGTCTTATCGCATTCCGTAAGGCTCATTCTGCTCTCAGAATAAGCACAGCGGAAGAATCTGCCGCAATGTTCAAGAACCGCACAGGCAGCATGAGAAACGGCGTTACTGCATTCACCGCAGACAGCAGCAGCGAATCCGTTCTCGTAATATTCAACCCGCTTTCAGAGGATTACACATATACACTTCCCGAGGGCAACTGGACTATATATGTAAATGACAAGAAGGCTGGTACAGAAGCTCTCGGTACAGCAAGCGATACTGTAACCGTTCCGAGAATTTCCGCAATGGTTCTTGTATCCGAAAAGGTTCAGGTCGAAAAGCTTAGATTTGATAAGACAGAGCTTACCCTGAATAAGGGCGAGACAGCAACTCTCAAGCTTACAATAACTCCTGAAGATGCATCCGGCGATGCGATCAATTGGATCTCCACAAACGAAAAGGTAGTTACCGTTGACAATAACGGTACTATTACAGCAGTAGGCGGCGGTACAGCTAAAGTAAAGGCTATCGCATCCAATGGCAAGGCAGTTGCCTGCAAGGTAACAGTTCCTTATGTTGCTGTAACAAGCGTTAATCTCCAGGTTACTAATGCAGAAGTATATGTCGGTGATGAGATCAACGTTTCTGATGATATGAGCATACTTCCCGAGAATGCAACCGATAAGTCTGTTACATGGACTTCATCAAACACAAGCATCGCAACAGTTGACCAGAACGGTAAGGTTAAGTGTGTAGGCGTAGGTACTGCAACGATCACCGCTAAATCAGTTGACGGCGCTGAAGGCGTATGCACTGTAAAGGTAAGAGGAATCCCCGTGATCAGCGTAACTCTCGATCAGGCAAATTACACTGTCGAAGAGGGCGGCTCATTCAAGCTCAATGCTACTATCCTTCCTGAGGATGCTACAAAGAAGACACTTACATGGACTACCTCCAATGAGAAGGTTGCCAAGGTTGACCAGAACGGTAAAGTAACAGCAGTTGCTGCCGGTACTGCAACGATCAAGGCTAAATCCTCCAACAGCAAGGTTGGCAAGTGCGTAGTAACAGTCACCAAGAAGAATGTAGCTGTAGAAAGCGTTAAACTCAACAAGACGTCAGTAGCTATCGGCAAGGGCGAAACAATAACCCTTACTGCAGCAGTTGCTCCTTCAAATGCAACAAACAAGACCGTTACCTGGACAAGCTCAGATACCAAAGTTGCTAATGTAAGCGGCGGCAAGGTGACCGGTGTAGGAACAGGTACAACGATCATTACTGCAAAGAGCGGCGGCAAGACTGCAAGTTGCACAGTTTCAGTCAGAAATGCACCGACAAAGATCACCCTTACAAAGGGTATCCTCACTATCGGCGTAGGCGAGAAATATCAGGTCGGTTCCGGTATTAATGACGGAGCTGCAGCTGCAACAAGAACCTATCGTACCAGCAACAGTGCTGTCGTAAAGATGACACGTACAGACTGGGTAGGCGAATTCGTAGGCGTTAAGCCCGGTGTTGCATATGTTACTGTACGTACCTATAACGGCAAGGAAAGCTCCTGTAAGGTAACCGTAAAGGAAGCTCCCGCAAGCGTTAAGTTAAATAAGGGCGTTATGACCCTCAAGGTAGGTCAGACAGGTTCACTGAGCGCTATCGTTCCGGACGGCTCAGGCTGTGCTACACGTACATTCCGTACAAGCAACAGCTCAGTTGTCAAGATGACAAAGACAAACTGGACAGGCGAATTCAAGGCTATGAAGGTCGGCACAGCTTATGTGACCGTTCGTACATACAACGGCAAGGAAGCAAGCTGCAAGGTAACAGTAGTCAAATAAGAATTTCTGCTGTAAGATTTATTCAGACCGAGGAAACGGATATATTCTGTTTCCCCGGTCTTTTTTTGGTACGTCAAAAATAATCAAAATTTTTTTTATTTGCATACTATTTTACAGCATAAAGCGGAAAATTCAAAACCCGATTGTATCATAAAAATGTATATGATATAATCAGTAAGTTAAGATAAGTATAAGCAGAAATAGAGAGAAGCTGCTTGAAATGCGGGTGCAGGGCGGTCGAACGCCCTGCCAGGGGTCCGGGGCGCGGGTGTCCGGTGGACACCTCTCGGCCGCAGGCTGAGAAGCGCCGACCGAGCCGGCAGGCGAGACCCGGCAGCCCGGGGAGAAGGGAGAAGGTTTCAGATGGCAAAAAGAGAAGATTTGAGGAATGTGGCGATCATTGCACACGTTGACCACGGAAAGACAACACTGGTCGATCAGCTGCTGCTGCAGAGCGGTATTTTCAGGAGCAATGAAGCGGTCGCAGAGAGAGTGATGGACTCGAATGACCTGGAAAGGGAAAGAGGTATCACGATACTTTCAAAAAATACAGCCGTTATGTATAACGGGACAAAGATCAATATAGTTGATACCCCCGGCCATGCCGATTTCGGCGGAGAGGTCGAGCGTATCCTTATGATGGTGGACGGCGTTCTTCTGCTGGTGGATGCTTTCGAGGGCTGTATGCCGCAGACAAGATTCGTACTTAAAAAGGCACTCGGCCTTGGTAAGAAGCCGCTTGTCGTAGTAAATAAAATAGACCGCCCCGGCGCAAGACCGGAGGAGGTAGTGGATGAGGTGCTGGATCTCTTTATCGAGCTTGGCGCGGATGACGATCAGCTTGAATTCCCCGTTGTCTATGCATCGGGCAGAGATGGCTATGCTTCCCTTGATCCCGATACTCCCGGTACCGATATGAAGCCCCTGTTTGAAAAAATACTCGAGGAGATCCCCGCTCCGGAGGGAGATACCGAAGGTCCGCTGCAGCTGCTCTTCTCCAATATAGATTATGACGATTATGTGGGCAGGATAGGTATAGGCAGAGTGGAAAGAGGCTCATGCAAGACGGGTCAGACCGTTATGCTTTGCCATAATGACGGTACGTGCAAGAATGCCCGTATCACAAAGCTGTATCAGTTCGAGGGTCTTAAGAGAGTGGAGGCTCAGTCCGCCGGCCTCGGAGATATCGTTGCTGTGTCGGGTATTGCCGACCTTAATATAGGCGAGACTGCCTGCGATCCTGAACACCCCGAACCGCTTCCCTTCGTTAAAATAGATGAACCGACCGTTTCTATGCTCTTTATGGTAAATAACAGCCCGTTCGCAGGCCGCGAGGGTAAATACGTTACTTCGAGAAATATCCGCGAGCGCCTTTTCAAGGAGGTCGAAACAAACGTCGCTATGCGCGTTGAGGAGACCGATTCCGCCGATACCTTCAAGGTCTCCGGCAGAGGTGAGCTGCACCTTTCTATCCTTATCGAAACAATGCGCCGCCAGAATTATGAATTCCAGGTCTCACGCCCGAAGGTTATCCTCAAGGAAATAGACGGCGTGACTATGGAACCGATGGAGCTGCTTGTGGTTGAGGTGCCGGATAATTATGTCGGCGCGGTAATGGAAAAGCTCGGCTCCAGAAAGGCAGAACTTCTTAATATGACTACAAAGGACTCCGGTACGACTCAGATAGAATTCCGTATCCCGGCAAGAGGCCTTATGGGATACCGCCCGGAATTCCTTACCGATACAAACGGAAACGGTATCATGAACAGTATCTTCGATGGCTATGAACCCTATAAGGGTGATATCGCTACACGTACACAAGGCTCGCTTATCGCACATGAGACAGGCCCCAGCACAGGCTACGGTCTTTTCGCCGCTCAGGACAGAGGAAGACTTTTTATCGGACCGGGTGTTGATGTCTATGAGGGTATGATCGTCGGCGCTAATCCCAAAAATGAGGATATGACCGTAAATGTATGCAAGAAAAAGCATATCACAAATACCCGCGCTTCCGGCTCGGATGAGGCACTCAAGCTTACTCCTCCGACAAATCTCAGCCTTGAACAGTGCCTTGAATTCATTGCCGATGATGAACTTGTGGAGGTAACGCCCCAGTCTATCAGAATGAGAAAGACTATCCTCAATAAGGAGCAGAGAATGAAGGCTCAGAGTAAGGGAAACTGATATGGAATATGTCGTTTTCGATTTAGAATGGAACGGCGCCTTGTGCAAAAAGCTTGATTGCCATATCAATGAAATAATTGAGATCGGTGCGGTGAAGCTCGATGAGGATCTGAATATTATAGATAAGTTTTCGATGCTTGTGAAGCCTGTGATAGGGAAAAAGCTCAGCAGTCCCGTTCAGGAGCTTACCGCCCTGACCTATGAGGAGCTTTCCCGCGGGACACCATTCAGCTATGCCTACAGCAAATTTGCAAAATTCTGCAGCGGCTGTGTGCTGATGACATGGAGCACAAGCGATATTGACGCTTTGCTGTCTAATGTCCGTTATCATTTTCACAGGGAACGCATAGATATGATGTCGGATTATATAGACCTCCAGAAATACTGCCATGACCGGCTCATGCCGAAGGAACAGAATCCTCCGGGACTGCATACGGTCGTAGAAATGCTTGATATAGACGCGGATAATATGACGCATCACAGAGCACTGGACGACAGTATCGTGTCGGCGCTGTGCCTGAAAAGAATATATGCTTCCGGTTCGCTTGAACCGTATATAACAAGGACGGATGACGAATTTTACGACAAGCTGATGTTCCATCCGTATAATATAACCGACCCGAATGATAAAAGACTAAACTGGGAGGAGATATATTTCAATTGCCCGGATTGCACAGCACGAGGTGTGCAGAAAAAGAAATGGGAGCTGAAATATAATGCGTTTTTTCTCAGTGAATATGAATGTCCTGAATGTCACAGCAGCTTTACCGGAAGGGTACAGTTCCGCCAGAAATACGATCACCTGACGGTAATGAAAAAGACAATAAAAAAGAAAAAGCCCGAAAAGGAGCAGAATGAACAGCACCGGTAAGCCGCCGGTGCTGTTTTGTATACTGCATCAATAATTTCAGGCAATAAAAAAACGCTGCCGCATCCGGAAATGCGGCAGCTGATCTTGTTTTAAGATTTCTTGTATTCTTTTTCTGCAATAACACTGTCATCAGCATTCTTGTAGATTACTTTGACGGAAATATTCTTTGTAGTTGTTCTTGATTCAAGTGCATCGATCACAGGGGTGAATGTAGTATCGCCTTTATCAAGAAATGAATTGATCTGTTTCTTGGTACCATCAGTGATCTTTGTCTGCTTCTTTAATTTGTAGGTGTAAACAAGAACGTTTTCGCCTTCAACATCTATGCTGAGTGTTGCGGTATCTGTATCTGCGGATCCTGTAAGGACTTCCTTGTTGGCCTCAACATATTCTTTAAGGGACATATTGAGTTTAGCAGTGCTGCTTTCAGCCTTGCTTGACTCTTCATTCTTGCTTGATTCAGCTTTGCTTGATTCCTCATTCTTGCTTGATTCAGCCTTGCTTGATTCCTCATTCTTGCTTGATTCAGCTTTGCTTGATTCCTCATTCTTGCTTGATTCAGCTTTGCTTGATTCCTCAGCCTTGCTTGACTCTTCAGCTTTGCTTGATTCCTCAGCCTTGCTTGATTCCTCGGCTTTGCTTGACTCTTCAGCCTTGCTTGATTCCTCAGGCTTGCTTGATTCCTCAGACTCTGACTTTTTGTTTTCATCTACGTCTGAATCGTAGCTGTAATCGGAAAGGTTCCTTGTGACAACATCATCGAAGAGCTCTATATAGGTTTTGTAGCCGTGAATATAATCCCAGGAGTCTTCTAGATTGAAGCTTTCGTAGGTGAGATTGGCATCAGTATCAAATGATGCGGTACCGTCCTCGAGGACAACCATAGAATTGAATTTGCAATAGGTATAGTATGTATACTTTTTAGTTTTAGTTTTGTTGTTGTAATCGGTGGTCTTGTGTGTGATTTTTACTCTGTATACACAGTCTTCATATCTGCTGCTCCAGTAGCTGTCCTTGGGTGTGAGAACGATAGTTCCGAGATATGTCATTTCATCAAGAGTTACGCCGTCTCTTACAAGGTCAGCCTTGATGGAATCCTCGGTTTCCTTCTTCATTACGCTGAGAGCATCACCGGGGATCTGAGAAACCTTTGTTACTGCGGTGGTAAGACCGGAAACAGTGAATTCCTTCTTTGATTCCTTAGCCTTGACCTGATAGTATTCAGCGAGGTAATTGCCGAGATCGTCTCCGCTGGGAGATGAAAGGGTAAGTGTTACCTTATCGCCGTTTGAAAGATTTTCGTATTTGTCGAGCTTATAATCAAGACCGTATTCATATTTCTTGACTTGGATATCAGCTCTGCCGTTGGGAGCTTCGCCGCTGAATTTTACCTCATAATTAGCGAACAGGTCAACGGTCTTCATTTCTTCAAGATTTTCTGCGGTAAATTCCTTGCCATCGTATTTGAGGTCGCAGCTTACTATCTCACCAAACTTCTGCTTGTCACTGTCGGATATTTTCCATGTGACCTTTACCTTATCACCGTTTTTAAGATGATCGGATTTGTCGAGGTTATATTTGCCCATTGCGAAATATTCAATGTATTTTGCCGGGTCGTCGCTGAGATAGCTGTAAACATATTTTTCATAGCTATCGCCGCCGTTGTATTTGAGCTTGCCTTTCCAGTCTGCTTCAAACTTTTCAGTGTCAAATTTGACCTCAGCATTGCCGTATCCATCGTATCCGCTGAATTCAACACTGATATATTCGTCAAGGTTTATTGTGGGCGGACGGTTTACGATAGAAACTATAATTATTATCGCTACAACGACCACTACAACAGCAGCACCGGCGATAATGAACGGTATCGGATTGATAGGCTTTCTCGGCTTTGCCGGGATAGGTGCGGGCATACCGTTCGGACCCTGCTGACCGTACTGGTTCATACCCTGCTGCTGACCGTACTGGTTCATTCCCTGCTGCTGAGCGAAATTCTGTGCAGGCTGATTGTTCATACCAGCGACCTGGGGAACAGCCATAGTCGGAGCATTGGAGTCAAAGGTCTGACCATCAGACTTTGCACCGCATACCGGACAGAATTTAGCACCGGGCTTCATAGCAGCACCGCAGGCGGGGCATTTGTTTTCCTGAGCCGGAGCAGCGTCATTCTGAGCGGGAGCTTCTTCCTTTTTCAGCGGAACAGCGGGAGCTTCCTCAGCCTTGGGAGCGGAATCCATCATATTGTTGCCGCATACCGGACAGAATTTAGCGCCGGGTTTCAGAGCAGCACCGCAGGCGGGGCATTTGTTTTCCTCAGCCGGAGCAGCGTCATTCTGAGCGGGAGCTTCTTCCTTTTTCAGCGGAACAGGGGGAGCTTCCTCAGCCTTGGGAGCCGGAGTCTCAGGTGTCGGAGCCTGTGCAGGAGCAGCAGGCTGTTCAGCCGATGCTTTTGCACCACATACCGGGCAGAATTTAGCCCCCGGTTTTAAAGCAGCGCCGCAGGCAGTACAGGTACTTCCGCCCTCAGGTATAGCATCTGCTTCGACTTTAGCGCCACAGGAAGGACAAAACTTTGCGTTATCATTCAACAATGTAGCACATTTTTTACATCTCATCGTTGCAAATCCTCCATTCTGATATTCTTATTCTGTTTCAGCGCATTATAACGCTTATTATAATTATAGAATTAATTGCCAGTTTAGTCAATACCTTTCGTTAAAATTCTGCAAAGCCGGCGTGCCGCGCAGTGCCTGCGCTCTCAATTCACGTAATCGTTCGCTCCGCTCACTCTGCACCCGTAAGGAGGCTTTGCAAGCCGCGACCGGAATTAAAGCCGCGGGGAACATAACGGCAAGTTTAGGTCAAGCCTTTTTAAAGGGCGCAGTGCCTGCGCTGTCAGTTCGCGGGGGTCGCTTCGCCTTCGGCTCCGCTCTGCACTCATACCGAACATTTATTACTCGCGGTCTGTACTTAGGCAACACCGCACAAAGACCGTCTTGCGGCTTAGCACCACATCTGCTTGCTCTTTTTCCGTCATTCTGCACAAAACTCGCTTGATAACCGTCATTCTGCACAAAACTCGCTTGATAACCGTCAGGTTAACTGCGCTCGTTTTGCACATTCTGACGAAAAAATAGACGGCGCATCTGCGGCACTATCTTTGTACGGTATTGCCCTTAATTGGCAAGTGCGGCTTTATTGTCAGGTTACGCTGATTTTTGAACGTGTACGGGATACTACACAGCTCTATCCACAGTCGCCGGCGTGCCGCCGGTGTCAGTTCGCAGGCACTGCGCCGTTGAATGAACATCTTTTGATACGGTATTTATTTTGTTGCCTTTATACGGTCTTTTCGCCTGAAAGCTCGGATATTTCTCCGAAGCTGTAGCCTTCCTCCTCCCATCGGGAAAGAAGTGTATCGAGTACCTCGGAATTGGTTTTTGAGGTGCTGTGCAGAAGTATAACAGCCCCGTTGTGCGTGCGGGGGATAAGCTTTGACAAAGCCTGCTCCGATGTAGGCTGTCGGTCGTTATCCCAGTCAGCATAGGCAAGGCTCCAGAATACGGTAGTATAGCCAAGCTCCTGTGCCGCACGCAGATTATCCTCACTGTATTTTCCCTGCGGAGGGCGATAGAATTTCGGAAGCTCTTTGCCGGTCGTTTCCCTGAAAAGGTCTTCAAGCTTTGTAAGCTCCTCGGTAAATGCTGCCTTGTCGCTTATCGCTGACATATCCGGATGGGAGAAGGTATGGTTCCCGACGGTATGCCCCTCGTTTATCATTCTTTTGACCAGGTCGGGTGAGGTTTTGATATAATTCCCGACAAGAAAGAAGGTCGCCTTTGCGTTATGTTTTTTGAGGGTATCGAGTATTTTCGGAGTAAAGCCGTTTTCGTAGCCCGCATCAAATGTAAGATAGATGCGTTTATTTGATGTATCGCCGAGATAATGGGCGTTAAACTCTGCGAGGTGCTGTTTTGTGGCATTACCCGAGGGAGGCTGTCCTTCTGTACCGAAGCTCAGTCCCCAGTCTGCGCCTGCCGAAGCAGCAACTGAGGCATTGTGATAAATGCCGCCTGCGGAGACAGCCACCGCAGTCACAAGCACCGCAGCCGAAAGAACAGCCGCAACTGTTTTTCTGCCTAATATAATGAACAAATCTACCACCGCCTTTATTGTTTGTAATGTTTATGCGCGGTATGATGAAAGTATGCTGATCGCCCACTAACTGGTCAAATCGGGAGCGAGTGTGGAGTCAGGAGTCAGGAATTAGGAGTTAGGAGTCAGGAATTAGGAGTGTAGAGTTAGGAGTTAGGAGTTGTTGTTCGCTGTGGCAAAGCCACAGCGGAATATAGCGCTTCACCTTCGCCGGCGTGCCGCCGGTGTCAATTCGCGGGGGTCGCTGCGCTTCGCTCCGCTCTGCACTCATACCGAACATTTATTACTCGCGGTCGTTACTTTATGACAGGTGCGGGCGGAGTGCCTCCGCTGTCATTCGCGGGGGTCGCTGCGCTTCGCTCCGCTCTGCACTCATACCGAACATTCGTAACTCGCGGTCTTTACTTATTTCGCGGTCTTTACTTATTGACAGGTGCGGCTTTGCTAAATGTGGAATGTGGAAAGTGGAATTTGGAATTGTTGTTCGCCGTGGCAAAGCCACAGCGGAATATAGCGCTTCGCCTTCGGCTCCGCTTTAATTACAAAGCTCCGGCGCGTTATTTGTAGGGATAGTTCTGACAAAGCATCACTATTAAAGCTGTACTTGTAACGATCGCGGCTTATGAATCTTCCTTACTAGTGCAGAGTGAGCGGAGCGAACGATTACGCGAACTGACACCGGCGGCACGCCGGTCGCGGTCTTTACTTATTGACAGGTGCGGCTTTGCTAAATGTGGAATGTGGAAAGTGGAATTTGGAATTGTTGTTCGCCGTGGCAAAGCCACAGCGGAA
>CADCGS010000017.1:1694-17210 GCA_902801055.1 uncultured Ruminococcus sp. | reverse complement strand
GCTTTAGTTACGATCGCGGGTTACAAAGCTGCCTTACGAGTGCAGAGTGAGCGGAGCGAACGATTACGTGAATTGCCCAGTGCGGGCACGCACCGCCGGCGCGCTCGTTACTTATTGTGCGGTATTGGCATAAGTATTATTTTCGGAAATCTATGCATATATCCTGAGATATTACAATAGCCTGCGATTCAGCCCCGCCCGTGCGGGGCTTTTTTTGCGGAAATCATAAATTCCACACAGATTCCAAATATATTCCATAGAGATTCCCTTTATGTGAAATATACTGTATACAGTAAGAACAATACCGGAGGGGTCACAATGGATAAAAGGATAAAGCTGGACAGCTTTGATAAAGAATATAATGACAGTCTGAATAAGCTGTATGGCGATAATACAGAGCTTCGCGGCTTAAAATGGTTTCTTGATACGGCTCACAGATGGGCTTACAGACCCGATGAACATGATGTAGTGATACTCGGAGCAGCTGTTCCGGAGGAGCTTGTTATGGCGGCAGGAGCACAGCCGCATTGGCTCATAGGCGGAAGTCTCGGTTCAGCTCAGTGGTCTGACGAGCTTGTGCCGAGAGATACCGACCCCGTGAGCAGGTCGATCTCAGGATATATCAACCGCCCCGGGAGCGATTATAAAGATTCGCTGCTCATAATACCTCTTATAAGCGACAGCATGAGAAAGATAGCCTATATACTAAAGTCGGAGGGAAGAAAGATATGTATAGTTGATATCCCTCCGGACAGAAACGATAAATACGCCGCTCAGAAATATTCAAAGCAGATGAAGGATATGTGCTCGACTGTCTCGGCTCATACGGGCGTTAAAGTGACAAAAGCTTCGATCGTATCATCAATGAAAATCGTATCTGCGGCAAGGGCTGTACTGCGTGACTTTCTTGAGGTATCGAGGGGACGGACGGATATCATTACCGATTCCGCAAGATTATTTGTTCAGAACAGTTATTACATGACCGATTCGGTTGAAGAATGGACTTATCATGTTGCTGAGCTTACACGCGAGATCGGATACTATGCGGCTCGTACAGTCAGAACGGGGAAAAGCCGTCCGGCGGTATTGCTTTGCGGCTCGCCTGTTCTGTTTCCGAATTACAAGATACCGTTTCTTGTCCATGATGCCGGTCTTGAAATACTTGAAGCTGTCGATCATACAGCAATTAAAACGCAGATGATATATAACCGGAAAATGCTTCGCGGAAGCCGTGACAGGCTGATAGAAACCATTTCGGCACAGTGGCTGAAATATGATTCTTCCCCGTCATATATCAGGAATGATAATCTTTATAATAATATCCTCGCTGCCGTACAGAGGGGAGATATCGAGGGCGCAGTCTGTCATATCCTTAAAGGTCAGATCGAATACGATTTTGAGCTTGAACGAATTGAATCAATGCTTTCAGAATACGGCATACCCGTTTTCAGGCTTGAAACTGATTATCAGTATCAGGATGTCGAGCAGCTGAGAATACGCATGGAGGCTTTTTCTGAAATGATTTTGCAGAACAGGGTAAGGAGGGTGAAAAGAGTATCATGAGATCAAAGAAAAGAATTATTATAACTTCTCTTGTCTGTATAGGAATAGCAGCGCTTGCATATTTTGCATGGCTGTTCCCGTTCTATGTTTTTGAAACGAATGATTTTGATACAAGCATTGAAAAGCTGTTATCATTCGATTATCTGAAAACGCTTGTTCCGCTGTTTATCATTATCGGACTTTCGGCAGCCGGAATAATATTGATCGTACTTTTAAGGCGTATGCTTGCAAAAAGCGACAGGAAATACAGCAGATTTGCAGATGATCGTACAGGCAGAGCAAGGGGCAAGGCTCCGAAACAAAAGCCTGCTGTGTTTATGATAATACGCTGGGTCGTTATGATAGCTTCGGCATTTCTTCTGATATGGGGCGGTCTGATATTCGGAATGGGAATTTCGAGCCTGAGCATACCGGTGCTTTCCTGTCCCTGGAATACAGAGGAAATGGCAAATTCAAGCTGCTATTATCTTTCACACCTGAACGAGCTTTTTGAACTGCCGATAGGAAGCATACTGCTGTTTTTTATAAGTACATTGGGATTTATTTTTGTATTGGGTCGGGTGATATGCGGCTTTCTTTGTCCCATCGGACTGATACAGGATATAATGGATAAGCTGCGCCGAAGAACTAATACCGAAGGCATAAAAATGAATGAAAAAATGTACGGTGCTATAACTCCGGTAAAATGGTTTATATTACTTGTTTTTATCGGTCTGTGCTTTGCGGGAGGGAATTTCTGCAATTTCTGTCCGGCGGTAGCTGTTTCTCCGATACTTGCCGGAATGAGCACAAGCCTATATGTCAGCGGATTTTTAATGGTTCTGCTTCTTATGGGCAGCTTTTTAAGCGCAGGGCATTTTGTACGGTATATCCTCTCGGGACGATCATGGGCTTTTTTCATAAGATATCTCTTTTCCGCGTAAAAAAGGACTGCCAGTCGTGCACCGAATGTGGTGCCTGCTATGAAGCCTGTCCTATGGGGATAAAGATGATCTATACCGAAAGAGAAAAAGCAGATGTTACTCATGCAAATTGTATCATGTGTGGAGAATGTGTCCGCTGCTGCCCCGAGGACAATGCTCTTTCCCTGACGTTTGCGGGCAAAAAAATGTATACATCTTCGAGGAAAAAGATAATGTCAGGCTACGATGAAGTGAGGAATTATTATGATGACAAAAGGTAATGAAACACTCAGACAAAGACAGGAAAGGCGCTTTATTAATAAGGAAACCCAGACAGCGGCAAAATACCTCCGCCGTCTGAAAGAACTCAGTGGTGCGCCTGATGGTATGGAACCCTTCTACGATACACTTGAACGCATCTATGTTGATATGGATTATGTCAAAAGCGGCACTTACCGCCATACGGTCGGTACATACTGTGTTATGACTCCGCCGGAGCTTATCTATGCCGCAGGCGCTATGTCTGTAAAGCTGTGCAGCGGAAACTATACCGCATTTTCTGTTGGTGACGATATAGCCCCCCGTGACGCCTGTCCTCTTGTCAAGGCTGTGGCTGGCTTCAGGCAGACAGGGCTTATGCCCGTATATGAGGACTGCTCAATGATGATAGTCCCGATAACCTGTGACTGCAAAAAGAAGATCGCCGGTATGCTGTCAGACAGGTGCGAGGTCGTGACACTGCATATCCCGGCTTCAAGAAATGACGAGGATATCGAGGAATTTACAAGACAGCTATATGACCTTATGGAAAGATTGGAGAATGTTACGGGGAACCAAATTACATATGAAAGTCTTTCCTATGCCTTCCGCATGGTCGGCTATGCACAGTATGAGCTTTCGGAATTTATCAGGCTGAAAAAGCAAATGCCCTATCTTATCAGAGGAAGTCACGCTATGGCGATACTCAATGCCGCATCATATATGACAGCCGGGGAATGGGGAAGAGCACTCCACAGGGTAAACGGATCTCTGACAAAGAGGATAGCCGAAAAGAAGACAGTAACATCAAAAAGAATGCCGAGAATACTTCTGACAGGCTCGCCCATAGTATTTCCGAATGTAAAGATACCGCTGCTTATCGAGGAAAACGGAGGTATTGTCTCAGGAGATGAAACTTGTATGGGAGAACGCGGAATGTGGGATCCTGCCGTTATCACTGACAATAGCTTTGACGGAATGATCAATGCTCTTGCGAACCGTGCGCTGCGTCCTTGTCCATGTCCGACCTTTGCGGACAATTCACAGAGAATATACCGCATAAAGCAGCTTATCAAGGAAAATCAGATACAGGGAGTTATCTATCATGTACTGCGCGGCTGTCTTGTTTATGATTTTGAATACAAGCGTATTGAGGAAGAATTAGGCAAGCTTGGCATACCTGTCATCAGGCTTGAAAGCGACTATAACGAAGAGGATATCGAACAGCTCAGAATACGCATAGAAGCCTTTATCGAGCTTATAAAGCTAAGGCAGGAACCTGAAAAAATCACAGCAGTACGAAAAAGCTTCTGAGGAGGAAATAATATGGCAAAGTATTATATAGGTCTTGACGGCGGCTCTACCTATCTGAAAGCGGCGCTTATCGGAGACGGCAGAGTTATTGATACAATGGTAAGGAATACGGGCATTGATAACGACGGTACAGCCCGTAAAATAGCAAATGAATTATGTATAAGAAATTCGCTGAAGCCGTCTGATATCGGTTATATCATGGCGACAGGCTATAGCCGGAAGGTGCTTGAGGTAGCTGATGATGATATTTCCGAGATTACGGCGCACGCCTACGGTGTCAGACTTACCGCGCCGAAGGAATACCGTCCTGGAATGATAATCGACATAGGGGGACAGGATTCCAAGATAATCTATCTTGACGGGAATTATAATGTCAAGAATTTCAGTATGAATGACAAATGCGCCGCAGGTACGGGAAAGTTTATGGAAGTCATAGCGCAGATACTTGAAACGACTATCGACAATGTGGGGCCGCTTTCTCTGCAAGCAACTAATCCCTGTGATATAAACAGCACCTGTGTTGTATTCGCACAGTCCGAGGTCATTTCACTTGTGGCAAGAAAATACGACCGCTGCGATATCCTTGCAGGTATGCATCAATCGATGGCTAAAAGAATTATCAAGATGATGAAGAGATCCGAAAAGGGCGGCGATATTCTTATGACAGGCGGGGGAGCATTGAATAGCGGTCTGCACCGTGCCTTTGAGGAAGAGCTTATGAGAGATGTATATGTTGCCGGATATCCGCAGTTCAACGGGGCTGTCGGCGCGGCGCTTATTGCAAGCGAAAGAGGGTGACGAGGTGGCATTTGCTGTATTTCTTGAAAGCCTTACTGCTGCCGCTTCGGTAGGAGTAGGCTGCGGTACCTGCTGCGGCTCAGGTATCAGCGCAGCTTTGTACGGCTATCTCACTACACATATGAAAAACTTTAAGCAGTCGTTTATTGGCTTTGTCGATTTCTTTTCGGGAAAGCTTATCGCGGTAGTTTCACTTTGCTGTATCGCTTCAATAGTCGGGAGCAATATCATAGACGAAAGCGGAAATGTGTTCGGCATAAAGGCTGCGCTTATCGTTGATATATTCATGCTCACTATGGGTATATGGATGCTCATAGGCTGGATAAGGGAGCAAACCGGACATAAAAACTGCAAAAGCTGCGGCGGCTGCAAGGATAAACACAAAAAGACAGAATACAGAAAATCAAATCATGCGGCTTTGATAGGTATGGGGATAAGCTACGGTCTTACTCCCTGTGCGCCGCTTATTCTGATGACGGGCTATGCGGCTTCACTTCCGCTCGGATATGCCGCTTTGCTGGGTGCGGTCTTTGCGTTGGCAAGCACGATCTCTCCTATGCTTTTTATGCTGCTTGTTTCCGGAGTGCTTGCAGGAAAAATGTACAAGGAAATACCGCAGTATCTTAAATGGTTCAGACTATCCTGTTATGTTTTGCTTATAGTTCTGTTTTCTGTAAGTCTGATAAAGGAGGCAATATTATTATGAGAAAAAAGAGTATTACAGCGTTTCTGTGCGTTTATGCTGCTTTGTGCATATCATACTGTGTTGCAAGCTCGGTCATGGTTCCGGGGGATAAAGAACTGATTGCAGAATCCGCAGCCGTAAAAACAGAAGAAACATCCTCTGAAAAAAGCAAATCTGAAAGCTCAGCCGTTTCCGGCGAAAATGAAATTTCTGTTCCTGATACTGAGGAAAGCAGTGAGAGCAGTACCGCTATGCCGGAGGAAATAATAATTCAGGATAATAACGAAACGGGAGATGATAACGGAGCAGATGAATACCACAGTCTTGATAAAGGCTCAGAGCCGTCGGAAGAGATAATTCAGGAATACGATGATGCAGAACAATACGATGAGGAGTTAGAGCAGGACAGTCAGGATGAGATCGTTGAGGATAAGCCCTCGCTTGAGGAATACCTCAGCGGTCTGAGATGCAGCGGATGCCGGCATAACTGTACACTGCTTTCACCGAGATGTATAAACGGTGCAAGGAAGGCAAGCCAGGCGGAAAGCCAGTACTATCAGACGTATATGTAAAAAGTTCAATGGTAATCAGGATATATTATAGGCAATACCGCACAAAGATAGTGCCGCAGATGCGCCGCCAATTTTTTCGTCAGAATGTGCAAAATGAGCTAATAACCTGACGGTTATCAAGCAGGTTTTGTGCAGGTGGTGCTGAGACGTAAGGCGTTCTTTGTGCGGTATTGCCTTAAACTGTAATGGGGAGGTGCGCAACCCTCTTTTCCGGGCATCCCCTCTTCAAAAACAGTTTACTGGACTGTTTTGGAATTCACCCCTTGGGGAGGGATTTCGTCCGGAGTATTTCGCATTCTGCGGACGGTGACGAGAGACTCTTCTTGCTTGCCGGCTCGGCAGGCGAGACCCGGCAGCCCGGAAGGGGGCGGTAAATAAATTTATCGTCTGCGGCGATTGTTATTTGTACAAATTTATGATATAATAATTTATGATATAATAGTGTAAATCGTTTTTATAAGAGGTGCCTGAGGAATGAAGAAATAATGTAAAGTGATGAGCAATAATGGAAAATAAAGAAGATAAACGAATCTACACCCTGAGCAGTGAAGCACCTTTCAAGGCTGTTGTAAAAATGAGCGTTCCGCTGATTTTCGGAATGTTCATCATGGTGCTTTACAATCTTGTGGATACAGATTTTATCGGGCTGACAGGCGATGATTACCAGATGGCGGCAGTCAATCTCGCATATCCCGTGATGATGGTGAGTGTTGCCATATCAAATATAATTGGTACCGGCGCATCATCTTTCATAGCGCGGTGTCTTGGCTTAGGCGAAAAGAATAAGGCTGAACATACACTTACCTCAGCCTTTACGCTTACTGTAATAAACAGTCTGCTCGTCATGGTCATCGGGCTTGTTTTTCTCTCACCTCTGGTAAGGCTTCTCGGTGCAAAGGAAAATACTTTTCTATACACACAGCAGTTTGTTCAGGTAATACTGGCAGGAAGTATTTTTACGATGGGCAGCTATACAACAGGCGCTCTGCTCAGGAGCGAAGGCTCTGTCAGATATTCCATAACAGGTATGATCGTGGGAACTATTATGAATATTGCTCTTGATCCGCTTTTTATTTTTGTACTCAATATGCAGATCAGAGGTGCTGCTGTTGCTACGATACTCAGCAATGCGGCAGGGTTCGGAGTGTCGCTGATGTATTACATGAGGCGAAAGACCATACTCCATCCCTCGGTAAAATATATTCTTCCCACAAAAGAGATACTTTGTCAGATATATTGGGTAGGCGTTCCCGCATCGCTTGAAACACTGCTCACTACTGCCGCTTATACGGTGAACAATAATCTTGCTGTGAATTACAGTGAGCTTACGGTCTCCGCTATGGGTATCGCACAAAAAGTTCTTTCCCTCGGGAATTATGTATATCAGGGCTTTGCTTCTGGAACACAGCCTATCATGGGCTATAATTACGGTGCGAAAAAAACCGGCAGAATGAAAAAGATCCTGAGAGCAGGAGTTATCACGGTAACAGGTACAGAAATTGTTTTGATGCTTATGTATGCGGTATTTGCACCTTTCCTGATAGATATTTTTACAGATTCAAAAGAGGTCATTGACATAGGTTCATTCGTACTGCGCAGACTGATGTTAATACTGCCGTTTGTTGGTACAGTGTCCATGTGCAGAATGTCATTTCAGGCGATGGGAAAGCCGCAGTATGCATTCGGTATCACTCTTGTAAGACAGCTGATACTGTATATACCGCTTTTACTGCTGCTGGATAAGTGCTTCGGATTCAGCGGTATGCTTTGGGCGCAGCCGATAACCGAAGCAGTCATGATGGCAGTATCGCTTATAATGCTGATTACTGTCATCAGGAATATTTCAGTCAAGGATAAACAAGAATAAATCAATCCGGATACCTGTTATATAAAGGGATATCGCAGGTATTTACTCAGCTTGTTTTCGGTAGTCAGGACAATACCGCTATACGCTAAAAATAACGTAACTCAATAATAACGCCTCACTTGCCGTAAAGTATCGCCCGCTAGTTATAAATGTTCGTCTTGTAATAAGAACGGAGTGGAGCGCCCCCGCAAACAGGACGCCGGAGGCACTCAGCCTTAATATATTAAAGAGAGGATAAGATATCATATGATAAGCAGGGATTCTTATAGTAAAGAAGCGATCAACAGTCTGTATTCTGCAGTTGAAACCGCGATGGAAAATAATCATATCCTGGATCTGAATAGTATTGCATACCTGATCCATGAAGGAGATTTTTACCTGAGAAACGTAGGAAATACATTACTCTTTTGTTTTAACGGACTCAGATGGGTAAAAGACGGTAAAATAAGCATAGTTGTGATCCAGGCTCAGGAAGATCCTTATGATCCGGTCGGCGTTAAATGGGTAGTTGCTGATTGTGTAGATGAAAGAGATTTCATCCGTTACGGTGACCGTACAGCTATAAATAAAGAATACAGATATATCAAGTAGTATTATGATCAGACCGGTTTCAGAAAATATTATAATCCATTCAGTACGGCGTTACCCTGAAGATTTGTTTTCGGTAATGAACTTGATTATATGATATCAAAGGAGTGTTCTCATGAGCAGGACAAAAAATAATGTGTTATTTATGCTTTATACAGTTATCCTCGGCTCGATTGTCGGACTTATTATCTGGGGATTTCTGAGGATAATGAACTACGGTATAGAATTTCTGTGGGAATATCTCCCCTCGCAGATAAACTTTCCTCTGTATACTGTCTGCGTCTGTACAGCAGGCGGTCTGATCATCGGATTATGGAAGCGTAAATTCGGCGACTATCCCGAAGAACTTACAGGGGTCATAGTAAAAATAAAGAAGACCGGACGCTACCAATATAATAATGTTTTTTCTACTATTGTCTCCGCGCTTATTCCGCTGCTGGCGGGTGCAAGCATCGGACCCGAGGCGGGTCTTACGGGCGTTATTGCCGGACTTTGCACATGGGTCGGCGATAAGCTTAAAGGCTTTCGCAGGGAGGTGCAGGAGCTTACCGCCATCGGAATGAGCGCCACACTGGGAACGATATTCCGCTCTCCGATGTTCGGTTTTATGGAGCCGCTCGAATCGGATGAAGAGACCACTCTGCCTAAAACATCAAAGATAGTCCTGTATTTTGCAGCAATACTCAGCTCCCTCGGCGTTTTTATCCTGATGAATAATCTTTTAGGGATACATATGGGTATGGAGGGCATTGAGGGAAACAAAATACCTTTAGAAAACTATATTTATGCCGTTCCTCTTGTTCTTGTCGGTATAGCCGCAGGATATCTCTATTATGCTTTCAAAAAGCTCACAGGTGTGCTTGAACATCATCTGAAAAAATGCGTCGTGCTGCGCGCTGTATGCGGCGGACTTATCCTCGGAATCTCGGGTACCTTCCTTCCGCTGACAATGTTTTCGGGCGAGCATCAGATCACTGAGGTCATGGCGGATATGGAAAAAATCGGCGCTGTGATGCTGCTGATAATCGCCGCAGCAAAGCTTCTTCTGACGAATATATGCATAGATACGGGGCTTAAGGGCGGACATTTCTTCCCCGTCATCTTCTGCGGCATAAGCATAGGCTGCGCCATGAGCCTTCTTTTCGGTGTAAACGTCCTTTTCAGCACCGCGATAGTCACAACAGCTCTTGTCGGACATACGTTGAAAAAGCCGATGGCGACCGTTCTGCTCCTGATGATCCTGTTCCCGATGAGGCTTATCCCGATAATGCTGTTTGCGGCGGCTGCGGCGAAATTCATACCTACACCTGCCATAATGCTGCCAAAGGAAGCAAAAATGACAGACAGCGAAGTCAAGGAGAGTAAGCCTGAGAAAAGAGCAAATAAAAAATCTTCAAAAAGAAAAAACAAATAAAGAAACAGGTCAGTGGCTCACAAAAGCTTCACTGACCTGTTTTAATTATTAATGATTCTTTTTCTGATATTCTCTGATGCGCTGCGAAAGCTGTTCCAGTTCCTCCTTGGAAAGCTCCGAAAGATGCTCCAGATCATCTGAGAATTCTCTTGCGCTGTCGCTTGCTCTCAGACGGGCGATATCCGTAAAAAAGCTTGTAACTACCGCGGTGAATATTGCAATTGCTGCAATAGAGTATATCGAAAGGATAACCGTGATTATCCGCCCGACCAGAGTTACAGCAACAACATCTCCGTAACCGATGGATGTAGCAGATGCAAAGCAGAACCAAAGACTGTCCTGATATGTTTTGATATTCGGCTCCCATAGCCATATCGGAATTGCCGATAAGAAAAACCACAGAATATATCCGCTTATAATTTTATCGGCGCCCGCAGTCCTGAAGGAATCCTTCAAAAGCCTGAGCATTCTTCTTTTTTTCTTTCCTATTGTTCTCACCTCGAATATACAGATAATTGCCCTAAATCTTATCCGCAGGATCCTTACTGTCTTTCCTGTCTTTCCTGTCTATACCGATAACAATTATCAGAGCAACAGAAAATACGGCGGCAGCAGAAAGAAACCATTTGAACGCATCACCTGTGGCGACGGGGCTTTCATCGGTTACAGAGGATCCATCCTCCGATGTATCGGGTTCGCTGCTTTCGGCGGAGGGTTCTTCGCTCTGATCGTCGGATGACTGCTCGATCCTTGCTATTACCTGTGTGCTTCCACCGTGACCGCTTATTGCGGCAGTGATCAGCGGTGAATACACCAGAGCGGACATCAGAGCGAAAAACAGACATATGCCGCATATTATTCTTTTTTTCATTGTCTGAGTCCTTGTTTAATCGAAAGATCAGGGTTATTTATTCTCTATTGTGCTGAAGAATACCATATAACCGCTGTAATCGCCTGCGATCTGGGTAATATCATAGCCATAGATGTTGTTCTGATTGAACCTGAGAACACCTGTCATAGTATCTCCTTCAGTATCGAAGCTGTGAAGATTATATCCTACTGCCTGGAGCATATTATTATCATTTAACGCACTGCTGCTGTCGGGATCAGTAGTGTTAAATACGGAATACTCGAACGATAAATTTGCATTATTCTTATTCGTAATAAAGAAATCGTCCACTCCGCCGACACTCGCGTTCTGATCTCTGACATATACATTAATACTCTGTGTTTGGGCATCAAGACCATCGATCTTTGTCGCTTTTACTTCATAATTAACGTCCTTAAAGTGATCTGTTGTATTATCCGCAGGCTGTGTCAGTTCGCCGAAATCAATTACGTCAGGGATCGTGATGATATAGCTGACGTTACCGGCATTGCCCGAGATATGAGCCTTTACCTCAGTCTGACCCGTGGAGTCAGTATCGGTAAGCTCTGCGGCAAATACGGATACGGATGATGCAGCAACCATAGCTGCAGCGAGGGTAAGTGTTACGAGTTTTTTTGCTTTCATTTTGTAATTACTTCCTTTCGGTTTTATTAATATATCAAGGGACATCGGAATATCCCTTAATCAACGTAAAGTCTGAAGCCCGATTCGGCGGAATTGAGCGGGGTCGTTCCGTCCTCAAGCAGAACGCAGTTGTATTCCACTATAGCTTCATATTCGCCCTTGTCAAGGGTCTTGTTCAGCGGGACCTCTTCAAGTCCCTGTCCGGGTTTCAGCAGCGGCGATTCATAAAGCACCGTGCCGTCCGCAAGCTTGAGCTTGGCAAACATCCCGACATGATTGTCCTTCGGATTGCCTATCCTCAGCTTCAGCGTCGTATCGCCCGATTTCATCACCGCCGAGGAATATCCGGGTATCTGTGTGCCGGGGCGTTTTTCTTCGCTCTCTTCAGGGTCGCTTACGTTGGTATCCCAGTTGTCCGAGATAGTCCCGACAACGCCCTTTGACTTTTCGGGCGGCTGTTCTTCTCCCTTCTGGAAGAAGAACAGCACCGCAGCGGACGCAAAACAAGCGATAATAATGATCACAAGGACCATAATTACGATCCTGCGTGTTTTTGAAGGTTTTTTCGTATTATTCATGTTCTCTCTTTTTCCTTGCGGCGAGCATTACAGCAGCGGAGATGACCAGCATTACCGCAGCAGCAGTAACGGGAATACTGCTGTCGCCAGTGGCAACAGTAACGGGAATGTTGCTGTCGCCCGAGGCAGCTGTGCCCTGACCGTCGTTATTGTCGTAATTGCTGCCCGAGGATGTGGTTTTAGCTACCGCAAAGGCTACAGGCTCGGCAACGCTGAATACTGCCTTGCCGCCTTCGATGCGGTCGGGAGTGATGATCTGAGCTTCGCCGTCGGAATCAATGATAATGATCTTGGAGTTTTCATCATCAACGGGTACGCTTATCTGAACACCCGCGCACCACATTCCCGCAGGAATAACGTTTCCGCTTTCATCGGTAACGGTGATGTCATAGGCTTCGAGCGAATATCCGTCGGGTGCTGCCGAATACATCGTATCCAGAGCAGCGCTGCCGCTTGTGAGCGGAGAATATACAGCCTTCATCGAGCTGTGCATAAGTCCGCTGAGCGAGATATTGCTTCCTGTGTCGATAGTTCTGTTTACGAGGAAGGGACCTACAACTACGGGGAAGCCCTTATTGAGGTATGTGCTGTTGACGGCTACCGTCTTCCATGTTACGGTATCGTCAGTAACGCTGTTGAGTGTGTCCGCAAATGCGGGGTCGAGCATATCGTTGATGGTCATCAGAGTACATTCTGCATTGGTGAGCGGTGCCGTACCGCTGACATATGCAGCCGTTGTGCCCGAATTGACATAGAATACGTCATGTACGTCGGAGGAACAGTTTTCTACGACCACAGAACCCATCTGTGCCGGAGTAGCGGCAGAACAGTTTTCCTTGCCGGAATTGTAGCTTGAAGCGATAGTGCCGTTATTTTCGACAGCTATGCCGCCGCAGCGTTTTACGGTAACGGAATCCTTACCGGTCGAACCGTTGTTTGCGCAGCCGTAGATAGTACCTTTATTGGTGCATACAATGCCGCCGCAATCGCTGCCGACTACCGCCGCAGAGCTTCTTGAGCCGGTTATCGTACCGTTATTGACGCCTGCGATACCGCCGCTCGTATTACCGTTTACATAGGAATTATACTGGTTTGCCATACTGCCGTCTCCGCCGAGAGAGTAGATGACCTTGCCGGAATTTGCATTGACACCGCTGATACAATGGTCGATAGTACCGTTGTTGATCGCCGCGATACCGCCTGCGGTCTTTGATGTCTGTGTAAAGTCGCAGTCTGCAACTATGAGATCCTTTACAAGACCGTTTTCTCCGATACAGCCGAACAGACCGCCGTTATTGCTTATGTTTACGTTAAGTCCGATTATACCGTAGCCTCTTCCGTCAAATAAGCCGTTAAAGCTATTATCGGTCGTACCGATAGGTACTGTCCAGCTTGAATCGTTGGGAGCTATAATGTTATTTTCAAGCCATACATTTGCATTGCCGTATTCAGCATTGTCATTCTGGACATTCTCTGCGAATTCGACAAGCTGCTCATAGGTGCTGATGCCTATTTCTTGCGGCTCGACAGTCTGCGTACTTCCGAAGCTCGGGATAACGATCAGGTTTTCACCGAACTGAGTGAGATCCTGAGTATGTACAAGGAATGTTGTTTTCGTTGCGTCCTGATCGCTGTCATAGAATACGGTTCCCGTAGTTTCTCCTACAACCTTCAGATGAGTCGGGAAATGGGTCTCGTCATAAACGAATCTGCCCTCAATGGTATTGGCATAGGACGGAATACGAACAGCTTCCTTGCTGTATTCGTGGTTAGCTAAATAATCAGCTATCTCGATATAAGCGATCGCTTCGCCGCTGTCGTTATAGACGAATTTGCTTGAATCGGGGGTAACGACAAGGGATTCGGTCATTTCTCCCTCGATCGTGATATCACTCTTCTCCATCTGGAACTTAAGAGAATATATTATCTTATCTCCGTCAATGACGTTATACGCAGATTTCTGGTAAGAAACGTCCTTGCCTTTGCTGTCGGTGACCTTAAGAGATTTGAAGCAGTTATTTCTATCGGTCGTTACATAGAAGTTTACGTATTCATACGGTTCTGCTTTGACAGTAAGAACTTCTTTATCCTTGCTGAACGATGCCGTTCCGTTTACAAAGTTTACTATGGTAGCTGTGTGTCTTTCAGGAGCATCGATCAACGCGCCGGTTATCGTTACGTTTGAAGCAGGCATTGTCAGAGAATAGGTCTGATCTCCGTTATCGGTAACTTCAACGGCGCCTGCGTTTTCTGCTTGCGCGGATACGTTAAGCTCATAATTCTCGGGTATCTCCCCGATCGCTGTGAAGCGTACAGTTTCGCCCTCTTCCGCAAGGATAGTCGGAACATTCCGTACAGTGTCGTCATCATTCAGGAAATCGAAACTGACCTCCGAGCCTTCAGCCGTTCCGACAAGATAGGTTCCCACAACTTCCTTCTGCGTCTTGGTCTCGACCCGAACGTTTCCGGCAGGCATAACAAAGCTTACGCCGTTTTCTGTCATATCGCATGGAACGTAATTACGGTTGGTCAGATCGCTGACGGTAATTTCAGATACTACGTGTCCGTTTATTGCCGTCGCTTCTATATTGACCCTGTCTCCGGGTATATAGGTGCGTATCGTATCATTGTCGTCTACCGTGCCGTTTTCATTGATAAAATGCACAACGGCATTGGGATATAAGATCGAATGTATCAGCTCTACGTTATATCCTTTTTCATATACAGCCTTTACCGTGACGTCGGTATCCGGCATCGTAAAGCTGAAATTGTTCTGTCCGTGTACAATGCTGTAATATTCGGAGCTGTCGGTCTTACTGTAACTGTATGTTTTTCCGGAAGCATCCTTTATCTCCAGCCCCTTACAGGTATAGCCGGTGTAGGGGATAACAGCCGTTGAGACAGTATCGCCGGCATTGACATTTTTGCTGCTTTCGCCGGAGAAATTGCTGAACAGAAGGATACCGCCGTCTTTGTCATACTGATCGCCGGAAACGACATCTTCGCTTTCGGCAAGGGTGACTGTATGCAGCTTCGCGGGAATGTCCGCAAGATCGAGTATTACCGAACCGTCCCTGAACGGAACGTTGATCTTGAAGGTATAATATCCGTCGCTGTCGGGATATAAGCCGCAGTCAGCCTTGTACAGAGCATCGCCATTGTCCTCGTTATCGCTCACGTACTGTGTGAGCGTACCCTTGCTGTGATCCTCGTCATATACAAAGCGGTCGCAAAGGCGCAGGCTCTTGATATACTTGCCTTCGTCGGGCTTTATCCTGAGAGTTACAGTGCCGCCCGATTTAAATACATTTCTGCCGCCGTTTGCAGATGCTGCCTTTCCCTTGTAATCAACAGCGGAATACTGATACTGTGCGCCGCCGTTTTGGGGCAGATAGACAGCTACCTGAGGCTCGCCGGTATAGAAAATGCTGGCTTCCTTGCCCTTGAACTTCTTCTGATCATCG
>CADCGS010000017.1:0-1650 GCA_902801055.1 uncultured Ruminococcus sp. | reverse complement strand
CCCAGTTGCCTACCCAGTCGCTTGAATTGGGGTTCCATTCGTATTTTGAGCTGAGCGTATATGGATTGCTGCTGTCCATCTTGGGCAGATCGGAATTGATGTTGTGTAATTTCAGATATTTTACAATGTTGGAATCAGTGCCTGCGGTTGAATAAACCTTTTCAAAGGCGGTAGTATTGACCAATCCGTTGAGATCGGAATTGCTCGTCAGCGTGTTCCAGCCGGTAGGAGAAGTGGCACCGGACTTCATCAGGTTATAATAATCACAGGTATAGCCGTTACATTCGTTCTGATACCACGGCGGTGAACTGACACGATAGTCAAAGGCATAATATGACAGTTCCTGCATATAGATCGCCTTTTGCGAGCTGTTGCTCTTTCTGAGTGCGTAAGCTTTGGTTGAACCGAAGGGACGAAGCTGATATGCCTGCATACGGTTGCTTGTCTTATTGCGGTTGCTGGTTTTCGGATCATTCTTTCCAAATGCACTATCCTCGCTGTAGCCTGAACCCAGAATACTTTCCTTGATGTTATCAAAATGTATGGTGGTGTTGATATCATACTCTCTCATGGCACCGGAAAGCTTGCTGTCGTAGCCGTCCATCATCTGGGAAAGCGCCCTGAGCAGAACGTAGCACTTTTGGTTGTAGCCGTCCCAGAGCCTGTCGACCTCTTTCTGCTTGTCCCTGTCGCTTGTCAGATCGGAGACCTGTCCGGAATAGATGAGCTGAGCCGCATAGGATACATAGAGGTTATATGCTTCCAGGTAATTGGAAACAACGCCTGCCGCATAGGTGTACTGTGCGGACATATCCCGGTAATACTCATGGTCAAAGGCATCGGAATATTTCAGAGACTGATAATAGTAGTCTATCATTGTGGGAACGTCGGATTTGTTGCTTTCATCCCATACGGACTTATCACTCGGGTCATAATTGTAATCGACCTTAGCGGAATACGGGTAAGCACTGATGAGTCCGGCTATCGTATCGGCATCGGTCGAGAAATTGAATTCCAGACCCGTGTGGGTGGTTATACCGTTTGCTACATCATAGATATCGTTCAGATCATCGTATGCTTTACGCAGCTCATTGATCGTATCCGGTTTGTCCAGATCGACCGCCTGCGCCTTCTCATTCAGCTCGTGGAACAGATTGATGACGTTGGCATAAACGTTTTTCAACCTATCGAGGGATTCCTTTTTGTTTGAATAGTTATCCTTGAGCGTCTGCTCGGTGATCGCATCAAGCTTGTTTTCCAGGATATTCTGGTTATTGCTGATCATACTTGCGATATTGTCGAGCTTTGCATTCATCTGGGCGCACATATTCCTGATGTCTCCGAGTGTGCTCGACATCGGGCTTGCCAGGAATTTCTTGGTTGTGGTCAGAATATCTGCCACGGCTTCATTTTCAGCATGAGCCGCCGCCGAGCCAATTGTTCTCATAATACCTCTTTCAAGGTATTCCATGGCTACTGCTCCCCATCTGCCTGTAAGGATATTGATTGTTGCTCCTGCATCGGCCGTCAGGGAGGTAAGAGCAGGCGTGCATACAAGTGCTGCCAGAATTGACAGAACTGTGGTCACGCTCAGAAGCTTCCGCCCCAGACGTTTTAGCTTGGGTTTCATATAGGATCACTCCTTTTTAT
>CADCGS010000016.1 GCA_902801055.1 uncultured Ruminococcus sp. | reverse complement strand
GCCCCATCTCTGCCGCCTTTAAGTGAATAAACATGGCCACGTTCATCGCATTACACCATTCGATCCCCGGCTGCAGATCCTGTCTTTTATGAGAAACAAAGATCACCGCCGGCGCACCGTAAAACGGGTCAAAGCCCTCGTCCCATCCTCCGATGCTGCGGTTTAATTCCGCTATCTCGTCACGCCGTTTCTTATCAGTCACGATAATGACCTTTACTCCCTGAAAATTCCTTCCGCTGGCTGCATAAATGCCTGCTTCGGCTATCTGTGAAAGAATATCATCCCCGGGCATATCCGCAAGGAATTTCCTGATGCTTCTTCTTTCCTTCATTGTTTTGATAATATCATTCATTTTTTACACTCCTTTATTATTGGTCTGTATTACTTTTTCAGAAATCCTTTTCTGCAAGAGAAAGGATCTCATCCGGATCGCTGCCGATAATATCAAGTCCCTCGGCTTTGATATACCGGCATTTTTTTGCGCCGAAAAAGCCTGTGAATACCTCTCGGACATAATCATAGCCGTAATTCCTTTCGGGAATGAAGCCTCCGGCTGTCGTGATATATACAAGCTCCTCCAGTCTGCAAAGGCTGACCGGGACGCCCTCATCCGAATAGGTAAAGGTAAGCCCCATCACACAAAGCTGCTCTATATATATTTTCAGCAGTGCCGGAAAGGAATAATCCCAGTACGGCGCGGCTATTACGATCTTCTCCGCTCCTGAAAAAAGCTTTGCGTGTTCAAACATTTCATTATCATAATTACCCTGTGCAATAAATTTTTCCCTCGCAGAAAGCTTTTCTCCGTCAAGCGGAGATAGTCCCTGACTTTGTAATTCCACGGCTGTAATGCTTTCGTCCCTGCCATATGATGCAAGAAAATCCTTTGCAAGGCGCAGTGTCCTCGAATCATCCCTGACACAGGCATTTATAAATAAGATCATACTGTATCCTCCCCGTTTTTGTAACATTTCCGTCTTATGCGGAATAGAATAGTATAAAAATACAAAGCGGTGATGTCATGCTCATAGTTCTCAGTCTTCTAAGAAAAAAACGCAGTCCCATAAATATTTTCCGCCGGGACAGGATACGAACGGAAATTCTGTCCAACGGGAAAATCGAAGTACTTAATATCAGATACGAGGCCTTCCATAAAAATATCAGTATCACAAGGCTTTCACGCTTATGCGACGGGCTGAGCGATACGGTATTATGCCCCGGATATATTATTCCCGATAAAGCACCGGTGATGCGCTTTTGCGACAATTCGCTCCAGCTTATACTTATGGAGAATTTCCTGCTGTCGGTATTATCGTCTCTTCCTCAGAGCGAGATAAAAATATGTCTGTGCGATCCGTTTGCAAGGTTTTATGAGCTTGCGGAACGGCTACTCGATACCATACCCGAAATTACCGTTGCGACCCGTATGCCGCATTTTTACTCCTGCCGCGCAGCTGCTGCAAAGGGCAGTATGAATATAACGGATGACCCTTCATCTCTTCCGGAATGTGATATCATCATCCACCCGGAACCGGTCAGCTCTACTCTGCCGGGATGCAGATTTATTTTCAGCGCATATGAGCCGCTGATAAACGACAAAAGAATAATCTACAGATATCTTTCTGATATCCCGGAGGAATACAGGGGGCTTATCCCGCCGGGAACAGACCCGCAGTATTTCCTGTGCGCGCTTTATTCCCTTGAACGGCAGAAAAAGCTTGCACAGGCTGTACCTCCGGCGGCGCTGGGCATAGACGGCGCCTTGACAAAGGAATATATCACAGGAATATCAGAAGCTTTGCTTTCAACAAGCAAAGGCAAGCCGCAGGCTTGAAGTCGTTCAGTGGAAGATTGAACGGCTGATGGCTCCCGCCGCCTTCACAGGCTTGGGACATAGTTTGCGGTTATCATAGGGATAGAGCCTCTTCGAGCATACGCTCGGAAAGCAGCTCATTATCCCCGCAGAATATGATATTTTCCCCTGCTGGAACAAGTCCTCGCGGACAGACCGCATGATCGGCGGTTTTTATCATCGGGATATCAAATTCGCTGTCACCGGCTGCAAATATCTCTTTTTCTCCGAGATAGTCCCTGAGTCTTTCTACTGCTGTCCCCTTATCGAGCATTTTTGGTACGGCATAGACCTTGACACCGTTTGTAAATACATCAGCAAGGCTGCTGTCAAGCTGCTGCCTGAGTATCCCGGCGGTAATCTCAGGCTCTCTGCTTTTTGTAAAGACAAAAAGCTCCCTTATGCATCTGATCTCAAAGCAGACGTTTTCATCCTCACCAAGGATGGCGGCTGCTTTTTTTATTTCCGGCAGAGAGCTTTCGGTCAGCTTCATTGACTGCTCGTACCAGCTTTTATCCTCGCTGCCGTTTTTCAGCAAAACACCGCCGTTGCAGACAAGTGCATATTCAAATCCCCCGGCGCCGAGGTCTATACGTCTGTACTGCTCCTCTGTGCGCGTAGTGACAGGGACGATAAGGTGTCTTTCCTTTACCGCGCTGAGCAGCTCAAAGGTTTTCCCGGTAATAAAGGATATCTCACGCCCGTTATATATTTCCGCACAGCGTTTTTCATTCCCGATATCATGCTTATATGAATAAATAAGAGTATTGTCAAGATCTGTCGTAAGTATCATATATCTCCTCCCTGACAGGACAGGTCAGTACTGTCAGAACAGGGGACGTCCCGCGATAAAGACCGTCCCCTGTGAAATAATTAATATTTGAATCAGTTTTTGTTCTTGCCGGCACCGACAATTGTCTTTCTGATAAGATCAATCGGGATCATAGTAAGAGCCATGCCTATTACAAGGCACCAGCCCTGCCATACGAACGGTGTGCAGCTGAACATCTCGCCGATCCATTTGAAGAAATCGAGCGGGATAAGTGCGGCATTAACGATCGCAGCCTGGATAAGCGCAATAGTAAGCCATATCTTGATGAAATTCGGATTATCACCAAGTCCCTTGAATATTCCGAAGCCGTCGTCACGGACATTGAAGCCGTTGAACAGAGCTGCAAGAATAAACAATACGAAATAGCCGGTGATATGCTGATCGCTTATCACTGCAGTCGATGCAAAGCCTGTGGAGGCATTTGATCCGAATATTGCTGCAAGCTGCGGGATCATAAAGTAGCAGGCACTGAGTGCAACGAGCCAGCAAGCCATAATGCCGATCTGCGAAGCCATTTTCTTGCTTATGATGCTTTCGTCGCGGCGGCGCGGCTTTTCGTGCATATATTTCGGAAGTGCCGGTTCATTACCGAGCATGATAGCGCCAAGGCTATCCATTACGAGGTTTACAAAGAGAAGGTGAGTTACCTTCAGAGGCTCCTCAACGCCGAAGAACGGTGCAAGCGCGCTGACTACAACGGCTGCTACGTTGATAACGAGCTGGAAGGTACAGAATTTAAGGATATTGTGGTAAATTGTACGGCCGTAAAGGATCGCGTCCTTGATGGAGCGGAAGTTGTCGTCGAGAATAACGATCTTTCCTGCTTCCTTTGCTGCCTCCGAGCCGCTGCCCATTGCAAAGCCGACATCTGCTTTTTTCAGAGCCGGAGAGTCGTTTACACCGTCGCCTGTCATACCTACAACGAGGTTAAGCTCCTGACAGATGCGTACCATACGTGATTTGTCTGTGGGGAGCGCTCTTGCGATAACGCGGATATTGCGGACGATCTTCTTGATCTCGTCGTCGGTCATCTGATTAAGCTCGGCAGAGGTAAGAACTCTGTCCTTTTCGCTTCTGATAAGACCTGCATCCTTAGCGATAGCAACAGCAGTTTCCTTTCTGTCGCCGGTTATCATTACGACCTGGATGCCTGCTTCCTGTACCTCATTTATAGCGACCTTTGCCTCGGGACGTACATCGTCGCGGATACCTACAAGACCGATAATGACAAGGTCGTCATTGATCTCGTTTTCCTTCATGGGCTTTTCGCTGTAGCCGAAGGAAAGCACACGCATAGCCTTGTCGGAAAGCTCGTCGATCTTAGCATTGAGCTTTTTCTGGTCGATCTCCCTGATAGTGCCGTCTGCGTCAAGATATTTCTTAGCCTTGGCAAGAAGTCTTTCCGGAGCGCCCTTATAGAAGGTCTTTTTCTGGTTCCAGATAAATGCCTGGCTGAATTTATTTGTGGAGTTGAAGCCCTGGTTCTCGGTGACCTTATTTTCCTTATCAGCTTCAAGTCTGAGGAAGGTCTCCTCGCCTATGAATTTCATAAGCGCACGGTCGGTGATATTACCGCCGATGATCTCATGCTTGCTGTCATACATTGACTGTGTATTCTTGCCGATAGCAAATTCAAGATTCTGACAGACTGTCTTATGATCCTTGATCTCGTCCATCGGTATGGTCTTTCCGTCAGCCGTAAAGAATTCAACGACCTCGAGAACGCCCTTTGTGATAGTACCGGTCTTATCGCTGAAAAGGATATTTACAGATCCGGCTGTCTCGATACCTACTGCCTTTCTTACAAGGACATTATGGTCGAGCATTTTGCTGGTATTCTGCATAAGAACGAGAGATATCATCAGCGGCAGTCCCTCCGGAACCGCACATACGATAATAACTACCGCAAGTGATACTGCCTCGATGAATTTCGGGAGCATAAATGTCACGAAATCCTGAGCAAAGAATATGCTCGGGCCTGAGCCGAGGTTCTGACCGTCAACCATTACGGGAGCCAGGAAAATAAAATATGCTACATAAAGAAGAGTGATGGCTGTTGCGCCGATATAACCGAAGGTGGATATCTGCTTTGCAAGCTTTGCAAGCTTGACCTTGAGAGGTGAATCGGGTTCCTCTCCCTGCATTTCCTCTGCCATACGGCCCATCATGGTTTTGAGGCCGACCTTTCTTACATCAAGAACGCCCTCGCCGTCAAATACAACAGCGCCGCGGAACAGGGAATGTTCATCAACGAAGGTATCGCCTGTGATCTCGTCAGCAAGCTGGGTATCCTCGGTCGTTTCGGTCTTTTTACATTCCTCTGCCTCACCGTTGAGGGCTGAGTTATCCACACGCATATTTCCGGAGATAAGTATACCGTCAGCCGGTATCTTGTCGCCTGCCTGCAGGAGGATCTTATCGCCTGCAACTACATCATCTACCTCGATAACGATAAGCTCGTCATTACGGTAGACCTTACATTTGTCCTTCTCGGTACTGTCCTTGAGTTCACGATACTTTGTATCGGATGCAACTCCGGTCTTTGCTGAAACGATCGCAACGACAAGTATAGCAATAATTGTTCCGAGCGGCTCATAGATCGCAACGCCGGTTTTCATTACCCCGGTCGCGTCGAGTATGAACATCGTTATCATTATTGCAGCGATAACAAGAAGTATCTTGATCATCGGGTCGCTGAAGGTTTCAAGAAACTCAGCCCAGAAGGTAGTCGGTTCGGAATCAGGTATGGCATTGGAGCCATATTTTTCTCTCGATTCCTGTACCTGACTGTCAGTTAGTCCTTTGTACTTCATCAGATATTTCTTCCTTTCATTTTACTGCTTTGCATAAATAGCTTACGCAATCATATTATACAATACAGAATGATTGCAGTCAATAAATTAATATTAGTTTATTCGGAATAACAGGCTGTTTTTCTGCCGGCTCCGGCGGAAAAGCTCCCCAAGGGCTGAAACAAGGGAACGCCCTTTTCCCAGGACGTTCCCTCTTCAAAACAGCCTCACCGGAGCTTTTTCTGTCCTATAACCGCAGAGCGGATGCTCATGCAAATCTCTTTGCAAGCTCCTGAACGCTGTTATCCATCGTTCCCTGACCGATAGCCGAGAATTTCCATTCATTATTATATCTGTAGATCTCACCGAAAACAAGAGCGGTGCTTCCGGAATAATCATCCGTCAGATTATACCTGAGAAGCTCACGGTTCGATTTTCCGTCAACAATACGGATGAAGGCATTCTGTATCAGACCGAAATGCTGCTGACGAAGCCTTGCCTGGAAAATATTTACGACAATTACGATCTTATTATATTCCTGAGGCATTGACGCAAGATCAACATATATCTGCTCGTCATCTCCGTCTCCCGCACCTGTAAGGTTATCGCCCATATGAGCAATACAGCCGGATTTATGCTTGAGATTTCCGAAATAGATAACATCGTCCTTGCTCTGTATGTGATTATCAGTCAGAACGAATGCAGATGCGTCACAGTCAATATCCTCCGGCGCAGGCCCGAAAAGCTTTTTCTTTCTCGGCGCCTCATCCCAGCCAAGACCTACCATTACACTGGCAAGTCCTCCGCCGCTTTCTTTCGTAAGGCTGACCTTCTGACCTTTTTGCAGACTTATCGCCATATAAGACAGCTCCTTTCTTATTTACGTCCCGGTACCCATCTCAGACCCCAGTGGAATGCATTATCAAGATCACTGTGTCCCGAATAGAACTGAACTATTTTTTCTACACTGAATGTGGTATCGTCTATATTTTCAAAGAGTACCAGACCGCACATTTTCTTGTTGGAATTAAAGCTGTCCATCTGCACGATGATATCCTCGGCACCGGGATAACGGATGGTAACAACAGCATTTGCCTGCTGCCAGTTTGCTATGCCTTCATAGATAAAGGTATAGACAAGCACCCTCTTTATATCCGAGATACGGTTGCCGTCGATACGCAGATTTTCACCCGCAGCATTCATACCTGTACGGTCATCTCCGTCAAGAGCAATATACGGCGCCCTTGAAAGTGAACCGAAAGCATTTCCGAGCGCCTGAACGGTGCCCTTCTTTCCGTTTTTCAGTTCATAAAGACATCCGAGGTCAAGATCTATTCCCTCATTGCTGCCGAAAAGGCTTGCAAAAAAGCCCTGCTTCTGGGGACGGGAATTCCAATTGAGATTTATCAGGATCTCTCCAAGACCAGAAGAATCGTTCTTGCGAAGATTGACCTTATGTCCTTTTTCGAGATTAATAGCCATTTTATGCTCCTTATTCTGCTCTTATGCCATAGTTTGCACAAAGTGCGCCGAGACCGCCCTGGAAGCCGCTGCCGATAGCATTGAATTTCCATTCGCCGCTGCTTCTGTAAAGCTCGCCGACTACAACTGCTGTCTCGATAGAGAAATCCTCGCCAAGATCATAGCGGATAAGCTCCTGACCTGTTGCGACGTCTACTATTCTGATAAATGCATTGCTTACCTGACCGAAGTTCTGTCTTCTGGTATCTGCATCATAAATAGTTACTGTAAATGCGATACGCTCGATATTTTCAGGAACGAGTGAAAGGTCGATCTGGATCTGCTCGTCATCGCCCTCGCCGTCGCCTGTGAGGTTATCGCCCATATGCTTTACGGAACCTGATGAATGTTCAAGGTTGCCGTAGAAGATAAATTCCTTATCAGAAGGGCATACTCCCTCCAGACCGAGCATGAATGCTGCTGCATCGAGATCGAAATCTCCGCCGGTATCATAGCGGTTGATATCCCAGCCAAGACCTACCATGATATTCTTGAGTCCCGGATTACCCTTTGTAAGGCTTATTTTCTGACCCTTTGAAAGACAAACTGACACAATTATTTCCTCCTTTATTTACAGAAGCTTCCGCAGAGCAAAGCTATCCTCTGCCCCGCCTTGCTTCTTTGTTATTGATTGATATACGGATCAGGCGACTTCTATACCGTAGCTGCCGCAGAGTGCAGCAAGTCCGCCCTGATATCCGCTGCCTATAGCATTGAATTTCCATTCGCCGTTATTTCTGTAGATCTCTCCGACAACGACCGCTGTTTCGATAGAGAAATCCTCACCGAGATCATAGCGGATGATCTCCATACCTGTCGTAAGGTCAACTATACGGATATATGCATTGCTTACCTGACCGAAATTCTGGCGGCGCTTATCAGCATCATAGATCGTAACGGTAAATGCTACTCTGTCAATATTATTCGGGATAAGCGAAAGATCGACCTGGATCTCCTCGTCATCGCCCTCACCCTCACCGGTAAGGTTATCACCCATGTGCTTTACGGAGCCTGATGAATGTTCGAGGTTGCCGTAGAAGATGAATTCCTTTTCTGTCGGGCAGCGTCCGTTTGAACCGAGCATGAATGCCGATGCATCAAGGTCAAAATCATAGCCTGTATCAAACTGGTTTACATCCCAGCCGAGACCTACCATGATATTGCGCAGGCTCGGATTACCCTTTGTAAGATCGACCTTCTGTCCCTTTTGTAAGCTGATAGCCATTGTAAATTCCTCCTGTTATTATAATACCTGAAAATCAGCGCTTTGACTTAGGCATATTATATGTTCTGTTGAATTCCTGCTTGATATCCTCGAGCTTAGCCTGATCGCTGACACGCTGGTTGTGAGCCTCTTCCTGGATCTTCTTTGTTTCCTCGATACCGTTCATAATGGTTCTCCATGTGGTTTCGAGTGTTTCTATCTTGATAGAGCTTCCCGAAGCAAGTCTTGCTGTCATCTTAGCCTGCTCTACGCTGTTCTGGGCATTCTTGACGAGCATCTCGTTGGTCTTTTCGTCAAGAGCAGCCATAGCCTCAGCCTGTACGCGCTGTCTCTTGAGCATGATAGCCTGTGCGAGAGCCTGCTTGAATACAGGAAGGGTAACGATAAATGCGGAATTGATCTTTCTTACAAGGTTGAGGTTGCTGAATTCCATGGTCTTTATCATCGGGATAGACTGCATAGCAACATTTTCTGCTGTACGCAGATCCTGAGTTCTCTGCTCGAGCATCATAAGAGCCTGCTGGCAGGACTGGATCTCGAACTGGATGGAATTGTCGCCTGTCTCCTCAAGATCCTTCTGGCGCTGCTCGATATAGGCTTCTATCTCCTTGCAACCCTGTTCACCTGCAAGTATGTATTTGACCAGCTTATGATAGTATTCTACGTTGGCGTCGAACATCTGGTCGAGGTTCCTGTTGGAATGTTTGATCTCGTCCTCATACTTTTTAAGCTCTACATAGATCTTGTCTACCTCGTCGCCCATTGTATGGTACTTTGCAAGGATCTTGTCAAGCTGCTTCTTTGCATTCGAGAACATCTTCTTGAAGAAGCCCGGCTCCTCCTTGATCTCGTTGATATCGAACTTCTCCATGATCTTTGCAAGCTGCTTGAGCATTACGCTGGATTCCTCTATCTGCTTGAGGCTCATGCTGTTGAGCACGATATCGGACGCCTTGGAGATCTCATCTGCTGCCTCTGCACCGAAGGTAACGATAGATTCCATATTATCTATCTGGATACGGCTGCAAAGCTCGTCTACCTCCTTGCTGTTCACAAGCTCAGTATTCATTTTCTGTCTTTCAGCAACGATATCATAGGTTTCAACGACCGGGTTTTCCGGAGTCCCTACAACTACCTGCTCTGTTGCCGGATCCTTTTCGGCGAGCTGAGTCTGCTGAGTTTCCTTTGCCTGTGTGTTTACTTTGCTGAAATCAAGTCCCATAGTTATTTTCCTCTCTTAAAAAATTTGTCACGCCACGTTTTTTTCGTGACAGGTTTGTCACTGACTCTGCTGAAATTCGGCACCCGAAGATCATACACATATTCGCCGACCTGATGCTCGACGAATAATTCCTTGCCCGGATTGAAAAACTGCTCTACTGTGCGGTAGCCTGTAGGCACAAATACCGCAACATCAAATCCTATCAGGCTGAGGAAGGTAATGAATATGGTATCCTCCACCGACATACTGCGCTCGTCAAGCGATAAGCAGATGACCTTAGGATTCAGCTTTGTAAAGTCAAATTTCTGTATCAGACGGACTATAGTTTTATCTAAATTGAGAACGGTAGAAACTATCGTATATTCCATGCCGTTTTCAAAGGTACCCCTTATAAAGCGTTCATTTATCATTATCTCAAGCTTGCTGAGGATATGATCCTGTATTTCCTCCCTGAGAACGCCGTATCGGTATAGCTTATGTCTTTTTATTATTTCCTTCTGGAGCCTGCCGTTCCTGAAAAATTCCCCGGAGGCCTGTTTCATCGGGTTCGGCGCACCCGGCTCGATTATCGGGAAATGGTCGAAAACTATGGTATCGGGAGTAAAAAGACGCTTTATGCTTACCCAGTAATTCTCGACATCATTATCCTTTACACCGCTTATTTTGGAGCATATGACCGGGATAGTGACCGTATCATTCACTACATCAAAATTCGGACGGTATTTCGGTTCCTCGCGCCAGAGGATATCTATCTCCTCATACATCGTACTGAGCACAAGCGCATCGGCTCTGCCGTACTGCTGGTTGCGGTACATTCCGGAATCCTGATACATTACCTTATCAAGCTCTTTTTCAGCATGATAGGCGACCGTACCGACCCTGAGCGATGCCGCGTCCTGAGGATAGCGGGCGACCGTCAGGCTGTCATCGTAGGTCAGCTCGTAAAGGAGCTTATCCTCGAGAGCACCCTTTTTGTTTTTATCCGGTATCAGTATCAGAACATCGACCGGAAGCTTTGAAAGCAGCTTGAGAAAAGCGGATTCATTATCATTCCGGCTCCCGCCCATATAGATAAAGCAGGCGATTTCCGGCATTTTCCAGCTTTTGAAAAGCTCCTTCATATATCGCTTCAGCCAGCAGAGAAGGTAAACTGCCTTATTTGTCAGGCGGTTCATGCTGCTGTCCTTTTCCTTTGAAAGCTCCACCATCACATCGGTAAATGCCTTGGACATAAGCTTTTGCAGCTCCGTATCCTGCGGGTAGCTGATATTTGTATCCATATCGCGGACAAGCTGTTCAAGCTTTGCATAATTTCCCTTGTGTATCTTCCCTATCTCGTCGAAGGTCGGCTGGGGTATCTGCTCATCAACTATGACTACCTTTCTGCCGCTGCCGCGAAGCTCCTGCTGCAGACGGAAAAGGTCGTTGAGATATGTTATCTTATCCTCAACACCGCAAAGCCGGATAAAGCAGTTATAGAAGAGATTCGGGTCATTTCCGCGCGAGGTCACGGGGGTACGGATATCGTCAAGCCCCTTTCCCTTTATCCACGCATTCGTACAATTCAGCACCGATGGTGCAGGGCCGTACATACGCTCCTGATTTTCCTTTTCCGTGAGCATTTCACGGAGCTTTTTCAGATTGAAGTCGGTCGGGAACACCTTCATTCCCGGAAGTTTCAGCTCCTCGGAATAATCCGACTCAGGGTCAAGAGTGAGGTAGGTCACATCGCCCTCATACTGCAAAAGCACGACATCGCAGCCCGAGCCTGCAAGCATACGTATCATAAGAAGCTCATATTTGCCCGGACTTCCCTCGTACAAAAGCTTCGGCACATTATCGTCGCCGAGACGGATAATTATTCTCTCAAATTTATAATAAAGCCAGCACATGAATTTTATGTAGGCATTTTTTAGCATATTGTCATTTTTACCCTTATTTCTGAGATCGTTCAGGGTATCGAATATCGCGGAGGAAACCGCATCATTCTGATAGTTATTCATTCTCGGGAGCCATTTTTTCAGGCTGGCGGAGATGAACTGCTTGTCGAGCATGAACTGTGGGCCAAGCATTTCATTATAATATGACAGATTTTTATTATCAGGGTTCGGAAGGCGACCCTCTATTATTGTGCCGGATCTCATTGCGGCATTATAGTATTGCCAGATAAAATCCATTATTTCGTCCGAACAACCGTTTATGCGGTAGAAATATATTCCCCTGCGCGGGCGGCTTTTCAGTGGCTGGAAAAAATCACCGGGCTTTTGGAGTTCAATATGGTCAAACACTGAATTCTCTCCTCAGTACTTATTCATTTTATTCTTATTCATTATATAACCGAAGCACGAACCGCTCAGTCCGCCGATAACGTGCGTAAGCTGAGAAACATTGTCGCTGCTTGCTATTCCCTGATAAATCTGTCCGCCGATATAGAAAAGCGCTACAAGGATCAGGGTCACAGGTATCTCGCCATCCTTGAAGTTTACAAAGCCGGACAGAAGTATAAGCATGAAAACTATTCCGCTGGCGCCGAGAAGTCCGGTGCCGGGGAAGAATATAAACTGCACAAGCCCGGTCACAAGAGCGGTTACGAGTATCACGAAAAGCATATTCATGCTGCCGTATTTTTCTTCCATTATCGGCCCCAGAACGAGGAAGAGCATCATATTGCCGAGAAGATGGCTCCAGTCAGCATGACCCAATACATGAGTGAAAAACCGCAGATATGTCAGCGGGTCGGCTAAGGAAGCCCGATAGACGCTGAAAAATGTATGGTTCACGGAGCCTCCCGGAAAAATACTGTTCAGAACAAACGCCGCAAGACAAAGTGCAAAGAAGCCCAGTATCACAGGCGAATTGAAGGTTATTTTTATCTTTACTGTTTTCATCAGATTTCATCCTCTGTACGATCATACGAAAATCCCATGCTAATGCGTTTTTTCTGCACCAGGAATTTCTCAAATAAACACAGTCCTCAGCAACTACATTGTACTACTTATACCTTAATTTGTCAATATTTTTGTTCACTTTGAATGCCTGAGCATGCCGCGATTAATACTCATGATCAATTCCGCATCGGATTATTCCCTGGGATCTTTTCATTCCGACAAATTGATATATCTTCTTTTGAAGCTTCCCCGATACAGGGGTTTATGTATCCCGGTATTATGGCGCTATTGAAGAAAATGTACATAAAAGCATGGGAATATTTGACTTTTATTGCTATAAAACTCAATTGACAAGGTATATTAATGATGCTATAATATCAAGGTATGAAAATGCAGTGTCCGGATTTTTCCGGTAAAAAATCTCAGACAGGGAGTTGATTGTGTGGAGGAGACTACAGAACAGATTGCTGCTGTACCTGCGATATCTGCGGCGTCTGCTTCGGAAACATCCGAATCCTCATCCGGAAATGAAATAGATTTACGGGTCATATTCGGTATTCTGAAAAAGAATATTCTGCCGCTTATACTGGTTACGGCAATAATTGCTGCGGGTTTCTTTGTATATTCCAAATTTTTTATAAAGAAGCAGTATTCAGCAGATGCAGTACTGATAGTAAATAATAAGACGGAAAATACAAACACCGTTGCCAATACGGAAATAACCGCTGCCCAGAGCCTTGCGGATGTATATTCGATCATCATTAAATCCGCTGCTGTGCTCCAGCCGGTAGTTGAGGATGAACAGCTGAAAAATACATTTCCGCAGCACAGAACACTGACCTATGAAAAGCTCAGGAATGCTCTGAAGGTTTCCAGTGTAAATAATACACAGGTAATAAATATAAGCATCAATAATGTTGACGCATCATATGCAAAGGCTCTTATAGCCAGTATAGTTGACAAAGCACCTGAGATAATCAAGGACAGAGTTGAGGCCGGTTCCGTTAATGTTATCCAGGCTGCAAAGATAAGCAATAACGGTAAGCCTGTCAGCCCCAATGTGACCCGAAACACTATTATCGGCGCGCTCATTGGTTTCGTGCTTACTCTTGCGGTAGTATTTATCCGCGAATTTACAAATAATACGTTCAAGACAGAGGAGGATATCACCAAATCGCTTGGTATTCCGCTTCTCGGTCTGATACCTGCCGTTGACACAAAGGAGTTTAATAAGAATGTTTAATTTTAAATCAAAAAAGGACAAGCCCGTTGTAAAAAGCTTATGCAGCATAGCCGATCCGAATGCTCCGTTCAATTATGTCGAGGCATACAAAATGCTGTGTACGAATATCGAATTCCTCAGAGCTACCCAGAAGTGCAAGAATATCATGATTACTTCTACACTTGCAAATGAGGGTAAAACCAATATTTCCGTAAATCTTGCGCTTACGCTTTCGGGCTATAACAAAAGCGTATGCCTTGTTGAATGTGACCTCAGAAGGCCTACGGTTCACCGCTACATAGCATCAAACAAGAATTCCTACGGTCTGACAAACGTACTCAAGGGTCAGGTGGAATTAAGTTCTGTTCTCCATAAGGTAAGCGGTACAAAGATGAGTATTCTGCTTGCCGGTTCGATACCTCCGAACCCGTCGGAGCTTCTTTCAAGCTCCAATATGAAAAAGCTTGTTGCAGAGCTTGAGGAGCAGTTCGATTATGTTATCTTTGATACACCGCCTGTATTCCTCGTAACGGATGCAGCGGCTCTCGGAAGATATATGGACGGCGTAATATTTGTTATCAAGCATAATTCCACAGATAAGGGTATTGTCGTTCAGGCAAAGAAAAACCTTGAATCCGCCGGCGTAAAGATTTTGGGTGCTATTTACAGTTCCTACAGCGCAAAATCCACCGGCTCCTATTCCAAATATTCGCGTTACAATTATTACGATTATTATACTTATTCAAGCAATACCTCATCAAGCTCAAAGGAATAAAATATTACTCCGCATGGTTAATTCCCTGCGGAGTTTTTCCTTAGGCAACACCGCCGGCAGAACGCATTGCGGCTTAGCAACACATCTGCTTCGCCCGGGGCAGCCATTTGCAGTACTGCTTCTGTATGAAAATACAAATCTTCAAGGGGGGATCAGCAAATGAGAATAGATGAAAAATGGATAAGGCAGCATCTGCCGGAGGAATTGTCCGATCAGCCGATAGATTTTTTTTTCAGCCTCTTATCTGGACGGGCTTACTGTAATGCATGAGGGAGAGCGCGGCGGAGATGATATTGTCGTTTACCGCGCAAAGGATGAAGAAGATCTTCGCTGGTGGCAGCTTGAACATATCTGCCGGTTTATAAAGAGTACTGAACATCCGCCGGTCAGGCGCTGGCGCTATATCCGCGACCATGCCGAAAACGGCAGATGGTTCTATGTCGAGCGCCGGCAATATGACTATAATGCAATTGAGGATCCGCGGCTGTACGGCTTTGAATCCTTTCTGCGGGTCCTGCATTACGGATATCCGCCCGACCGCTGGGAAAAGAAGGTCCGGGAGCATATATATCTGATGAACTTGTGGTATAATGTTCCTCACTGGGACTATGACCGGGAAAATCTGTGCTTTATCGAGATAAGCTCGTCAAAGGAGCATGACGGCGATGGTATCGAGGAACCGCGTGAAGGTTCAGTTATCCGTATTGAGTAAGTCTTCACTGACAGGAGGGTAAATTATGTCAGAATACAGTGAACAGGATCTCAGATATGCTGCGGAATTACGTGAGACCATTCACCGCGAGGCACTTGAGATCATACAAAAAACAAGACCGGATATCAGAGAGGTGACTGACGATCATCCGGTCGAGGATTATTTCCAGCAATACTGGGATTATCCCGGCAAATGGTATACAATTGTTGCTATCCCCTACGGCTATAAAAACCGTAAGGCGTTTGTGGATGCTATAGTCAGAAATACTCTTGCCGCAAATACCTCCGCGAAAGAAAAAAACGGACTTGAACGGGAACCCGGCAGGCGCAGACTGTCAAATCAGCTTAGCAGGAAGCCGACAGGATACCGTGAGCTTTTTACGGTCGAAACAGATCAGAAAAAACGCAGCATACGGGCGGTAGGCGTGGATTCCGAGGGGCGGCATATCCTCGAGCATTATGAAGAATACAGCATCGGCAGCGCTATCGGCTCAGCGGGAGCCTACTATGTTCTGACAGATC
>CADCGS010000015.1 GCA_902801055.1 uncultured Ruminococcus sp. | reverse complement strand
TATTTGCGGCAAGCGTCCATCAATACTTCTGTTCCAATGATATTTGTCTGAAGGAAAATCTCCGGATTCTCGATCGAACGGTCAACATGGCTTTCTGCTGCAAAATTAACGACAATATCCGGATGCTCTTCTTCAAACAGCTTTTCAACGGCTTCTCTGTCGCATATATCCGCCTTTACAAATCTGAAATTCGGATTGTTCATAACGGCTTTGAGTGTAGAAAGGTTTCCTGCATACGTCAGCTTATCAAGACAGATGACTCTGTCTTCAGGATGTTCTTTCAGATAATAATGTATGAAGTTGCCGCCAATAAAACCGGCGCCGCCTGTTACGATAATTGTCATTTCATTTCCTCACTTTTTGAAAGTCATAATGTCAGTATGTACAACATCAAGATACTTTTCATCAATTACAGCTTTGAGATACTGACCATACTGATTCTTTTTCAGTTCCTCATAAACTGCCAATATATCGTCTTTTGTGATCCAGCCGTTAAGGTATGCGATTTCTTCAAGACAAGCGATTTTTCTATGCTGATGAGTTTCAACTGTTTTTACAAAGTTTGTAGCCTCAGCAAGGCTTTCATGTGTTCCTGTATCGAGCCATGTGAAACCCTGACCGAGAAGCTCAACATTCAATGCATCTTTTTCAAGATATATCCTGTTGAGGTCAGTTATTTCAAGTTCACCTCTTGCTGAGGGCTTGAGACTGTTTGCATACTCAACAACTTTATTGTCATAAAAATACAAGCCTGTAACGCAGTAATTGCTTTTTGGTTTTTCGGGTTTTTCCTCTATTGAAATCGCCTTGCCGTTTTCATCAAACTCAACAATTCCGAAGCGTTCCGGATCGTCAACATAGTATCCGAACACTGTCGCACCCTTGCCGCCTTCGGCATTTTCAACGGCTTTTTTCAGACGTTTTTTAAGTCCGTGTCCGGCAAAAATATTATCACCAAGCACCATCGCAACACTGTCATTGTCGATGAAATCAGCACCGATTATAAACGCCTGAGCAAGTCCGTCCGGTGAAGGCTGAACCGCATAAGAAAGCTCCACTCCGAACTGATGACCATCACCGAGCAGGCTTTCAAACCTCGGTGTGTCCTGCGGAGTGGATATTATCAAAATATCCCGAATGCCTGCCATCATAAGTACAGACATCGGGTAATAGATCATCGGCTTATCATAAATGGGAAGGAGCTGCTTTGATGTTACTTTTGTAAGCGGATACAGCCTTGTTCCGCTGCCGCCTGCTAAAATGATGCCTTTCATTTTGCTACCTCCCATATCTTCATATACTAAATAAATGAGATTGCAACCCCATCACAATCTCACAACCCAACATTTCAACTACATATATTTATCACAATCAAATTGCATATTTTCCTACAAAATTGACATTATTATTCCCACCAAGCATCAAAACAACCATTTCCCCTCAACCCCCACAATATCCAGTAAAGGTTCCTTTAGAGTACAAACAAACGCCAGATAGGGGTTGGAAATACTGAAATAATATCCGCCAAACGGAATAGCTGAAAACAGATATCATGAGAACCCGGGATAATCACCCGGACAGCGTATTATAAAGCCGAAAAAACGAATTGCCCGGAATCAAAAAAACAAACAGGACGAAATAATCAGATAATATCAAACCCTATCTCATCCTTTTTATCTCTGAGCATAAGGCTCATTACAGCGTCCGAAGGCTTGGTGCCGCGATTGATAACAGAATCAACTGCCTCAATAATAGGCAATTCAACATTATATGCATCCTTGAGCTGCATGGCCGCAGGGATCGCATTGATTCCCTCTACAACCATACCGACTTTTTTTACGGCTTCCTCTGCGGGAAGTCCCTGACCTATATATCTTCCGCAGGTATTGTTCCTGCTGTGAACACTCGTTGCCGTAACTATCAGATCACCTATGCCTGCAAGTCCATAAAAGGTCTTTTCCCTGCATCCCATCGCAATGCCTAACCTGGTTATCTCGGTCAGACCGCGTGTGATCAGCGCTGCTTTTGTATTGTCACCATACCCCAGACCCGTCAGTATCCCCGACGCCAGAGCAATAATGTTTTTCAGCGCTCCGCAAAGCTCTACTCCCTTGATATCAGGATTTCTGTAAACCCTCATACAGGTATTCGAGAAAATATCCTGTACCTTGGACGCAGCATCCGGATCATCACAGGCTGAAACTATCGTTGTCGGCATATCTATCGCGACTTCCTCGGCATGAGTCGGACCGGACAGCGCCGCTATTCGTATACCATCAAGTTCAGGCGCATTTTTCAGCTCATCACTGATTATTTCAGTCATTGTATAATGAGTTCCCTTTTCGATGCCCTTTGCGACACTCACAAGTATCTGATCTTTATTTAAAAAAGGAAGGGCCTGCTTTGCAGTCGCACGTATAAACGGAGACGGAACCGCAAGTATAATTACTTCCTTTCCGCTGCACAGATCAGAAATATCCTTTGTAAATGCAATGGATTCAGGAAAAGCCACACCCGGAAGCTTCGGATGTTTCCGCGTTGCGGAAAGATCATCTATCTCATACCCGAGCGCAGACCATACAGCAACATCGTGGCCGCTGTTTGCAAGCATCCTTGCAAGAGCCATCCCCCATGTTCCGGCACCTAAAACTCCTATTGAACTCATACCGCTGTTACCTGCCCTTCGTGTTTGGGGTATCAAAACAGTGAAACCGTGACATATCACAATACATAAATACTTCTGTATAAATACCCTCTATACAATGTCTACAATTATACTACAACAGATATCATTTATCAATCGAAAAGATATATTTTTGCCTATTTTTACAAATCCATTTTCTGTAAAAATCTTAATATAGGCATATTATGGTATAAATTTCAATCCGATGAAAAATATTCACACAAAAATCACACAAGCAGACACGATGTCGATCAGGTCAACATCCATATCTGCTTGATTACTTATGATTTTACGATTTTTTGTATTTTCATTGTGATTTTTCTGAACCCCCGGGGCATGGCATATTTTTTTACAACATAGTCTATACCGTGCTTTCTGTAATCCCTCCAGAAGTCTTTTCTGAGCGGCGAAACAGCCGTAGGACGCATCAGATTTTTCTGCAGGCATGATTTAACATCACTCTGCATGATATACATAGCGTCACTCGCCTTATCGAAAAGCTCCCTGCCTGCTTCAGTATGGATCAGTATAAGCGAATTGCCCATCGGGTCATAAAAATCCGGGAGCTTATCTTCTATATGCCAGTAATCGCCTATCGTCAGGTCAGTATCTCTTTCTACTTTTGTGTACGGACATTTGTGACAGCACGGACGCATCGTGCAGTTACTCGTGAAAAGCTTCTTATAGCCCTTTATGCTGACCTCCCCGCCATCCGTCACAGCAAGCGACAGCGGTTTGTTCCAGCCGTTTCTTTTATCCTTGAAGGTAATATATTCAGCCTTTCCGTGCTTTTTCTCAAATCCGGCAATGTAGTCCCTCCATACTGACGGCGAAGGAGAGCCGTGACATATTATGTCGCATACGACCGTCCTGTCTCTGAGCGAACGCTGCTTTGCAAAGCCCGCAAAGCCTGCCGCCTGACATCCCGTTCCGACAAAAAGAAGCCTCCTTCCCGGATTATCCCTCAGCCATTTTTCAGCCTCGCGGAAAATCTTTCCCGGGATACTCTGGACATATTTTGAACCCAGAGCCTCATCACGTTCCTTTTTTGTAAGGACAAGTCTGTATTCGCAGTCATGGCTGGTGTAATTATACACAGCGCAGACGACCGCATCTCCGTTTTCAAGAAAAACATCGGACAATGCAGTAAAAGCACCGCCGGAAGAGCTTCTTTTCAGCAGCTCCTTATCCTTTACCCTTGCAGCATAAACAATCGTTTCCATAATTAGTCACCTGATAACACTATGCACGCCTCGCAGCATATGCTATATCCCGTAAATCTCACACGCTCTGCTTGAACGAGCATACCTTCGTGCACTGATAGCATCTGATGCACAGAGATGCATCGACTGTCGGATAGAGGAAGCCCTCAGCATCCTCCTCCATAATTATTGCATTTTTCGGGCAGACAGCACTGCAGGCCGTACAGCCGCAGCATTCACTCTTTGCTTCATAGAGAACAGGCAGCGGCTTTCCCTCATTACCGTCCGTATTTATATATTTTGTACCGCCTGCAGCAGCACCCTTCTTTTCAGGCTTTATAATACCCACAGCAGCTCCGAGTATTACCGAAACGGCAAGTGATGCAATAAATACAGGCACAGGATATATCCACAGATATTTGCCGCCAAAGCCGAGGCATCCGGCAGCCCATGCGAACAGGAGCGCAAATACAGGATATATTATATATATCCTCACAGAGTGCTTTCTTCCCATATCCGCCATGATCTTCAGCAGACTGTGATGCTCCCTGCGATAGGTCACCATACAGAGCACAAATATTGATACTGCCGAAAGTATCGTGCTGACATAATACCCCGCCCCAGAAGCATATCCGCAGCGCAGCAGCAAATAGCGCTCCGCAGCCGTCATCAGCAGCGATACGACAAATATCACTCCGAGCGTGGATCTCTTCTTGCGGAATATCTTTTCTATCCTTTCCCTTTTACCGAATATCATCATTCCGAGACAGAAATAAGGCAGTCCTGTAAAGAGGAAATTATCTGTAATGCTTGCGGAAAATACTCTTCCGAAAATGAACAATGAATATTTTCCAAGACACAGCGAAGCTGCAAGCAGCAGCGGCGTCAGAATAAACAAAAGTCTGCGCAGCCTCAGCTTATCAGCAACGGTCAAAATTATCAGGACATAAAGCATTGCCCCGAAATACCACAGATGCTCACCAAACGGCGAATAATTCAGCAGAAGAATCTTTTCTGCCGTCCTTACATTCATAAGAGAGCCGAGGTATTCTCCCGCATTTCCTCCCTTGGCAATAACCATGAGAATATCGAAAACGAAGAAGAACAGGTTTGAGCCGAGCAGGAGCAGGAAACAGCGTTTCAGCAGCGAACCCCTGCGGCCGCTTTTGACCTTATTTATATAGAGGAAGCCTGCTGTCATAAACAGACACGGTATCGCAAAGCGCGACGCGGCGCTGAAATATCCGCCAATTTCTCCCGTCAGTCCCGCAGAGGAGCATATGACGAGGAATACAGCGATTATTTTCAGTACATAAAGACCGTTATAGCGTATGATTGTGGCAGCTTTGCTCTTTACAGCCGTACCGGCTCCGGCAGCTGCTTTTTTGCCTTTTTTCGTAAGCTTGGCAAAAAGCTTTTTGAATTTGCGGTACACTGCTTTGATAAGCGGTAAATTAAGCACAACAAATGCAAGTATGCCGATAAAGATATTGAAGCTCTGTGCAAGTATATTGCTTTGCATACAAAGCCAGCATTCAACAAAAATGATACCCAGCACAAGCAGTATATGTATATAATCATATTTAAGCTTAACAAGCTTCCTGACGTTGAACATACGAAATACGAACAGGAATACATAGCTTACCAGCGTGGAAAGCGATGCGGCATAAAGTCCGATAACATTTATCAAAGCTATATCCACAACAAGATTTATTACAGCGGAGACCATTGTGGTTATGCCGACATTCAGCGTAGCCTTATAGGCAACATATATTCCCCCGAGATATGTTGACATACTATAGAAGAACATACTCAGGAAAAGTATCGGGACCTGGGGATAGCCCTCGTACATTTCGACCTTATGTATCAGCAGCTGGTACAGGAACGGCGCTGCCGCAAGCAATGCGCCGAGAAAGCCCGCCATCAGGTTGAACATGGTCTTGAACATGGAGGAATAATATTTATTGATATCCTTATCCTTGGAATACAGACTTGCATTTTCCTGCCATGCCATAGCAAAGGTAGACTGTGCAAGCTGCAGCAGCTGCGGTATCTTATTCGCAGCGCCGTAAAGTCCGTTTCCGAAGGTGCCGAGCGGAGAAAGCGAGATAACAAAACGGTCTGATACACGCATTACCCACATCGACATACTGTTCGGCACCATAGGCCACGAATAATGCAGCAGCTCCTTCAGACTGTCCTTGCTTATCATCGAGAAATCATAATATTTCAATAATCTCGTTTTTAGAAGAAGATACATAAAGGAAAAGACAGAGCTGAGCGCAAGTGCGATAATAGCTCCCTCAAGCCCCATATTCAGCCAGTAGACCGCAATAACGGCAAAGACCATCTTACACATGGCGCTTATTATTGCGCTGATGGAATAATCCATATTATTGGCAAGACCGCGCACTATCTGTCTTGCGGCGTTCACGAGAATATCCGCAAGGAAATAAAGGCATATCCACAGCCTTACAGACAGTGACAGTGCGCCTGATATGATCGTCAGCACAACAAACATGATGCCGAGCGTCACCAGCGACACAGGTACAATGAAGGTATATATATTTGTTATGATCTTCTTTATTTCATATTCATCATCACGTCTGTCGATAAGAAAACGGAATGCCGCTGTCTGAATCTGGAGGGTCGCAGCCGGCAGCACAAGAGATACCAGAACGGTAATAAGGTCATATACACCGAATTCCTCCGTAAGCATACATTTAGTCAGAATAGGCAGCGTTATGAACGCCGCAAGCTTAGGAAGGAAGGTACCGATCGACAGAATTATGGAATTTTTAACCAGTTTTTCTTCTCTGCTGCTCATACTTTACCTTCTTACAATACAGATACTCTGAAAACCCGCATCCCGGGCAATATCATCAGCAAAGATCCTTGATGACGACATTGGCGCAGCGGCGGCAGTGCCGCAGCAGCGATTTTCAGAGCATCTTCATAATATTTTTTATCAGCTGTCAACGAAAAAGCGGCTTCTGTCCAACATTTCTATCTCATTTTGCCGTTTTTTCTGTTCAAGCAGCTTTTTCTTATAATTCCTGGATTCAATATTTGTTCCAAGCAGGAAACCCAGGGCTATACAATAGAATGCAAAGGTCATATCATACAGACAGTTACCCGTAAGGCTGTAAAAGACAAACAGGAAATGCATACTGCTCCCGAAGATGACCTGTCTCTTATGCGGATACCCGGGCATTCTGTAGGTTCTGTGGATAAGCCTGAATACAAGAACCGTAACGGCGATCAGCAGGGTGATGTATATAATAAAACCTACTGCGCCTGATTCACACAGCATCTGGATATATACATTATGTGCATTCATATAGCTGTAGCGTTCTGCGCGCTGCGACTGATCGTAAAGATTTTCACTATAGTAATAACGGAAGCCAAACCACCCGATACCAAAAACAGGATGCTGGAAAAACAGCTTGATCGCAGCCTTCCAGAATTCAAATCTCGAGTCTGCCTCCTTATCATCCTCAGTACCGATAACAAGGAAACGGTCGATAGTATTATGAATAATAGGAATGAACCGATACCCCAGATAGAGTAAAGTCACGATCACCGCGGCAACAATGACTATCTTTATACCGTTGCGGGCTATATTCTGGATATTGCAGATAGAATAAACAAGCATCATCGCCACAACGCCAAACAGCAGAACGCCTCGCTTTGATGTCATGACGACTGCGAAAAGCGACAGAAGGAAAAGAACTAAATAACGTATAAAGCGTCTTTTCTTTTTGCTTTGCTTCTGGAAATCCGATATCAGCACCGCAAAAAGTGCTATCGTGGTAATAATGCAGATGATACCGTTATGCGAATAATGGTTAGTCAGTGCGGCACGGTATCCGTATGTTCCCTGCTGGGTACCTGTCGGATAATAGCCCCAGACATTGAACATTGCCGCATATGCGGAAGGAACAAGAAGGAAAAAATAGGTCGCAATAACATTTATTAAGCCCATGCTTATAACAGTTTTCATTATCTTGTTATATGAAGACTGGTCGAAAATTATCAGGAAGAAGTACAGAAATGTTATCATGAATTTCAGCGTCATCATATAGGGGAGGTTTCCCCTTATTATTTCCTGATTATTTATCAGAGCGATACAGCAGGTCAGCACAAGCACAAATACAAGCTTTTTCTCGTATCTGATAACGAAATTATAGGATACCGCCTGTAAAAATATGATAAGGAACCACATTCCCAACCGGATATACGAAGGAAATACTGAAATGATATCTACAAAAAATGCATAAACTACAAATAAGAAATTCGCTATATCAGCGGAGATTTTTCTAAGTGACACTCGTCCACCTCCTTACGCAGGATCAATACACCCTTATTTCAAAAGGGCTGCAAGATATTCAAAGGATGCTTTTCTTTTTTCAGCAAGACGTTTTTCTGTTTTCGCGGCGTCGGGACAGGAAATTTTCAATATTCCCTCTCCTTCGTCCTCAGACCCGTCAAGCAGACCACATTCGCGCAGAAGGTTCTTGCTGCGCAGGTTATATCCCCTCGGATTTTTCAGTTCGATCGAAAGCTCTTTATTGTAGATGACCGAAAAAGCCGTTCCGTGGAATGAATTGGTCACAACGCACTGAGCGTCACGGAAAAGGGCTATGATCTCCTCTACAGCCGAGCCTCCCATAAATATACCGCCTGTTTTTTTCAGGCTTTTGCAAACAATGACCATTTCCAGACCGCGCTGTACAGCGATCTTACGTGCATATTCAAGCACGCTCTTCTGAAAAGGCACCATATATACAAGTACATATGGCTTATCTATGATAGTCGGAGCAGCAATGCTGTTCCATTGTGAAGAAGTAAGTAAAAGCGTAGGATCAATATTTACCTGCGCATCTATATCAAAATCGTCCTTCATTATCATTTTGCCGCTGTCCTCACGGACAGATACAGCTGAAAATGCGGACAGGTATTTTCTATACGGTTCCTTCCACTGCTGCGGAAGCTCCTTTATGCCAAAGCTTGCGGCATAGGACGCCTTTTTTTCGCTGTGGTCGTGGAAATCCTGCAAATAGACATCATCATTACCGTTCCATTTGCGGTTCCATATCTGATCGCTGCCGGAAATTATCACATCATATTCCTCTGCAAGGGCTTTGAGTTCTTCCCTGCTCTGCACCCTGCGGGAAAGCCTCATATGCTTACGGCAGAATTCGTCTATTTTCTTTATCCTCTTTTTTGTAAAGGGCCAATGCAGCACAGCGCTGACAAAGCCCTGTTTCTTTATCACACGTTTCAGTGAACGCTGTCCCTGGATACCATTGCAGGTATAATCTATTATTTCCGTCTCCGTTTCGGGCGAAAGACCATTTATAGCTGTCTGCAATGCATATGCCTGTAAAGCGGCTCCGTAATTATTCGCGTTATGAAAGGTCAGGATACCGGCTTTCTTTTTCATCAGATCATCTCTTTATGTCATTTATTATTATTCATCAATTGTGTATATATCTCTGTCATGACCTTGCCTGTATTCGATATATCAAAGCCTGCTTCCCTTATTCTCACGCTTCCGTCCTGACGGACAGGATCCTTATTTTCAAGCAGGGCTTTTATCCAGACATCTTTATCATCATCAAGCGAAATAAATTTTATCATTCCCGCGGCATTGGCAAACTGCGGCACCACATCCGATACCACACAATGCAGTCCCGCCGCCTGGGCTTCTATATTCACTATGCCCAGACCCTCGAAGACCGAGGGAAGGAAAAATACATCCATCGCCTGATAGTATTTTTCTATATCACGCCGCAGTCCCATAAACATGACCTTGTCGGCTATGCCGAGACCGGCAGCTTTATTTTTTATTTCATCGGTAAGCTCTCCCTCGCCGATAAGCATAAGCACCGCATCCGGCTCCTTTTTCAGGAGCTGAGAAAAAACATCAAGCATAAAGCTGTGATTTTTCTGCGGCACAAATCTTCCCACATTGCCGATAACATATTTGTTTGCGATACCAAGCTCTTTGCGGAGCTGCTGTCTTATTTCGGGAGAATATGCAAATTTCTCAGGAACTATACCGTTCTTGATAATTACAGTCTCATTATGCGCAGCCTTTTCGGGGAACATATATTCCGCCGCAGAAAGAGAGCAGGCAAGGAGCTTATCTGCCTTTTTCACAAGAAGGCTTTTGAGCGGCGCAGAAAATTTCTCCTTCAGGGAGCTTCTCCCGCCGTTATTGTGGGAATGAACTATTATTATTGAATCCGAGTATTTTCTGCACGCCTTTGCGACCATATAGTTGAATGAGAGAACACCGGAATTCACCTGTATTATATCATATTTATGCTCTGAAAGAAATACCGAAAGCGCCTTCTGGAGCTTCTTTTTCCCCTTAAAGCTGCTGCTGTTTATCCCAAGATCATAGATATGACCGCCGCAGCCCTCTATTTCAGCGCGATATTGTTCATATGTAGTTTTATTCGGAGTAAGAAAATCGAAATTTATTTTTTCCCTGTCGATATTCCTGTACAGATTGAGAAGAAAGGCTGAAACTCCTCCGAAATTTTTTGAACCTGCGTTTATCTGCAATATTCTGATTTCCGACAATGATATACCCTCCCATCAGGTATCCGTGTCTATTGATACTATCGTCGCATCATGCTTGTTTCTTTTATCCAGAGGCGGCAGCTTCATATAATCGCCGTAAAGTGTCTTGAGGAAGGTATCATAATCCTCAGGGGCATTGAAATCCCTGTCCTCAAAGCGGTACATTGCTCCCTTGCCGTATACTTTTCTCGGTATCATATCTCTGAATTTATACATTCCCATGAAATTGACATAATACTCCGAATCTTCCGCGGAGCAGGCTTTCATTGCCTTATCAAGCTTTTTCCACATTTTATCATATTTAACAAGGTGCTGTATCGGTGTATGCTTTACTATCTTTATGATAAGCTCCTCATGCCATTTCCTTTTTTTATTGAGAGTTACGATCTCGTCAAAAACCGATATCTGCAGCCACATTCTTCTGTAAAGCAGACGAAACTGCCTGAGTTTATTATGGATCTTGTTTTTCGGCATACCGTCAAGCGGAAAAACATCAAGCCATGCATTGCTCAACTCACCCGTTTTGCTGTGAGTCCTGTTCAGCTTTACACGGGGATCGTTTATCCTCAGATAATAGCGGTGTACGCTACTGTCATAAAGGAAGTGCTTAATAATGTACGGATCAGATAATTCATCAGGCAATACTTTCAGCAGCTTTTCGTAATCCGGTCGCGGCATACGGACATCGGCGTCATCATCCCACGGGATAAATCCGTGATGACGTACAGCGCCGAGGAAGGTCCCTGCGCTGAGATAATAGGTCAGCCCGTATTTTTCACAGATACGGACGACCTCCTTGAGCATTGCAAGCTCCACCATCTGGAGCCTTCTCAGGTCGCCTTCTGCCGGCGGAAGAGAGGATGCCGGGGTCATTTCTTCATTATCCATAATTATCACCTTATTCGTTAAGCTCTGCGGCATGAGCATTCTTATCCGCATCCTTCGGCGGCGTCATATAATCGCCGTACATCTGCGTCAGGACTCTGTCATATTCCTCGGGACCCATAAGCTTATATTCTTCAAAATCATAAAGCTTTCCGTTTCCGTACCAGCTTTTGGGGAACATTTCACGGAATTTATACTGTCCCATGAAATTGCAGATATAATTGCTTTTTTCAATGGGATATTTTTTCAGAAGCCTGTCAAGCTTATCGAGCTTTTTTCGGGTACTCATATGCTTTCCGAAATGCGTGACCTGTACGAATTTTATTACCGCTCTTTCACTGAACGGACGGTTTGGTCTTTTGAGATTTACCTTATCGAAGCAGGAAATATGATACAGTGCCCTCGTAGAAAGCAAGCGCATCTTATGTATTCCTCTGACAAAGCCGTTATTCGGCATACCGTCAAGAGGGAAAATATCGACCCAGACATTTTCGTTTCTTTCCTTGAGGCTGCCCTTGCGCCTCAGGCTATGGCGGGTATCTACCACACGGGCAAAGTAATAATGATGCTCATCCGATACCGAATATGTTTCAAGCCTGATATGTTCCGGAAGATGGCTGTCGATCTCCTTCAGGAACTGTTCGTACTGCGTTCTCGGAATACCGATATCTATGTCATCATCCCACGGAATAAAGCCTTTATGCCGTACCGCACCCAGCAGGGTCCCTCCGAGCATATAGTAGGGAATATTCTTTTCATTAAGATATTTATATATATATTCAAAAACATCCAATATCAGATACTGAACCTTGGATAGCTTTTTTTCCCCCATTTTTCCAATCTCCCAATTATTTATTATTCTGTTGCTCTTTTATCCTTATCTTCTCTTAGCATAGTGCTGCTTATACCATCGGTATGCGGAAGATAGACAAGACTTGCGCCGAGCTTTCCGAGCTGTCTGCCGGTTTCCTCCCACCTGGGGTTTCCCTTCCAGTCGCTGCCTATAAAGATCGCGTCAAATTTCAGCTTTTCCCACATTACGGTCTTATCCAGAGTATCTGCAATTATCGCTTTATCAACGCAGTCGATATGCTCAATAATGTATCGTCTGTCATTTTCCGAAATAACCGTCTTCTTATGCTTGTATTCCTCGACCAGCCGGTCGGAATTAACTCCTACTATCAGGTAACGGCATTGTTCCTTGGCATTAAGCAGCAGATTCAGATGACCCTTATGAAACATATCGAAAACACCCTGGGTATATCCGATCTCGTATTTTTTCATGTCGTTTCCTCCAGACAGATCATTTATGAAGGTCATTTTTGATCTGTGTCGTGCTTATTTCAGGCGTTCTCGGCAGATATACCACATCGCAGCCTTCCTCTTTCAGGAAATCGAACTTTCCCTTCCAGTCATCGCCCATGACAAATGTATCTATATGATATTCATGGATATCGCTGCGCTTCTGGCTCCAGCTTTTCTCCGGGATCACAAGATCAACATAGCGGATCGCCTCAAGCAGCGCTTTTCTCTGATCATAAGAAAAATAGCATTTCTTTTGTTTTTCATTCCAGTTGAACTCGTCAGTTGAAAGACAGACAATAAGGTAATCCCCTAATGCCTTTGCACGGCGCAGGAGATTGATATGCCCGTAATGGAGCAGATCAAAGGTGCCGTATGTAATGATCCTTTTCATCATTCGCCCTCCGATATTTATAAAATAATATATTAAAATATTAAAACACTTTTTTCTGAAGCACTTACTTATATACTAATCCCCATAATACAACATATTATATCATAATACATCAACAGATATTTCGTCAACGATAGATTTATATTTTCCATTATTTCAACAAAATAGCATACTAAGAATATATTTTACATAAATATTTTTGTTGAATAGTTCATATGTATGTAATAATAACATTCACTTTTGCAGAATAATATCCACATTAAAACTAAAACGGAGTGATCTGCATGAAAAAGAATATACCATCATTTTCCGGAGCCGGGAATAAGGCTGTCGTACTGCTGTGCATCTGTGCAGCTATCATAATGATAAGCTCTGCTGTCGCTGCGGCAATACAAAGGCACGACCGCCCGCTCCTTATCTCCGGATGCCGGACAGATGCTTATGTCTCAGACAGCAGCGATATTCTCAGCTTCGCCCGTTCACTCGGCTACAGCTGCAATACCTTATCGCAGCGCAGCATCGTTATCCCTGCGGATTTTTCCGCTGCCCTTGACAGATATAATGATATCCAGAAGCCTATGGGGACTGATCTGCGCTCCTACCGCGGCAAAAACTGCCGGCTTTATACCATCCCGCTCAGGGACGGAAGATATATGCACCTGATCCGCTGTGCGGACAGGATAATAGCCGGAGATATAGATAACGGCTGTCCTGACGGTATATTTTATCCCCTGACGAAAAAAAATCCTCCCGATATTGAAGCATAATAGTACTATAATACGATAAAACCGTATTAGCGCACAAAAGTACCCTTGACATGAAAAATACAAAGTGTTATGATTATTAGAAAGCCGATAAAATTATTATATGACAAACAAATGTCATTATAGTGCAACTGATAATAAAATAGTTGTAACGGCTGAATAAAACATACAAGGAGAATAAAAATGTTGCTGGACAGATTTTTACCGAGAATCGAATTTGACTCTTACGAAGACTTCAAGAAGAATTACAAAGTCAATGTGCCCGATAATTTCAACTTCGGCTATGACATCGTGGATGAATGGGCAAAGCAGGATGAAAACAAAAAAGCCCTTGTATGGTGTAATGACCATGACGAGGAGAAGATCTTCACGTTCAGGGATATAAGCCTGCTTTCAAATAAGGCAGCAAATTATTTCAGGAGCATCGGTATCAGAAAAGGCGATGTCGTAATGATGATACTCCGCAGACGCTGGGAATACTGGATCTGCGCCGTTGCCCTCCATAAACTCGGAGCAGTTGTGATCCCCGGTATCCTCCAGCTTACAAAAAAGGATATAGTATACCGTGCAAATGCCGCAAAAGCAAAAGCTATCGTATGTATAAATGATGATTTTGTCGTTACCCAGACAGAAAACTCTCTTCCGGAATGTCCGACATTAGAGCATCATATAGTAGTCGGCGAGCCGCGTGAGGGATGGGAATTCCTCGAGGAGGAAATGGAGCCAATGTCCGACGTATTCGAGCGTCCCACAGATGACCAGGCTACCACCAAGGACGATATTATGCTTGTATATTTCACTTCCGGCACAACGGGTATGCCCAAAATGGTCCAGCACAGCTTTTCTCACCCGCTCGGTCATATCGTTACGGCTAAATATTGGCAGCAGGTTCAGGAGAATAAGCTGCATATGAGCGTTACCGATTCCGGCTGGGCAAAATTCGGCTGGGGCAAGATCTACGGTCAGTGGATCTGCGGCGCTGTTATTTTCGCATATGATATGGATAAATTCGTTCCCGCAAAGCTTTTGCAGCATATGCAGGACTACAAGCTTACGACCTTCTGCGCACCGCCGACAATGTACCGTTTCATGCTTCTCGAGGATGTTGCATCATATGACCTTTCGAGCATACAGCACTGGTGCACCGCCGGCGAGCCGCTCAATCCCGAGGTAAACAACAAGTGGTTCAGATTTACAGGTCATAATATATATCAGGGCTTCGGTCAGAGTGAAGGAAGCGTACTCATGGCTGATTTCCAGTGGGACGATATCAAGATCGGCTCCACTGGCAAGCCCTCTCCCCTTTATGATATCAAGCTTCTCGACAACGACGGCAACGAGGTCGGCGTAGGCGAAGAGGGAAATATCTGTGTAATGGATGTTAAGCATAATCCCCCGACAGGACTTTTCACAGGATATTATCTTAATCCTGAAATGACAAACGAGCTTCTTCTCGGAAAATACTATGATACCTGCGATATGGCATGGCGCGACAGCGAGGGCTATTACTGGTTTGTCGGAAGAAACGATGATGTTATCAAATGCTCCGGCTACCGCATAGGCCCGTTCGAGGTAGAGAGTGCTATGCTTGAGCATGATGCTGTAGTAGAATGTGCTATCACCGGCACGCCCGACCCTGTAAGAGGACAGGTAGTCAAAGCTACTGTTGTACTCAAAAAGAATTATAAGCCCAGCCCCGAGCTTATCAAGGAGCTGCAGGATCATGTAAAGAGATCCACTGCTCCATACAAATATCCGCGT
>CADCGS010000014.1 GCA_902801055.1 uncultured Ruminococcus sp. | reverse complement strand
ATATCCGGCGAGCTTATCGCGGGCAGCATATGAAAGCCCCCGAACCCGCTGTCTACATGAGGAAGCAGCTTTACGCCATACTCATCAACGTGCAGGAATATTGTAAGCATCGCGCCGACTGCCATAACAAGCGCGGATACCGGAAATTTCGGGATAAATCTTTTCCCGAGCATTATCACAGCTATGGTGGATATCCCGAGCGCAAAGGACAGCGGCTCGAATAAAGGCAATTCATGTATTATATGCCCGACAAGCTCCGCGCCCTCGCCCATACCGGCATCGCCGCCGTAAATCTTCGGGAGCTGCATCATTATTATTGTGCAGCATATTCCCGTAACAAATCCGCCCATAACGGGGATACTTATATATCTGACTATCCTGCCCGCCCTGAATAAATAGAAGATCAGCAGCCAGAATGCAACGAACATCGTCAGCGTAGGAACGACCCTCAGCGCCTGTTCGCTTTCGGGCGCTATGCCCATTGATAATACCGCACTTCCGATCAGTGCCGCCGGGGCTGCGTCCACACCGAACACGAAATCCCGCGACGTCGTAAGCAGTGAAAACAGAAGTATCGGGAAAACCGAGCCATAAAGGCCGAACTGCATCGGCAGTCCGGCAATACGGGCATAGCCCATTGATATAGGAATGGAAATAAGCGCAACAATAACACCGCCGAGAATATCTCTCAGCAGCCCGGAAACCGGAAAAACCGGATATTTCTGTTTAAGCTCCTTTATAAGTACATTCCTCATATTTTACCTGTCAGATATGGTCATTTATTCATTTATCATTTATCATTTTCCTGTCCGAGCTGCAAAAGCTCACGTATCCTGTCTATCCTGCCGGAAAGATAAAGATAGCCGAGAAGCGTCTCGAATGCAGTAGCCATATGATAATCCGCCATTGTCGCATTTTTCGGGGCATGGGATACATGAGCGTTCCTTCCCCGGCGAAGCACATCGCCCTCCTCCTCTGTAAGGAAGGATTCTATGCGCTTGGCGAGAGCCGCCTGTGACTGACAGCGAACCATTTCCACCTTACGGATATTCAGTTCCTTTATATGGCTGTTTGCCTGACAAACCAGTTCCTCCCGGACGATAAGGTCATACACACCGTCCCCGACAAACGCAAGACCATGTGTGCTTATTTTATTGGGATCACATTCCATAAGAGAAAGTCTGGACATTACAACACCTTATTCCACAAATTCAAATTCAAAATCATACAGGCTGACCGTATCGCCCTCCCGGATACCAGCCTCCCGCAGAGCATCTATTACTCCCGAGCTGATAAGCACCCTCTGGAAATACTGCACACTGTCGCTGTCGCTGAAATCTATCATTCGCAGCACGCGCAGAAGCGAATCAGCCTCCACAAAATATACTCCTCCGTGATTTGTGACACGGATATCATTTTTTCCTATCTCCTCAGCCGGCGGCAGCGGTGCAGGCTCAGCCTCATATCTTGCGATAGGCGGAAGCTTGGAAAGCTGCTCCTGTATTTCCTTGAGCAGCGGTTCGACCTGATATGATATTGCCGCCATGACCGGGAAAAATTTATATCCCTGATCCTCAATAAATTTCCTGAATTTCTCAACAGTCTCATCATCGGTAAGGTCGCATTTATTGCCCGCAACGATCATCGGACGCTCGGCAAGCTCCGGATTGAATTTTTTCAGTTCCCTGTTGATAATGCGGAAATCCTCCCTGGGATCGCGGCCTTCACTGCCGGAAACATCTACCATATGGACAAGCAGTCTGCATCTTTCGACATGGCGCAGAAACTGATGTCCGAGACCGACACCATCGCCGGCGCCCTCGATAAGACCGGGAATATCCGCCATTACGAATGACTGATCGGGACCCATGCGGACAACACCGAGAACCGGAGTAATAGTAGTAAAGTGGTAATCTGCGATAACGGGCTTTGCCTCGCTGACCACGGAGATCAGTGTAGATTTACCGACATTCGGGAAGCCGACTATACCCACATCAGCTAAGAGTTTCAGCTCCAGCTGTACCTCAAATTGTTCACCAGGCTGACCGGGCTTAGCGAAGCGCGGAGTCTGGCGTGTAGGGCTTGCGAAATGGGGATTTCCCCAGCCGCCCTTTCCGCCCTTAGCGACTATGACAGGTTCCTTATCGGAAATATCAGCGAGGATCCTCCCGCTTTCTGCCTCCTTGATAATAGTACCTCTCGGCACGCGGATAACGAGATCCTCGGCTTTTTTACCGTTGCATCTTCCGCCCCTGCCGTTTTCGCCTTTTGCGGCGACATATTTTCTTTTATATCTGAAATCAGCAAGAGTTGACAGATTATCATCAGCAACAAAGACGATATTTCCTCCTCTGCCGCCGTCACCGCCGTCGGGGCCGCCCGACGCAACATATTTTTCACGATGGAACGCAACAGCGCCGTCACCGCCGTCTCCTGCTTTAATAAATATCTTCGCAATATCTACAAACATTTTCCTTCCTCCTCTTCAATCCAATAATTATCCTTCCCCATTATAACATAAATTTGCACCTATAACAATCGCCTCCGGCGATAATAAAAACAAATTTATCAAAGGCAACACCCGGCGGTGCGTGCACCCCAAGGGTACTTCCTACGTGCGCCCGCACCGGGAAATTCGCGTAATCGTTCGCTCCGCTGTGGCTTTGTCATAGCGAACATCAATTTCACATTACACTTTCCACATTACATATTAACCGCAGCGCCTCGCCCTCCGTGTATTGGAATAGGTGTCATTCCGGCGGGAAAACAAAAAAGCTCCGGAATAAATCCGAAGCTCCTTTATCATGCCGTATGATCATTCAGCAGCAACAGCGTAAACAGAAACCTGCTTACGATCCTTGCCTACGCGCTCAAACTTTACGGTACCGTCGATCTTTGCGAAGAGGGTATCATCAGATCCGCGGCCTACATTGTTGCCGGGATGGATATGTGTACCTCTCTGCTTAACAAGGATATTACCCGCAAGTACGAACTGACCGTCTGCACGCTTTGTGCCAAGACGCTTCGATTCGGAATCACGACCGTTCTTTGTTGAACCGCCGCCCTTTTTATGAGCGAACAACTGTACATTAATTTTCAGCATAACTTACACCTCCGTAATGGTTACATTCAAATTCTCGGGATACTGTTTCTCTGTCTCTTCAAGATGCAGTATCAGCCCTGCCAGTATCGTCTGACATTCCGTCAATTTTTCATTCACCGTAAGTCTCATTTCCCCGTCTTCAGCTTCAGCATCGGCATCAGCGCCGATTATTTCGGTAACGGTATTCGCCGTAAGATATGCCGCCGACGAAACGAATGCACACAATACATCATTTCCAGCCTCAGCCATCTCCGAATGTCCGCTGATATGAAATCCGCTGAGAAGTCCCTCACGGTTTTTGAAAAACACAGCCCTTATCATGCCTCGATGGATTCGATCTGAACTTTTGTATACTTCTGTCTGTGACCCATCTTGCGCTTGGAGCTCTTCTTCGGCTTGTAGGTAAATACAGTGATCTTCTTACCCTTTACGGTATCAAGAACCTTGCCTGTTACCTTTGCACCGTCAACATAGGGAGCGCCAACCTTAAAGCCATCGTCTGTGCTGACTGCAACCACCTTGAAGTCTACGGTGGAGTCGTTTTCGGCTTCGAGCTTTTCTACATATACAACATCACCATTTGCAACCTTGTACTGCTTTCCGCCTGTCTCAATTACTGCGTACATAATAGCACCTGCCTGTTTCAAACTCGCTACCGGAGGCGGAGCTTCGCTCACTTTCAAGCCCACAGTATGCGGCTCTATTATCATACCACGTCAAGCCCCTCTTGTCAAGCATATTTTCATGCTGGGCTGCCGCCCAGACCTGCCCGGGGCTGCTCGCCCCGGGTCTCGCCTGCCGGCTCGGTCGGCGCTTCTCAGCCTGCGGCTGAGAAGTGTCCACCGGACACCCGCGCCCTCTGGACTATGTAATCCTTTAAAAAGGCTTGACCTAAACTTGCCGTTATGTTCCCCGTGGCTTTAGTTACGATCGCGGCTTATGAAGCTGCCTTACGAGTGCAGAGTGAGCGGAGCGAACGATTACGCGAATTGACACCGGCGGCACGCCGGCGCGAATTGCCCAGTGCGGGCACGCACCGGGCACGCACCGTTTTGTTCCCCGCGGCTTTTATTCAGAACGCGGGTTACAAAGTTTCCTTACGGGTGCAGAGTGAGCGGAGCGAACGATTACGTGAATTGACACCGGCGGCACGCCGGCGGCAAAACAATTTCTTTGTTAAAGATTGAATAAACTGACAGAATATGATATAATAAAAGCTATCTATATAACTACATCAGAAAGGAAGATAATTATGAAGAAGCTTCTTGATTTATTGAATGACAATGCGGAATTTACTACTGCTCAGCTTGCGGTCATGCTCGGCATAAGCGAGCAGGAGGTAAAAAAACAGATAGAGGATTATAAGGCGAATGGTATCATCAGAGGTACAAAGACCCTTATCAACTGGGATAGGCTCCCGGATTCCGGGGTGAGAGCCATTATTGAGCTGAAGGTCACTCCTAAACCTGAAACAGGCTTTGACGATATCGCAAAAATCGTTATGTCATATGATAATGTGGAAAATGTTTATCTTGCGGCATCAAACAGCTATGACCTTATCGCTATGGTTCACGGAAGTACGATTCAGGATATTGCCGAATTCGTTTCCAAGCGCCTGTCTACACTTGATTCTGTCATCGGTACGGCTACAAATTTCGTCCTGACTACCTATAAGCAGGGCGGTATATGCTTCACGGACGACGGAGAGGAAGAAGAACAAAGGAGTTTGGTGCTGTAATGGATTATTCATGTTTACTTAATCAGAAAATACAGAACCTCAAACCTTCGGGAATACGCCGTTTCTTTGATATAGCAAATGAAATGGATCACGTTATTTCACTCAGCATCGGAGAGCCTGATTTCACTACACCCTGGCACGTCCGGCAGGAGGGTATCGAATCCCTCCGCAGAGGAAAAACATGGTATTCGCCGAACAGAGGTTTTGCTGAGCTTCGCTCACAGATAAGCAATTATTTTGCAAGACGCTTTGACGTTGAATATGATCCCGAAAAGGAGATCCTCGTTACTGTCGGCGGCTCGGAGGCTATAGACCTGTGCATCAGGGCGATCATCGACAACGGCGATGAGGTGCTTATACCTCAGCCCTCATTTGTCTGTTATGAGCCTATGACAGTTATGGCGGGCGGAACTCCGGTCATTATCCGTACACGCTCGGAAAATGAATTCCGCCTTACTGCTCAGGAGCTTGAGGCGGCTATCACCCCGAAAACAAAGCTCCTTATCCTGCCGTTCCCGAACAACCCGACCGGCGCTGTAATGCGCAGGGAACATCTTGAGGAAATCGCAAAGGTAGTGGAAAAGCATAATATCCTTGTCCTTTCGGATGAGATCTACGGCGAACTGACCTACGGACGCGAGCGCCATGTTTCCTTTGCCTCTATAAAGGGAATGAGGGAACGTACTATAGTCGTAAACGGATTTTCAAAATCCTATGCTATGACCGGCTGGCGCCTCGGCTATGCCCTTGGCCCCGAGGAGGTCATTTCTCAGATGACAAAGCTCCATCAGTATGCTATAATGAGCGCACCTACTACCGCACAGTATGCCGCTATCGAGGCACTGAAACACGGCGATGCAGATATCGAGCGTATGCGCGAGGAATACGATACCAGAAGGCGCCTTATCGTTGACGGCTTCTGCAGAATGGGTCTTACCTGCTTTGAGCCGGAGGGCGCATTCTATGTATTCCCGAGCATTAAGATCTCCGGACTTACATCGGAGGATTTCTGCGAAAAGCTCATTTATGCACAGCACGTTGCTATCGTTCCCGGAACAGCATTCGGCGAATGCGGCGAGGGCTTTGCGCGTGTATCGTATTCATATTCACTCAAGCATATCAGACAGGCACTCGAAAGAATAGAAATATTCCTCAGTGAAGGAAATAAAGCATAAGAAAGGGACATACGATAATGGCTCGAATAACAGTGGCGGCTCCTGCAAAGCTCAATATTTTTCTTGATATCACCGGGAAACGCAATGACGGATATCACCTTCTGAATACTGTCATGCAGTCAGTATCACTGTACGATGATGTCACAGTCACAGTTGACGATGACGGTGACGAAATAAGCATAAGCTGTACGGATCCGGAAATACCCTGCGATAAAACCAATACGGCATATATCGCCGCAGAAAAATTCTTTGAATATACCGGAATAAAACAGACCGGAGTATCGGTGAAAATAAAGAAAAGAATACCCTCCCAGGCAGGTATGGCAGGCGGCAGTACCGATGCCGCAGCCGTTCTGTTTGCCCTTAACGAGCTTCTGGACGCAGGACTTGACCGTGAGCAACTTGCTGAAATAGCCGAGCAGGTCGGCGCTGATGTACCCTTCTGTATTTACGGCGGCACGATGGCCGCTACGGGTATAGGCAATATATTTTCTCCCCTGCCGGATATGCCGGACTGCACTATAGTTGCCGTCCGCCCCGGATTCAGGGTATCTACACGCGAGGCTTACGAGCGTTCCGACGCTATGGGATATCAGATACCGAAAAGCTCCGACGGCATTATCGCTGCCATATGCAGCGGCAGCATAAAGGAGCTTGCCGGAAAAATGTATAACCGTTTCGAGGAGCTGACCGATGAGCCGGAGCTGCCCGCGATAAAACAGAAAATGAAGGAATGCGGCGCTCTCGGCGAGCTTATGACCGGCAGCGGTTCCGTAATATTCTCCATATTTGACGATGAGGATAAAGCACAGCACTGCCGCGATGAGCTGCACGATATCAGCGACAGCGTATATGTTTTCCGTCCCGACCCGCAGGGACAGCGCCAGATAAGCACCGGCATTTTTTCCGCACTGTTTGACTGATGCAGAGCAAAGCTGTACCGGATAACGCATTTTCCTGTGCTTATCCGGGGTACGGCTCCTCGCTTCATGATACACAATTTACTGATGCTGAGCAGGACGGGAGGGAAAGAACAAGACTTGGGACAAAAAAAGATTTTATGGAAGGAAATGCTGCTGTTGTTTTTTACGGCGGCAGCAGTGATAACAATATGCTCAAAATGTTCGCCGTTGTACCCGCTGAATGACTGGGACGACCCGAACTGTTTTTTTACTGTCGGAAAAGCGGTCGCTGACGGAAAGGTGATGTACAGGGATATTTTCGAGCAGAAAGGGCCTGTACTTTATTTTATGCACACTCTCGCTTATTACATATCACCGCGCAGCTTTCTGGGGATATATTTCCTGGAGATAATATGCGCGTGGGTATTCCTTATATTCAGCTATAAAACAATGCTCCTTTTCTGCGGCAGACGATGCTTTGCAGCAATGCCTGTCATAGCCGCTGTCTGCTATGCATCGTATTCGTTCCAGGGCGGCGACAGCGCAGAGGAGCTTTGTCTGCCGTTTATTTCATTCTGCCTGTGGGCAGGGCTTGTCTGTGCAATAGAGCGCAGACCGCTGAGCTATCCGCAGTGCTTTATCACGGGTATAGCTATAGGCTTTGTCCTATGGGTAAAATTTACACTGCTCGGCTTTTTCATAGGCTTCGCAGCGGCGGTGCTTATTATGTACGCAAGGCGCAGACAGTACCGTGTCATACTGCCGTCAGTGCTTACGGTACTGGGCGGTATGCTTGCGGCGACCCTGCCGGTAATAATTTACTTTGCCCGTCACAATGCCTTCGGGGATCTGTTTGAGGTATATTTCTACGATAATATGTTCCTCTACAGCACCGGGACAGAAACGCTGCCTGTTATCGGGAAGCTTGTGAACCTGTTTATCGGCATAGGCTCTGTTGTGGTAAATAATATTTCAGCATTGATATTCATTATATGCGGCTCGGTATTTATTATAAGAAAAAAGCGCCGCGGGCTTGCGTTCTTCTTTTTCACCGTACTTGCGGCGACGTTTTTCTTTGTATACATCGGCGGAAGATTCTTTGCATATTATTCGCTCATATTCTGCGTATATGCTCCCGTCGGAGCCGCCGGGATATACAGCCTTGTCAGAAGGAAATATCCCTCCCTGCGGAAAAAATACAGAGGTCTTGCCGCTGCGGCAGTAACGGCGGCAGTATTGTCACTTCTGCTTTGCCCCAATCTGCCGAGGCTCATGTACAGCAGGGAGGATTTCCCACAGTACCGCTTCGACAGGATAATATCACAGAAAAAGGACGCTACGCTGCTCAATTACGGATGTCTTGACGGCGGCTTTTACACAGTCAGCGGGATAGTCCCGGACTGCCGTTTCTTCTGCGAGCTTAATGTGGAATATGAGGATATGTATAAGCAGCAGAAGGAGATAGCATCTTCCGGAGGTGTGGATTTTATCGTTACCCGGGATGAAGAGCTTGATTCTGACGCATATGAATGTATAGATACCTGCGAATTCCCGTACAGCAGAGGGATATCCGTATACAGGCTGTACCGCCTGCGCAGTGCCTGAGAATTTTCGTATCGGCACTTCATGTTTTATAAAAAGGAAGGAATAAAATGAAAACAGCAGACTTTTATTATGATTTGCCGGAGGAGCTTATCGCGCAGACTCCTGTCGAGCCGCGAGACAGCTCCCGTATGCTTGTAATGGACCGCATCACCGGCAGACTTGAGCACAGACATTTTTATGATATAGCTGATTATCTCCGCGAGGGCGACTGCCTGATACTTAACGATTCAAGGGTACTGCCTGCGCGTATCTACGGAATAAAAAACGGCACCGGAGCAAATGTCGAATTTCTTCTTCTGCGCCATATAGGCAACAAGAGATGGGAAACTCTGTGCAAGCCCGGAAAAAAGGCAAAGCCCGGTACGAAATTCGTTTTCGGCGACGGGATAATGAGCTGTACCGTAGCGGAGGTAACGGAAGAAGGAAACCGCATCGTTGATTTTGAATGTGAGGGCAATTTCTACGAGACACTCGACAGGCTCGGTCAGATGCCTCTGCCGCCCTATATCCATGAAAAGCTCAAGGATAAGGAGCGCTATCAGACAGTCTACAGCCGAGAGCTTGGCAGTGCGGCTGCTCCTACAGCGGGACTGCATTTTACCACGGAGCTTCTTGAAAAACTGCGCAAAAAAGGAGTAAAGACCGGCTTTGTCACACTTCATGTCGGGCTTGGCACGTTCCGTCCGGTAAAGGTCGATGACGTGACAAAGCACCATATGCACAGCGAGCATTATGAGCTTCCTCAGGAAACGGCTGACCTTATCAACGAAACAAAGAAAAACGGCGGCAGGGTCATTTCTGTCGGCACGACAAGCTGCCGCACCCTTGAGACCGTAGCTAAAAAGGAAGGCTGCATCCGCGCAAGCGAGGGCTGGACGGATATATTCATCTATCCGGGATTTAAGTTTGAAGTCCTCGACGGGCTTATCACGAATTTCCACCTCCCGGAAAGCACACTGATAATGCTTGTCTCAGCCTTTGCCGGCTTTGACAATGTAATGAATGCATACAAAACTGCGGTCGAAGAGAAATACAGATTCTTCAGCTTCGGGGATGCTATGCTTATTCTATAATATTACTATTATTATAAATAGAAGTATATTGACAAACGCATACAAACAGCATATATATCATCAGAAAATAATAAGGAGGAATATTATATGGCACAGACCAATGTTAATATAATGATGGACGAAGCTACAAAGATCGCTTTTGATAAGTTTTGTCAGGAGATAGGTCTGTCGGTAAGCGCAGCATTCAATATTTTCGCAAAAACCGTTGTCAGAGAGCAGAGGATACCTTTTGAGCTGACGACCGAGGCTCCTAATGATAAAACGAGGAGGGCTATAGAAAATGTCAGGAACGGTATCGGTTTAAGCCGGGAGTTTCATTCGGTTACTGAACTAATGGAGGATCTGTATGCTGACGATCAGGTATGAAACAACATTCAAAAAGGATTTCAAGCGTATTGTAAAACGAGGATATGATATCCGACTGCTCGAAAGGGTAATCGAGCTTCTTGTTAATGAACAATCTCTTCCGGAAAAATATAAGGATCATGCTCTCAGAGGCGATTATGCAGACTGCCGCGAATGTCATATAACACCCGATTGGCTTTTGATCTATCAAATCAAAAATAAGGAGCTTGTATTGACGCTGACCAGAACCAGAACTCACAGCGACCTTTTCTGACATCCTGCTTCCTATAAACATAGGGGACAGTATGTTCATTTGCTGAACAGAACAGGAGAAAAATATGAGTGAAAAAGATTATGCCAAAAGCATTATTGATATTATTCCGGAGGAAAAAAATGGATTAAGGCAATATCGCACAAAGATATTGCCCTGAAAACAAAATAACGGGGACACTCCTTATCGCGGGAGTGTCCCTTTTGATTTATTATTGATCTCCATTGAAAACCTTCGCAAGATACATCGCAACTCCGTCCTCATAGCTGTTTCCGATAACAAGGTCGGCTGCCTGCTTTGTCTGGTCTACCGCATCGCCGACGGCTATGCCGAGGTCGGCGCATTTCAGCATCTCTATATCATTAAGATTGTCCCCGAAGGCTACTACCCTGTCGGCTCCGAGCTTCTCCTTTATCTTTTTCATCCCGGCAGCCTTTGTTGCCCGGCTGCTGAATACTTCAAGAAAATACATATCGGAATAATTGTCACTGTACAGGGTGGAGCGTATACCGTCTATAGTTTCAAGCTCCTCATGTATCGGAAGGAGCTTTTCGCGCCGGTCTACCATCGTGAAATATATCACCTTGTCATTATCCGATACGGTGATCTCCCCGATCTGTTCAAAGCTTTTGTAATCCTTATCCTTTCTCACTTCAAAGAATTCTCGCTCGACATCATTCGTCAGCCGTTCAAATTCAACGTGGATACCGTACTGAGGGTCTGCCTTATATACAAAGGACATTCTGTCATGCTTTCTCAGTACCCCGATGACCGAACGAGCATCCTCGGGAAGAATGGGAATACAATCCGTATATTCTCCTATAGAAAAATCATAGGTGAGCACTCCGTTGAGCTGTACACACGGGAGGCGGATATCAAGCTTTTTCAGTATTTCCAGCGAGGAAAGACTGCGTGCTGTCGCTATTGTAAAGAGCAGACCTTTGTCTATAAGCTCCCCGATGACTGCGGCACTTCTCTCCGAAAGACGGGCGTTCCTGTCAAGCAGCGTTCCGTCCAGGTCCGATATATACAATGTTTTCATATGCGTTCATCCTTTCAGAGAAGATGGTAGCTCACATCATTGAAGGCGATCGTCTGCTTTGAGGTGTTATCCTCAGCAAAGGTAAAGCTCCCGCGTATCTCGCTGCCGTCGGGCTTATATATAATGCCGCTCCCGCAGGCTGAGCCGGCGGAGAAATGTCCGGTATAGCGGTGGTCGCGGTAGAGGATAGTACCCTTGCCGTTTGGTCTGCCGTCCCTGAGCTGACCGGTAAATGTACCTCCGCCGATATCAAGCCCCACAGCATAGGAGGGTGCAAAGCGGTATTTTTCGTAATCCGTTCCGGCAAGCTGAGCACATTCCGGCAGGGACATCAGTTCCGCAAGGAATACCTGCATCGGTTTTTCAGGCTCGTTATCCCTGAAAATACCCTCGAATTCCTTTTCACATTCAATATTGAAGGAACAGCCCATTCCGCTGCGCTTGCCCTCGTGAACGTTTCCGTAATAGGTTATCATACCGTCAGAGGAATAAAGCTTTGTATAAATGCATTTGTCGTCATCATAAACAGATTCACAGCGTATCCTGCCGTTATGTATCTTATTAATGCGCCCCTGTCTTTTTCCGTCCCTGAAACAGCCTATATATACCGGCTGACCGCCGGAGTAAAGTATTCCGCAGCCGTTGTAGTCATTATTCTCCCATTGACCGAAGAAAACTATCTCCTCATTTTCATATTGTGTTCCGACGCCGCAGCGTATGCCGTTTTCAAAGCCTCCGGCATATACGAGCGAACCGTCCTCGAAAAGCTTGCCGGTGCCGTGATAAATATCATCGCGGAAATCCCCGTCATATACTTTTTTGCCGTCTCTGTATTCAATGCCCTTTCCGTTGCGGTGCATATCCGTCCATTCTCCGCAGTAGATAAGCTGCTTGTCCCTGTCGTATTCATTGAATACTCCGGTCGGTTCTCCGCCGACAAATCTGCCCTCAGCATAGCCGCCGGATTCGGTGAATATTCTTCCTGTGCCGTTATATGTATCATCGGAAAAGCTGCCGGTATATATAGGTCTGCCGAGGCTGTCGCTCAGGGTACACTGTCCGCAGGCCTTGCCCTCACGGAAGCTGCCGCGCAGGATACAGCCGTCCTCAAGATAAAGCGTACCCTCGCCGTGATAAAGATTGTTTTTCCACTGACCGGTATATATCACCGTACCGTCGGGTTTATATGATGTGCCGCTGCCGATGCGCATATTATTGCTGTAGCCGCCGACATAGAGCATATTTCCTTCGCTGTCAAATTGAGTACCCTCGCCGGTAAATTCTCCGTCTTTGTATTTTCCGATAAAGAATGTATCGCGCTCATATGAATAAGTAATACCAGCGCCGCAGCGTTTACCGTCGGAGGTTTTCCCAAGATAGACAAGTCTGCCCTCGCGGTCAAAGCTTGCGCCAAGCCCCTCGGTATAATTATCCTCCCATTTGCCGACATATATTCCCCCGTCGCTCGGAGAGAAGGCTGCGCCTGCGCCGCTGCGCTTGTTCTGTTTCCAGTTTCCGGCATAGCAGAGCTTTCCGGATTTGAAATAATATACGCCGAAGCCGTCGCGCTTATCATCGCGGTAGCTGCCCTCATATGCAGTTCTGCCGTCAGACATGGCAGTTCTGCCGTTTCCGCTGCGGCGGTCGCCGTCTGTATCCCCGAAATAATAATACTGTCTGCCGCCGGATTCTATAATAAGTTTTTCTGTTCCCTCATATGGACATTCTTTCATGAACCCGCAGAGTGACTGTTCCTGTTCTGCATCTCCGAATTTCTTTTCGTCAAGAGGCGGTATTCTTGCAGATACTGCCGATGGCTGTTCCCTGACCGGTTCATTTACAACCTGAGCGCCCTCCTCCGGCTTTTTCAGGATAACATTTTTCTTTTCAGCAGGAGCTTTTTCTATGACCTTGTTTTCCTCCGGTGCGGGCTTCACATCGGCAGCTGGAGCAGGCTCGGGCATTTCTGCGGGCTTTTCTTCGAGGGCATTTATATTCACCTCAAAACCGTTTCCGCTTTGCTCAATATCAGCCGTATCTTCGGGAATAACAGGATCAATATCATTTTCAATAATATGGTCGAGAGCTTTTTTTCTTTCTTTAGCCTCTGATTCGGTACAGAAATAGAAGCCGCCGCTGCTTGTCACGCAGAAAAGCTGAGGTTCTCCTGCGATGATATTGAGCTTTTCGGTCAGAGCCTTATCGAGAAGATATTCAAACGGATACAGCACACAGGCGGTACCCTTTTGTTTTTTAACGAGCACAGCGCTTGAACCGTCCGTAGAAGGTGTGACAGTACAAAACGGCTCAGTTCTTCCCGGGTGATAGAATTCTACACTGAGGAGCTTATGCATATTATCAAAATACACTCTTTTTACCGGACGGCGTTCCTCGTCGGTGCTTTCGACAAAATAACCGTCATTCACGACTGCTACTCTTTCGGCAAGTCGGGAATCTAACATTTTTTTCCATTTCAGCGGTTTACCGTCCTCGATCGTATACGAGCTGCGGTACAGAGCGCCGCCTATGCTTTTCGAGCTGCGGTTTTTCAGTTTTTTGCCCGATTCAAAATATTCCTTTCTGACAGCACAAAGCATATCGCTTCCGTCCTGCTGCTCCGTCCCGGTGAAATATATTCCGTAGAATACCATATCCTTGTCTGCCTTCTGAACCAGTGTATATTCCATAAAAAAGCCCTCTCAATCATTAAAGCTGATTATCCTTATATATAATACAATAAAACTTTCATTTTTTCAACTGCCGTGAAGAAGCTGACCGACATTATTTTCGCATTTTATACAAATTTTTTCATCCTGATCTCAGACCGAATAACCCCCCTCCTCCGGCGTGAATAGCGCGTAAGCGCGCGTGTCCAGGGAGCTTGCTCCCTGGTGGGTTGCAGAAGGGAGATTATTGTTGTATAATAGAATTGGAGATGTTGAAATAATATATTGGAGGGCTGATCTATTATGAAAAATTACGGATATCGTAAGTGCTGTATTATTTTAATTGCGGCAATCACAGGCTCGTTGCTTCTTTTGCCGGGCTGTACCCCGGAATCACCTCCGCTTGACCCGAATACACACTCAGAGGTCAGCGGCGCTTCTTCCTCGGATAATAGTAATGCGACTGTAAAGGAAAAATCTCAGGCGTCTGCCGCTGATCCTTCCTCCGTCAGCGAAAAAAGCAGTGATAAGACTGAAAGCAGTATGTTAAGTTCTGAGCCGGAAAAAAGTCTCGACGGGACTGAAAACAGCACGATAAGTACTGAATCGGAAAATAATGACAAAAGAACTGAAAACGGCAGCGTGCAAAGTAATGTCCCGGCAAATGACAGCACCCTGACTTCAATAAGCGATGAAATAAAGGGCAAGATCGTTGAGATGACGTTCAGATATACCGACGAGACCCCCGAAACCTATTACTGCACCGACGATAATGATATGCTTGCTAAGCTTACCGATGCACTGAATGGTATCACCACCGGGAAGAAATTGTCCTCCCCCGCTTCCGGAAACGGCGTCATTATATTTTTTACCGGAAAAGGAAGCAGCGGCAGACTGGATTTCAGGGACGGATGCCGCGTCAAAAACGGTAAGGCTTACGAAACAAACGGCTATGATGCACTCGACAGCGTGCTGAAGGAAATTAAAGAAAAATATCCGGAATGGAAAAAGAAATATGAGGACTGGATACATAAAATGAGCGAGGCGGAAAACCGTATCCAGGAGCTTACGACCTCTGATGAATATTTAAATACCGATATCGAGGGAAAACGGTCAATGCTGACTAAGCTTCTCAATACTCTTACGGATGAGGAGCTTATCAAAAAAGGCAGTATCTTCGACAGTGGAGATACAATAAGCTATGTTTACAATTGCTCTGACGAGGGCGTCAGCGGCGCTGTGATGCTTACCGGTTTCGACCCGATGATGAACTGAAAAGGAGATATATAATGCTTTCTAAGAAAAATGCGATCATATCCTTAGCTCTCAACTGCATGATAGTTCTTTCAACGATCGGGATAGTCATATCCTATTTCCTCGGAAATGACGGACAATATCATATCCCCCCGAATTTCCGTTTCTTCCTCTATACGACCGATTCCAATGTGCTTTGTATGCTTACTGCCGCAATAATGGCTTTTTTCGAGATAAGGCTCCTGAAAACAGGAAAGGAAATACCAAGGCTTGCACTTATTCTTAAATTTGTCGGCGTGACCGCCCTTGCGCTGACATTCACTGTGGTGATCTTCTTCCTCGGCCCGACAATGGGCTTTATGGATATGGTTTTCGGCGGAACATCGGTCTATATGCATTTTGCAGGGCCTCTGCTGGGCTTTGTGACCTTATGCTTTACCGAAAATATACATATCATAAGCAAAAAAGCTCTTATCCCCGCAATCTTGCCTGCTGTGGTCTACGGAATAACATATGTTACTATGGTCGTATTCATCGGCAGCGAAAACGGCGGCTGGATAGATTTCTACGGCTTCAATACAGGCGGATTCTGGTACATATCCTGTGTTGTTATCATACTCGCGACCCTCGGTCTTGGTGCTCTGCTGAGACTTGTACATAATAAGATCGCAAAAAATAATATTGAAAAATAAATTAAATTATTGGAGCCATCCCTATAAAGTGTGGGTAGAAAATCATCTTCCGGGCAGAGAAACTGACAGCCCGCCACATCGAAGCATGATCAATGAGATCAG
>CADCGS010000013.1 GCA_902801055.1 uncultured Ruminococcus sp. | reverse complement strand
GCTCTCCGGCAGGGACTGGGACAGCGAGAGAAGCAGGCGGTTCTTGTAAGGCGCAAGGATCCGGGGGGCGAGGAAGAGCGCGAGTCCCGAAAGCGCGACGGAAAATCCCGCGATGGTGAACGCCGGCAGGAATTTCCGCCCGAGGGAGACCCAGAGGAGCACGAGGGAGAAGAGGGCGGCCGAGAAAATCAGAAGCATCCACATTAAATGGTGAATCGTCAATAAATCCATCTCGATATGCACTTTCTGGAGATTGGTTTCCATTTCGAACCCAAGTATGAACTGTATTTATATTAGATATGAAACTAATTGATAATTTGTTGCTTTTGAGAATTGACATCTTATATGAGAAATCACCATCAGCAAATTCAAGTATACCGGAGATCCTGGGTGTGAAATTAGGCGGATCCGGCTCAAATGTCCTGGTTCTGAGAGCATCCTCAAAGGTCTTGCCTGAAAGGATAAAATCTCTTACTGTATCAGTCTGGTCACCGTTAGTAACGACCGTCTGACCGTCAAGTGTACGAACCGGCGCATAAATGATGAGTGAAGGATCAACAAGCTGTGAAGGATCAAACGCCTGTGTTTTCAGGTCATTGCTCTCCTTAACGAAAACTCTGTTTCTGCTGTTGGTGCTCCTGCCCATGATAAAGTAACCGATAACTGCCTTTTTTCCGTCCTCACTTTTGCCTATTATGATCCCACGGCCGGGATATGTGGTAGACGAGATCTCTGTCTTTAAATCAACCATCTTTAACAACCTTTCTCAGTTTTTTATATATACTATTCCGTCGCGTACCTCAAGCTTATCCTCACAGAAAAGCGATACCGCCTGCGGAAGTATCTTCCATTCAGCCTGCTCCATTACCCTCTTCTGGAGTATCCCGGGAGTGTCACCGCTTTGTACCTCGACAGCCTTCTGCAGGATTATAGGCCCGCCGTCACATACCTCTGTGACAAAATGAACCGTTGCTCCTGTTATCCTGACACCCTTTTTCAGTACTTCCTCGTGAACTCTGAGACCGTAATAGCCTTTTCCGCAGAAGCTTGGTATCAGCGCGGGGTGGACATTCATCATGCGATAAGGATATGAATTCACTACCTGCTCATCAAGTATTGTCATAAATCCGGCATAGACAACAAGATCAGCCTTTTCCTCGTTCAAAGCATCAAGTATCGCCTTGCTGTATGCCGCAACATCATCATATTCCTTTCTGGAAATGACTCTTGACGGGATACCGTGTTTTTTTGCTCTTTCAAGCGCATAGGCATCAGGCTTTGCTGAGATAACACAGGTGATCCTTCCGCCGTTGATCCTTCCGCTCTCCTGTGCATCGATCAATGCCTGGAGATTAGTCCCCCCTCCGGAAACAAGCACTACTATATTTTTCATTTGATAATACTTCCTTTCCCCGGCAAGCACCGGGACAATATGGAATTATCAGGTATTTTCTATGATAACGCCATCGTCGCTCTCAACAAGCTCTCCGAGAACATAAGCATCCTCGCCCGCAGCCCTCAGAACCTCAACTGCCTTTTCTGCATCAGCTTTGTCAACTACAACAGTCATACCTACACCCATATTGAATGTATTGAACATATCTCTTTCGGGGATATTTCCCTTTTCAGCGATAAGCTCGAATATCGGCAGAACCTGAACGTCGCTGCGCTTTATCCTTGCGGAAAGTCCCTTAGGAAGCGAGCGCGGGATATTCTCATAGAAGCCGCCGCCGGTAATATGAGAGACAGATTTTACCTTTACACTGTCGATAAGCGCCATTATAGCCTTTACATATATTCTTGTCGGAGTAAGAAGTGTTTCTCCGAGTGTAGCACCGAGTTTATCGTAATACTCTGAAATGCTTTCCTTTGTACTGATATCAAATACCTTTCTTACAAGGGAAAAACCGTTTGAATGTACGCCGCTCGATTTAATAGCGATCATCACATCCCCTGCCTTCTGGGTTTCGGGGTCGAGGATCTTATCCTTATCAACTACGCCTACCGAAAAGCCTGCAAGATCGTATTCATCCTCGGGCATCATACCGGGATGCTCTGCTGTTTCTCCGCCGATCAGAGCACATCCGCTCTGAACACAGCCTTCAGCTACACCCTTTACGATCTCTGCTACCTTTTCGGGATAATTCTTGCCGATAGCTATATAATCAAGGAAAAACTGGGGCTTTGCACCGCAGCAGATGATATCATTGACACACATCGCAACACAGTCGATACCGATGGTATCATGCTTATCAAGCAGCATTGCGACCTTGAGCTTTGTTCCGACGCCGTCTGTGCCGGAAACGAGCACAGGATGCTCCATGCCTGTTGTATCTACCTCGAAAAGGCCGCCGAAACCGCCGATTCCGGAAAGAACACCTTTTGTCATTGTTCTTGCTACGTGCTCCTTCATAAGCTCGACCGATCTGTATCCGGCTGTAACGTCAACGCCGGCTGCTTTATAGCTGTCACTGAAGCTTTTCATATTATACCTCCAAAACGGCTGTGCCGTATATTATTTTATCTTCTTTGAATATTTGTCAACACGGGATGTTTTGGAAATATCCAGCGGATAATTTCCTGTAAAGCAGGCGTCACAGAAGCCAAGATGACATTCCTTCGCAATTTCCGGAAGACTTTCCGGCGAAAGGAAGCCGAGACTGTCTGCGCCTATATATCTGCATATTTCCTCAACACTTTTTGTTGAAGCAATAAGATCCTCCTTCGGAGTTGTATCACTGGTCATGAAGCAGGAATTACGGAACATAGGCGATGCGATACGCATATGTACCTCCTTTGCTCCAGCTGCCCTGAGCAGCTCAACGATATGGCGGCTCGTTTTTCCTTTAAGGATAGAGTCGTCTATCACGATCACTCTTTTGCCTTCAACATCATGCTTCAGGGCATTGAGTTTTATTCGCATAAGATATTCCGAATTTCTTTTTCGGTTATTAAAAGCTCTGCCAATATATTTATTCTTAACAAGACCGGTAGCATATCTTATCCCGGATTCCATGGAATAGCCTATCGCAGCAGCTATACCGCAGTCCGGAACTCCGCATACCAGATCAGCCTCCACAGGATGCTGGCGCGCAAGAAGCTTTCCTGCCCTCTGTCTTGCTTTATTTACAGAAACTCCGTCCACAACACTGTCAGGTCTTGAAAAATATACGTACTCAAACAGGCATAATGCTGTTTTTTCAGCTCTCTTTCCCTGATAGCTGTGCAGTCCGTTTTCGTCGATCACTACCATCTCTCCGGGCTCGACGTCACGGATGAATTCTCCGCCCATGCTGTCAAAAACACATGATTCGGAGGCTATTACATAGCTGTCACCGAATTTTCCTATGCAAAGCGGACGGATACCTCTCGGGTCGCGTACTCCGATAAGATTCGACGGGGACATCAGTACCACTGCATAAGCTCCTTCAAGCTGTGCAACGGCAGACTGTACCGCCTCTTCTATAGAAGCAGCCCTTATCCTTGCTCTGGCAATAAGATATGCAATTACCTCAGTATCACCGTTCGACTGGAAAATAGCAGCCCCCTGCGTCAGGTCGTCGCGAAGCTCCTGATAATTAGTCAATGCGCCGTTCATGCATATGGCAAGCTGACCCTTGATATAACGCATTACAAGCGGTGCAAGGTTTTCATGATCGACTGTTTCTCCGGAGGAATATTTGACGTGGCCTAAGGCGATCTTTCCGTTGCCGAGACGTGCAAGCTCCTTTTCAGGGAGAGCCTCCGGGATCATACCGAAATCCTTATAATATCTGATATTGCCCCCGTTATTTACAGCGATTCCGGCACCCACCTGTCCTCTGTGCTGAATAGCATAAAGCGAAAGATAGGTCTCTTCTACTATATCGGTCTCACTGTCGTTTTTATAGATACCGAAAACACCACATTCATCGTGTAATTCAGACATAGAAAGACTCCTTACTTTTTAATAAGCTCACTGACCTTTTCCTGGATAGCTGCATCCTTTGCCGCTACTCCTTCTTTCATGCTGACCTTTTTTGCCTCAAGCTTTGACGCAAGTGTATCATCAGAAAGCGCAAGCATCTGAACTGCAAGAATAGCTGCATTGTCAGCTCCGTCTATTGCTACGGTGGCAACAGGGATACCGCTGGGCATCTGTACCGTTGCAAGAAGTGCATCCAGTCCGTCGAGGGTCGAGGACTTGATCGGGATACCAATGACCGGAATGGTCGTATGAGCAGCAAGTACTCCTGCAAGATGCGCAGCCTTGCCTGCTGCTGCGATTATTACACCAAAGCCGTTATCCTTTGCGGATGATGCAAATTCTGCTGCCTTTTCAGGTGTACGGTGTGCTGACATGATATGTACCTCAAAAGGAACACCAAAGCTGTCAAGTGTTCTGATCGCACCCGAAACCGTCGGGAAATCACTGTCGCTGCCCATGATGACAGCTACCTTTTTTTGTTCTGACATAAGCTTTCTCTCCTGTTTTCATATTGGAAAAAATATTCCTTTATACATTTTATCCTATATCATCAAAAAATGCAAGGATGAATTAAAAATTCATCCCTGCACAATAAATATTTTACTGATAAGAACCCGATGTGCCCTGCGGCGGGAACTGCGGGGGCATATTGTTCTCCTGATTCACCGACCCTGAGATCGGGAATGTTCTGGGCTTTGACGGAGAAGGCGTCATTATTTCGGGTGAAGGCATATTATCGATCTTTACGGATGGTTTTGCCCTTGCTTCATTATTAAGCTCGCCCTCGACGACCATTTCCTTGAGTGCTGTTGCCAGACTTGCCATTGACTGAATTTCTGACGGAATAATGATCTTCGTAGCACGCCCGTCAGCTGCTTTTTCAAATGCTTCAAGGCTTTTCAGCGCGATAACCTTATCGGACGGAGCCGCTTCATTCAGCATACGAAGGCTGTCTGCATATGCCTTCTGTACTGCAAGTATAGCCTCAGCTTCACCCTGTGCTTCACGTATCTTTGTTTCACGGATAGCATCTGCACGAAGGATCGCTGCCTCTTTATGACCCTCTGCCACAAGGATCTGACTTGTCTTTTCACCCTCTGCATCGAGGATCCTTGCGCGGCGCTCACGTTCAGCCTTCATCTGCTTCTCCATTGCGACCTGGATCTCACGGGGCGGAAGGATATTTTTAAGCTCTACTCTCTTGACCTTGATACCCCACGGATCGGTCGCCTCGTCAAGTATCTCCCTGATGCGGGCATTGATATTGTCACGCGAGGTAAGGGTACTGTCAAGCTCAAGCTCACCGATGATATTACGAAGTGTCGTAGCACAGAGCGTCTCAATAGCCATGATCGGACTTTCTACTCCATATGTGTAAAGACGCGGGTCGGTGATCTGATAATATACGACTGTGTCGATCTTCATGGATACGTTATCTCTTGTGATAACCGACTGCGGCTCGAAATCGACGACCTGCTCCTTAAGTGAAACCCTTCTTGCGACCCTGTCCATAAAGGGCACCTTTATATGGATACCGTTGCCCCAGATAGTATAGAATGTTCCGAAGCGCTCGATGACATATGCATTTGACTGCGGAACAACATTGATATTCTTGATGATTATCAGAAGTAATATTACACCGATAACGATCAGTGCGATAACACCTGCTCCAATATTCATATAATAACCTCCTATAAGTGTATCAGATAACTGATACTATCAGTTTGACGCCTTCGATCTTTTCCACCCTGACGGAAGAGCCTATTTCAGGTACTATCCTTTCAGGTGTAACTGCCGACCAATCCTCACCGGACAGATTCACCCGGAACAGTCCCGAGGCTTTATCAACTATTTTTGTGACATGACCTGTTTTACCGATATTCTTATCGGCATTCATAGGTACCTGTTCGACATTTTTGGTAAACCGGTGTATTATCGGACGTGTGATCGCAAGGAACGCAAAGGTTACAGCAAAGAATATAACGATCTGCAGATTGTCATCAACGCCGAAAACATCAGCCACCAGTGCCGCTACACCTCCTACAGCAGCCCATACTGAAACAAGCTGCAATTGAGTCGCGATCTCCACTGAGCAGGCAACTACAATTATGATGATCCAGATAGTAAGCATAATATACACCTCCGTTCAGCAGGATATCATATTGCTATTATAATAGCATATTTATGCGTTAAAATCAATATCCTTCAAGCTGCGACAATACGAATTTACAAATTGATAATAAATAAGAAAAAATCTGTACAAAATCAACCTTTTCTTCGCTTTGCCCTGTTCTGCTGTGAACGCTTCTTTTCCGATTCCCTTATACGGTCATACTTTTCAAATGATATGCCGTATTTCTGTTCGGCATCGGTCTTGTATTTTTCCGTCTTGTTTGATCTGCGGTTTACGGACGAGGCTTTGTCTGACGCACCACGGGGCTTTATCAGACATTTCTTGTCAAAGCCGATTAGATCTGTCCTGTGTGCAAGCTCCAGCGCCTCGTGTACAAGATCGTAATTCTTTGGATTCTTATACTGTATCAGAGCACGCTGCATAGCCTTTCCGTGAGGATTATGCTCGACAAAAACAGGCTTCATCGTCCGTGGATCTATTCCCGTATAATACATACAGGTCGATATAGTTGAAGGCGTGGGATAGAAATCCTGAACCTGTTCCGGGCTGAGGTGATTATCCCTCAGATATTCCGCAAGTTCTATTGCCTCCTTCAAAGTAGAACCGGGATGCGAGGACATGAGATACGGGACAAGATACTGCGGTTTACCGAGCTTTTTATTTATTGCCGCATATTTTTTGCAGAATGATCTATATACGCTGTTTTCCGGCTTGCCCAGAGTTTTGAGCACTACGTCAGAAATATGCTCGGGAGCGACCTTCAGCTGTCCGCTGATATGATGGGCGCACATTTCTCTGAAAAACGTCTCATCCGGATCAGCCATTATATAATCAAAACGTATTCCTGAGCGGATAAATACCTTCTTTACTCCGGGAAGCTCCCTTAATTTGCGAAGCAGGGACAGGTAATCACTGTGTTCGACCTGTAAATTCGGACATGGCTTCGGGAAAAGGCATTGCCTGTTGGTGCATACTCCCTTCGTCAGCTGCTTCCTGCAGGCAGGATGACGGAAATTGGCAGTCGGCCCGCCTACATCATGTATATATCCCTTGAATCCGGGATCGTTTATTATTATTTTTGCTTCTTCAATAATAGATTCGTGGCTGCGGGTCTGGATTATCCTCCCCTGATGGAAGGTCAGAGCACAGAAATTGCAGCCCCCGAAGCATCCGCGGTTGCTTATCAGGCTGAATTTCACTTCCTTTATGGCATCAACTCCGCCGTCCTTCTCATATACCGGATGATAATTTCTCATGTAGGGCAAAGCATATACTCTGTCCATTTCCTCGGTCGTGAGCGGAGGAGACATCGGATTCTGTACTACATAGATACCTCCGGGATACGGCTCTACAAGACATTTACCAGAAAATGCATCTGTATTGCAGTATTGTGTATAAAAGCTTTTTGCATAATTGATCTTATCCACACAAAGCTCATCATACGACGGGAGGGTTATATAATCATAAACGCCTTCAAGACTTTTCGTGCGGAAAACGGTTCCCTTGACATAGGTTATCTCACTTACCGGTATTCCGCTGTTGAGAGAATCTGCTATTTCCACAACAGACCTTTCACCCATGCCGTAGGATAGTATATCCGCCTGTGAATCAAGCAGCACCGATCGTTTAAGGCAGTCATCCCAGTAATCATAATGAGCCATCCTTCTAAGGCTTGCCTCTATGCCGCCGATTATTACAGGCTTATTCTTATATTTGCGGCGGATGAGATTTCCGTATACGACGGTGGCATGATCCGGACGCTTTCCCATTATTCCGCCCGGAGTAAAGAAATCCTTTGAACGCCGTTTTTTGGAAACGGAATAATGATTTACCATTGAATCCATATTTCCTGCGGATACAAGAAATCCGAGACGGGGTTCACCGAAAATATCTATGCTGTTTTCATCCTTCCAGTCGGGCTGGGAAATTATACCGATTCGATATCCCTCTGATTCGAGGATCCGGCTTATTATCGCAGGCCCGAATGAGGGATGATCGACATAGGCATCTCCGATGACATAAACAAAGTCAAGCTGATCCCATCCCCGCTTTATCATATCTTCTTTACAGATCGGTAAAAAATCCTTCATAGGAACCTCCGGTCATTTCAGTATTTTCTCTTCCCATTCCTTTTCCCTGAATCCAACAAGAACCGTATCACCATCAATGATAAGTGGACGCTTTACGAGCATACCGTCGCCCGCAAGAAGCTTCAGCATTTCATCCTCTTCCATTCCGGCAAGTTTATCCTTGAGCTGCATATCACGATACAGCTTTCCGCTCGTATTGAAGCATTTCCTGAGCGGAAGCCCGCTTTGCTCTGACCATTTCTTTAGCTCCTCATAAGTGGGATCATCCTCACTGATATGACGGTCAGTATATTCCGCACCATGCTCGTCAAGCCATTTTTTAGCCTTCCTGCAGGTCGAGCATTTCGGATATTCTATAAAAAGCATAATAATTCTCCTTTACTGATCTTCTCCGAGAAATTCATCCGCCCTGTTCCTTGCCTGATAGAGATAATACTCTATATCTGTGTTTTTCAGAAAATCTATGGTTTTAGGAACATCATAGGCTGTAAGCTCAAGCCGGTGGGCGATCTTGTTTTTGATCTCATCAACTGTCATATTATCGGCATCAATGACCTTTTCCCATCGCTGAAAGGTTTTCATGTCAGCCGGGGTTCCGTCATCGGTCGATTCAGGGGACATTTTAGACAGCAGTACTGCTATATCATCCTCAAGAGTCTCAAAAAGGCACTGCTGCAATATATAATAGCAAATCAGATAATTTTTCATAGCTCCTCCTTATCATTTATGATAATTCAAAGGCACCGGTATAAAGCTGATAATATTTGCCCTTCCGGCTGATAAGCTGTTCATGCGTACCTCTTTCTATGACCTTTCCGAGATCAAGCACCATTATCATATCTGAATTCTGAACCGTACTCAGTCTGTGGGCAATAACAAATACAGTCCTGCCGTACATAAGACCGTCCATGCCCTTCTGTACAAGAGCCTCTGTACGGGTATCTATGCTGGAGGTAGCCTCGTCAAGTATCATTACAGGCGGATCGGCAACAGCTGCTCTGGCGATCGAGATAAGCTGGCACTGTCCCTGCGAAAGCTGGCCGCCGTCGCCGGATATTACAGTATCATATCCGTCAGGAAGCATGGAAATGAAATCATGCGCATTTGCAAGCTTTGCCGCGGCGATACATTCCTCATCCGTGGCGTTAAGTTTTCCGTATCGTATATTCTCCATTACCGTACCGGTAAAAAGATGAACATCCTGCAGAACAATACCGAGTGATCGGCGAAGATCTGTCTTTCTTATCTTGTTTATATTGATACCGTCATATCTTATCTTTCCGTCAGCAATATCATAGAAGCGGTTGATAAGATTGGTTATAGTCGTTTTGCCGGCGCCTGTTGCACCGACAAAGGCGACCTTCTGCCCTGGCTGTGCATCAAGAGAAATATCATGGAGCACCGTCTTTTCGGGTGTATATCCGAAATCAACCTCCTTCATGACTATATTTCCGCAAAGCTTTGTATACGTTACAGTTCCGTCACCGTGAGGATGTCTCCATGCCCACATTTCTGTCCTTTCCTCGGTTTCGGTAAGCTTGTTGTTCTTATCATATTTTGCATTGACAAGGGTAACATATCCTTCATCCTGCTCGCTTTCCTCATCCATCAGCTCAAAAATACGCTCTGCTCCGGCAAGAGCCATTATCACTGCATTTATCTGCTGTGATATCTCACTGAACGGACGTGTGAAATTCTTTGAAAGCTGGAGGAAGGATGCGATTATTCCGGCGGTGATCGGAGCTATCCCGAATATTGCAAGCGCGCCTCCTACTATAGCGATCAATACATACTGAAGATTGCCGAGGTTGTTCATTATCGGCATCAATATATTCGCATATGTGTTTGCCGCCGTTGCACACTGGCAGAGAGCTTCATTTTTGCGGTCAAATTCTTCCTTTGCCGCCTCCTCATGACAGAATACCTTTATTACCTTCTGTCCGTTTATCATTTCTTCTATATAGCCGTTTACGTCGCCAAGCTCCTTCTGCTGGGCAATAAAGTTTACGGCGCTGCCTGCTGCGATCTTTTTTGTGATAAGAAGCATGAGAAATACGAACACAATAACAAAAAGCGTAAGATATATATTAAGCCACAGCATAGCGGCAAAGACCGTTATGATCGTTATTACAGAAGAAAACATCTGGGGAAGGCTCATTGACATCATCTGACGGAGCGTGTCGATATCATTGGTATAGCGGCTCATTATATCGCCGTGGGAATGAGTGTCAAAATAGCGGACAGGCAGTGTCTGCATATGTGCAAACAGCTCGTCACGTATCTTTTTCTGTATACCCTGTGAAATAGTTACCATTATACGGTTATATGCAAGACCTGCAAGTGCTCCGACAAGGAATGCCGCACCCATTACACAGATCATTTTGAAAAGACCGCTGAAATCAGGGTCAGATACCCCGAGCATCGGAGTAATATAATTATCTATGAGTATCTGTATGAACATAGAGCTGAGCGCACCTGCTGCCGCACTGATCACTATACAGATCAGAACGATAACAAAACGGAAGGAATATCCTTTCATATAACTGAGAAGCCTCTTTATTACCGCTCCGGGATTTTTCAGACGTCTCATATGTTTCATATCAGGTTTCATTTCAGGCATTTTCTTCACTTCCTTTTTGCTGAGAATAATATACCTCCTGATAGATCTTGTTTGATCTCAGAAGCTCTTCATGAGTACCTACAGAATTTATCATGCCCTTATCCATGATAATTATTTTATCTGCATCCTGTACGCTCGAAATACGCTGTGCTATTATTATCTTCGTAGTATCCGGTATTTCCTCAAGGAATGCCTTGCGGATAAGCCTATCGGTTTTCGTATCGACCGCACTGGTGGAATCGTCAAGAATAAGTATCTTTGGCTTTTTCAGCAATGCCCTTGCAATACATAGGCGCTGTCTCTGACCGCCGGAAACATTTGTACCGCCCTGTTCAATATATGTGTCATATTTCTGAGGCATACGCATTATGAAATCCTCTGCCTGTGCAAGGCGGCAGACACGGCGTATATCCTCATCTGTAGCGTCAGGATCGCCCCAGCGGAGGTTTTCCTTTATCGTTCCTGAGAAAAGAACATTCTTCTGAAGCACCATCGCAACGCTGTCACGAATCACCTCTATATCATAACGGCGCACATCCTCGCCGCCGACAGTAACTCTTCCTTCAGTAACATCATAAAGACGCGGGATAAGCTGTACAAGGCTGGATTTCGATGAACCGGTGCCTCCGATCACACCTACCGTCTCACCTGAACGGATATGGAGATCAATGTTTTTCAGGCAAAGCTTATCCATTTTTCCGGAATAGCTGAAGCTGACATTTTCAAAACAGATATCACCGTTTCTGACCTCAGTAAGGGGCTGATCTCCATTTGTAAGATCAAGCTCCTCTGTAAGCACCTCGGCTATACGCTCTGCTGATGCACGCGACAGCACGACCATGACCATTATCATGGATATGAACATAAGGCTCATAAGTATCTGGAAAACATAGGTCATCATACTGATAAGCTGACCGGTCGTCATATTTCCGAATACTATCTGCTGTGAAGAAAACCAGGATATTATCAGAATACACGAATATATGCATATCTGCATTATAGGCATATTGAAGGCAACGATCTTTTCTGCCTTGGAAAAATCCTTGTATATTACATCGGATATTCTGGAGAATTTCTCTACCTCGTGATCCTCGCGCACAAAGGATTTTACGACCCTGATACCGTGGAGGTTCTCCTGAACCACATTATTGAGCTTGTCATATGTCTTGAATACCCTGCTGAAAACAGGATGCGCGAAGCGGATAACAAGTCCGAGGCACAGTGCTATGATCGGGATAAAAGCTACAAAAACCCATGAAAGCTGTGCATTGACATTGAACGACATTATCATTGCAAAGATCATCATAAAGGGTGCGCGGACCGCTATACGAATTATCATCTGGAACGAATTCTGTACATTCGTAATATCGGTTGTAAGCCTTGTAACAAGACTTGATGTTGAAAATTTGTCTATATTCGAGAATGAATACTGCTGTATCTTATAAAACATATCGTGTCTGAGATTCTTTGCAAAGCCTGCCGATGCCTTTGCTGCAAAGCGTCCGGACATGATACCGAAAAGAACAGCACAAAATGCTGCACCGGACAGGATAAGACCCATACGGATGATATATCCCATATCACTCTTATTAACTCCGTTATCAATAAGATCAGCCATCAGGAACGGGATAAGCACTTCCATTATTACCTCTAATGTTACGAACAAAGGGGCAAGCAGGGACGGCGTTTTGTATTCCCTTATACTTTTTGACAGAAGCTTTATCATTTTTCGACCTCCTCCTCAGCATTGCTCCGGATCCTTTCAAGTACCGAGAAAAATACGCTTATTTCTTCATCGGAAAGACCCGTGCTGAGCTTTTTTTCATTTTCTTTCAGATTTTCGATCATCTGATTGTGTATCTCCCATGCCCTGGGAGTTAGGGTGAGCTTTTTAAGTCTTGCATCATATCCTACACTTTCACGGATGATAAGACCCTTTTTCTCCATTAGCTGGAGCATACTTGATACTGTGGACCGGCGGATAGAAAACATTTCCTCTATATCTCTCTGGAAAATATCCCTGTCCTGATTATCAGCGATAAAGCCGATGATCCAGCCGTTTTTTCCGGTAGCCTCATCAATTTTCCGGTTAAGCCCACTGTTTTTACATTTTCGCTTGAGTACATTGCTTGTTTTGCTGATCTCAAGCTCAATGTATTTTTCTTTATCCAAATAAGACACCTCCTATATAGCCTGCAAAAATGTAAGCAAGCTGATTGTCAGCCTGCTTACATTTTACTACAAATTATTTATATTGTCAATATTTCAGAAAACAGATTACACTCAGAAAATCCATATAATTTATTTTCCGCTGTTTATCATTCCGTCATAAAAAGGATACCGAGGGTTCCGGGACCGCAGTGCGAGGATATAGTACAGCTGGCTCTTGTAATATAGATATTTTCAAATAAGCCCTTGGATAAAATATGGTCGTATACCACCTTTACATGATCGTCGCCTATTCCGGCATGAGTGATAAATATCTTATCATATCGGATATTATCATATTGAGAAAGCTTTTGGTCAACATACTGCACGAGTACCCTGTCAAGATTTCCTCTGTACTTCTTGCCGAGATCCATGGAGCCGTCAGTATTGTTTACCTCTATACAAGGCTTCAGCTTCAGAAGATTTGCACCAAGCACGGCAAGCGCCGAGCATCTTCCGCCGGCACGAAGATAATTCAGTTTATCTATGATAAAGCTGGAATGGACCTTCGGGATCATAGCTTTGAGCTTTTCAGCGATCTCAGCCGCTTCCATTCCCTTTTTTATCATATTTGCCGCTTCGATAACGATATGTCCGGAACCTGTGGAAAGATTGCAGGAATCTATCGGATAAACATTTCCGAGCTGTTTTGCCGCTGTACAGGCATTCTGATATGATGACGACAATGCAGAACCGAGATTTATATGGATAACACTGAATCCCTGCTCGGTGTAGGAGCTGAAAAAGCTGATATATTCATCCACATTTACCGCAGCTGTTTTGGGAAGTATCCCTGTTGCTTCAAAATTTCTGTATATTTCCTCGGGTCTGATATTCACACCATCCTCATATGATTTTTCTCCGAGTACTATATGCAGAGGCGTATATCTGACCTTGCAGCTTTCCTTTAATTCTCCGGAAAGGTCACAGGTACTGTCTGCTGTAAGAATTATTCCGGGCATTTGTATTACCTCCGTTTGTTTATTTATTGGTTCTTTTTTCTCTGCGTTTTATCTGCCGTATATCATTACCGACAAATTCCACTCTGTCCAGCATACCTATCACTCTTGAGACCATACGGTCTCCGTACAGCTGGTTCATCGCAGAAAGAGAAAGATTTGTACTGATAATAGTAGGATGTGATGTAAGTATACGCTTGTTTATTATATTATAGATCGTTGCGACTGTATATTTTGTCTGGAATTCAGTACCGAGATCATCAAGGATCAGAAGATCACATTCCGTCAGCAGCTGTTCGCTGTCGCCGGTCTCGCCGTATCTGCCGCTGAAATGCTCCTTTTCAAGCTGCATTACTATATCCGGAGCAGATACGTATATTACTCCGTAGCCCTGTTCGATCACCCTCTGCGCTATTGCAAGAGAAAGATGCGTTTTTCCGAGACCTGTTCCTCCCTGAAAGATCATACTGCGTGAGCGGGGTGAGAAGCTGTCTGCATATTTCCTACAATAATTGAGCACCGATGTCATAAATTCACGAGGACTGCGGCCTTCTCCTTTTTCGGCGGGAATATCCGGATAATAATTTGTTGAAAAGCCTTCAAAGGTCGAAAGAGACAGCGGCGAAATACTGTTGAGCTGTTCGTAGGCTGTCTTTTTGACAAGCATTTTCATACATTCGCACATTTTGCCGTCTACATTGCCTTTGTCCGAGCATATTTTACATTCATACCACGGTTCAAGGTAATTCCGGGGAAGCCCCTTTTCATCAAGTATCGCATTAAGCTCATTCTGAAGGGCTAAATTTTTTTCCTTCATTTTTGTAAGCTCCTGCTTTATATTGGCTCCCATTATAACAGCCTTTGCAGCCTTTAATGAAAAAGACGTCAGTTCTTTTTCTATTTCAGCCGCTCTGGGACATCCGGCAAATAATTCGGAACGTCTTTTTTCAAGATCCTGTTCAGCACAAAGCCTTCTGTTTTCCATTATCTTGGCGGCTCTTTCATAGACCTCCTGGTTATATGCCATAATTATCCCTCCTCGTCAATTATACTTGTGCTTTCGTATTCGGATATATCGAAGGTAGAAGTATAGGTCGTTTTTTGCCTGGAAGATTTTTTCCTTTTGTTTTTTTCCTGCTCAGCCTGAGAAGGAGTCGTGATACCCTCCTTTGCCCATCTTGACAGAATAGAATCAACATATCCTGCTATATATTTTAATTTGCTGTCCACACAGATCTCATATGCCATACGAAGCATATCATCGGAAAATTTCCACTGGTTTACCCACCTGTCGGCATAATTGCTTTCTTTTTCCGTCGGGGAATGGCTGTCTATCCCGAAAAGCTTCTGTATCCGGAAAGCAGCCTCCCTGCCCTCGGTAAGCTCCTTTATGCGCTTTTCGGCAAGCTCCAGCGTATTGATCTCATTATCAGCCCAGTTTATCGCTATTTTTTCTATATATCTTATATTGCATTTCCCGATATCGGCTGCATATCGGAGAAGCATTACTATCACCTCTACAGGAAGACCGTCGGTCTCGTGGATCATAAGAAGAGTAGCCTTGTCATTATTGCTGGTGGGTCTGCCGAAGATCTCATCAGCAGACCTCATAAGATATACAATGCCGTCGTCCTCACTCATCCTTTGGGTAAGATATTTCAGATCCGGCTTTTCCGGGCGCGATACTGCCCTTGATGCTTTCGCCGGAGCCGGAGCATCAGGAATATCCTGTACAGCCTCCTCCGGGGCGGGCTGTTCCGTCAGCTGCTGAGGCTGGGGCGGCAGAAGCGTCTGTCCGTTTATCCTGAGAACACCAAGCTCCTTCCAGTAGGTAAGACTGTCCTTTACATCTGCGGCAGGCAGTGACAGCGCATCAGCTATACTTTCGACTGAACATGGTTCTCCGGCATGACGCAGAAACCATAATATTACCTTTAGCTGCACAGCGCCTGCAAGCTTAAGATGTTTATCAGCTATTTCACAGGGAACGGCAAAAACACTGTTCCATGCTCCAAGCTCCAATTGAAATTCCATTATTCACATTCCTCTTCAACTATCCTGTTCTTTTTCAGACCGGCATACGGCTGAATAATGATCCTTCGCTGCATCAAGCAGGCTGATCCTGTCATTCGGCAATTCGCCCTCTATTACACAGTCGAGAAGATATTTCAGGGTGATCCCGAGCTGCTTTCCCCTGGGTATCCCAAGGGATATCAGATCATTTCCGTTTACCGAAAGGCCTTTAAGATCAAAACAGCTGCCGAGAGAAAGCTCCCTTGATCCTGTAGTCCTGAGCTTTTCGATATATTCCAGTTTTTCCTTCAGCAGAGCAGGATTCTGTCCTTTGGCATCTGCTTCCTTCAGATCACAAAGCATAAAGAATCCTTCACGTCCCAGATCATACAGCATCCTGCGGACATTCTTTTCATTTGCCGGAGGTCTTCTGTCATGGTATCTGATAAGCTTTACAGTTTCTTCTATG
>CADCGS010000012.1 GCA_902801055.1 uncultured Ruminococcus sp. | reverse complement strand
GCACTGTTACCGACAGGGCCGGTGCCCAGGCCATCACCACGCTTGTGAACCCCGCTGCCGCCTTCGGTGACATTTTTCTTTCTACCTACCGGTCTGTTTTCCATTTTATGCCTCCCTTACGTAATCTAATATGCGAATAAATCACGTTTGCCCCTTTATTTTACCATAAAATAAGCCATCCGCATGACAAATATCATACGGATGGCCCATTGCTCAAGATTCTTTTAAAAGAGGATTATTTAATTTTCTTACCCGTTCCCTTGCAAAATCTTCAAAACCCTTATATGTCTGTACCCTGATCTGCGGTATCGCAGTTTCAGCATGAACAACAAGACAATCCTCAATGCGTTTTTCACCGCATTCCTGAGCAAGTCTGTCGGCTACAGCTCGGTCGATAGGGAGTGATAGTTCTCTCTTTATGCCTGCAAACTTGCCTATTTTTGTCTTGCCGCTTATCTGTAAGCGAAAAGCCGCCTGCAAATTGGAGTATATTGCATCGGGGTGAGGCTGACTTGTATGTACCTTCGGTATTTCATATCCTGCCGTTGTATAGTAGCTGCCCTCAAAAAAGATGCCCTTGTCCTGTTTCATATGCTCAAAGCCCACAGCCTTGCGGTCAATGAGACTCCTGATCTCATCAGGCAGCTCTGACAGTTTTTCATCTATACCACCGTCAATTATCATATATCCAAGTTCTTCGGGATTATCGATAAAAGGGTGACAAACAACATTATCCAGATCAAAGGTCATATTGATGAGTTCGCTCATCGATACCTCGTCCTCGTATGCTCCAGATTCCTTATTGTAAAGAAACAGAGCATTCATCTTTTGCAAGGCATTAAAATCGTCACGGTACAGAAGCTCCAATTGCTCTGCAAGTATATTTAGCTCGTTAATGCTTGCTCCGTCTATTCTTGTATCGGTCAGATCAGGAAGGAATGGGGAATTGATGACATTTATTTCTACTTCTGTATCCCTGTCAACAGCCCTGAGCTTCTGAAGCGTATCATAGATCGTCAGATCGTCTGCCGGCAATTCAAGCTGTGCATAGAATTCGGGAAATCCGTATTGAGTATTTTCCGCAGTCAGCTCTATTACTGTTTTTTCTCTGTTGTATTCTTCCAAGTTTCGCTGCTCCTTTCTTCAATATCTTTAATTATCTGTCCGACCGCGGAGATCACATTGACCGTAACAGCGTTTCCAGCCATTTTGTACAGCTTGCTGTCGGACAGTCCTGTGGCTGCCGCCTTATCGAACTGTTCGTCCGTAAAGCCCTGCAGCCGCCAGCATTCACGAGGCGTAAGCTTTCTGATCCTGCCGATGTGGTAATCGCCGTTTTCATCGATAAAAATTACAGCGAATTTTTCCTCATCGTTCATATCAAGAGGATAGAAACACTCAACAAATACCGCCGAATGTTCGCCCTTATGCTTGCTTATCCCTGAATCCTGACGGGCAGTGATGCATCTCGCAAGCTCGGTAATTTTCGGATCGGGATTCATGTCGATGAAATAAAAAGCTTGTGTGCTGCTTGTAGTAAGCGTGTGTGCTACCTCATGTCCGACACGCCCTCTGCGAGAATTTTGTCCGACATAAGCCGTATCAATGCTGTCTCCGGGGAAGGCTATTTGGTAGCCGTCTTTCGTCTTTGAGATTATCGGCAGACCGTTGCCCTCTACGAGATACAGCCCAGATTTGACGCCGACACCGCCTGCTTCACTCGTCAGCGTTATACTGACACCCTGTGCCGAATACACCCTCGTCCCCTGGGAAAAGTTTCCTTTGTATAAGAGCTGCATCACTTGTTTGCGTGAAAGATAATACTTCTCCGGCACATTTTTCTCTAAGAAATCCGACAAGCATGACCCTTTTTCGCTCCTGGGGAACTCCGAAATTTTTGCTGTTAAGCACCTGCCATGCGACATCATACCCCAGTTCATCCAATGTACTGAGGATGACTTTAAACGTCCCGCCTTTGTCGTGGTTAAGCAGTCCGGGAACATTTTCAAGGTACAAATACTTAGGGCAACACCGCACAAAGAACGCCTTACGGCTTAGCACCGCATATGCTTGCTCTTTTTCCGTCATTCTGCACAACTTGCTTGATAACCGTCAGGTTAACTGCGCTCGTTTTGCACAATCTGACGAAAAAATTGACGGCGCATCTGCGGCACTATCTTTGTGCGGTATTGCCTTAGGTCTTTTAACGGCAGCAATTTTCGCCACTTCAAAAAACAGCGTTCCGCGAGTATCCTCGAATCCTCGTCTTGCTCCCGCGATTGAAAAGCTCTGGCGGGGAAATCCGCCACACAGAAGCTCGAAATCGGGAAGCTGTTCGGGTATGATCTTGTTTGCATCTCCATAGTATTCTTCACCTCCTGTATCGTATATTGCTTCGTATGCTTTACGGGCGTATGGGTCTATCTCGCAGTAACCTATACATTCAAAGCCGCCTACTGCTTCAAGCCCTGAACGGAAACCGCCTACCCCGGCAAACATATCAAAATATCTGATCGGCATAATTCATCCGACCGTTTGGTTTACTATTTTATCACCGTCCTTACGTTATCATATTCATGCCGCTTGTTTCGTCAGGCTCATCACTGCTGTTTGATTGCTCGCCATTTTCATCAAGAGTCTGCTGCCCTGCTTCGATCTCCGACTGAGACAGTTTGCGGAATTCATCCTCTCCGACAATGATGCCGAGAGTTCTTCCGTTGTCCCAGACAGAATGGATCGTCCCGATATCATCAACAAACGAAACTGTCCCCTTTGTTCCCGACGGAACAGGAGCATAGGGATCGGACATTGAGATAAGCTCGATCCTTGTGCCGGGCGGATACATCCGCTTGATGTTTTCCACACTTGCCCTCTGAATATCACACTTGTTCATTTTGATTTCCTCCGTGACTATATATTGTAACATTTGTCCGACCGTAAAGCTTTGTCGGACTTCTGATCCTGACTCTTATCGTTTTCAAGATTCGACTCACCTCCTGCAAAATAAAAAAAGACCCCAACCGTTCTGAATACCTGATTCAAAACGATTGAGGTCTCTTGATAAAAATAGGGAGCAGATTTTTCATTTCTGCTCCTGAAATTCTGCTTAACTGTATTTTGCGTGAGTTCAAATCCTGATTTTGCCGTTTTGGGGCTTTTGACATCTTTTGAAACCGTCAAAAAATTTTTGCCGAAAAAACGGCGAAAAGCCCGATCAAATCGGGCTTTTCTGGGCGATATCTTTTTTGTACGCCTTAGATGGCGGAGACGGTGGGATTCGAACCCACGGTACCCGAAGGTACAACTGATTTCGAGAGGTACAACTGATTTCGAGTCAGTCCCGTTATGACCACTTCGATACGTCTCCATATTTTATTACAGGCAACAATACTATTGTATATTTTTTTGTCCCGGATGTCAATACATTAATAAAATAAATTTCCTCCTGTTTATTCCGCTCCGGCAGCAGCCCAACATCTTCACTACGTTACATCACTATAAAAGCCACACCTGTCAACAAAGTAAAGACCGCGCCGGCGGAGTGTGACAACAATTCCACATTCCACTTTCCACATTCAGCGAAGCGCACCGACCCTGAAAATGATATCTGCATTCATAGGTTATTTTATTATCAATTCGGTAAGCATACCGTGTTCGTCCGTTCTGATATCCATTCCCGGAAGCTCGTCATTTTTGTATCCTTCATCAGCCGGAAAAAGCTTTATCTCTCTGCGGTCAGCTTTCAGCCTTCTGATAAACCTGTGTATCCTCGCCGGCACGGAGCTTTCCGGGAGAAGCCTGCTATCGCTCCGACAGATAAGCGTACCTGCCGATATCGTATGATTCCCGGAATAACTGCCGAAGGTGATGCCCTTTACCGATTCCGGGGAGGTCAGTGTTATATTTTCTACATCATCGCTGATAAACGACAGCGTACATCTGTAGTCCCTGCCGCCGCAGCTTATACGGCAGCTTACATTGCTGCCTATATTCAACTCGGGTGCAGCATCCTCGCCGGTGCATCCGGCTGCTGCAAGAAATAGCACTGCGGACAATACCGCCGCCGCTTTTTTCAATCTGCCGACCGCCTTTCACGGACAACTCAGAAAATATTGACAAGCTCGCCCAGAATATCACGCGGGAGCATTGTGCGCGGTGAAAAATGCTCTGCACATTTATCGCCCGCAAGTCCATGATAATATACTGCATTTACAGCAGCCTCGTCATAGCTCATGCCCTGTGCGAGGAAGGAAGCCATAATGCCGGCAAGTATATCTCCGCTGCCGCCCTTGGCCATACCGTTATTGCCTGTCATATTGACATAGACATTTCCGTCCGGGAAGGCTATTATAGTATTTGCGCCCTTGAGAACTACCGTTACACCATAGTCGGATGCAAAATTCCTCGCCGCAGGAATTTATTCCGTCAGCATCAAGCACTATCGGTTTTGAGGAGGTCGCGATAAGAGCCGAGACAAGCTCCGTCATATCCATGCCTGTACCAAGCCCGCACCCGATAAGCACAGCATCGATCCTGCCGAGAAGCTCAGCCTGAAGCTTGTCGAAGTTTGAGGAACTGATAAGACCGTTTTCATCCTCATCAAGCGGAAGGAATACCGCCTCGGTAAGCTTGGATGCAACGATAGGGTAGACTGATCTCGGTACGGCGGCTTTGAGTATTCCGACACCGCTGCGAAGAGCAGCTTCGCCCGAAAGTATAGCTGCGCCCGCCATGCCGTAGCTTCCGCAGACAGAGAGGAGGGTGCCGTTAGTACCCTTATGGGCTGATTTCTGACGATTTGTCAGAGGATGCTTTTCTATAAGCTCATCGGTCGTGCGCATAGCATATGTACACATATCCACAAGCTCCTGCGGGATACCTATTTTAGTAACGCTGACCTTGCCGCAGTGATCCATAGAAGGATAAAGAACGTGCAGTGGTTTAAGCGCGGTAAATGATACAGTGTAATCAGCATTAAAACATTCACCCGGAATTTCACCGCTGTTGCAGATGATCCCGCTGGGGGTATCGACAGCTATTTTCACAGCATTTTTATTTCTGTTTGCGAGGTCTATAGCCTGAGCACTGCCGGGATCAAGGACATCCTTGAAACCTATTCCGTATATTGCATCAATGATCATTTCAGCTTCATCTATAGCCTTAGCTGTTTCCTCTATCTGATCGTAGAGGTTTATTATTTCCACCTTATCGGGAATAAGATTGAAATTAAGCTTTGACAGGTCAGTCTTGGGATATTCATTTACAATTATAACGCTGACCTCAGCCATAAGTGAGAGGAATCGAGCAATAACGAAACCATCACCGCCATTATTTCCCTTACCGCAGAGGACTGTGATTTTCTTAATTTTTTTCTGAGTAATAAGCTTGGCCGCAAGCTCAGCGACCGCCGCGCCCGCCTGTTCCATCATAGCGGAGAGCGATATTCCTTTTCGTGCTGCGTTTTTTTCAAGATTAAGCATTTCATTGCTTTCTACAACTATCATTTATGACACACCTCAAATCAGAATAATGCATAATTCACAACAACAGTCTATTTATGTTCCTCAAAAAAACATAGTAACTATCAATTTTATTTTAACACTTTTCTGAATCATTTTCAATCTATCCTCAAAAAAATTTCCCTCCGGACTGCCGGGTCACGCAGGCCGCCTGACATGAGCGAATTTTTTTGAAAAAGCCCTTGCAATTTGCGAGCAGATGTGTTATAATTCTTTCTGTTGCATATGCAGAGGAGAAAGAGGTGAATTCAAATGAAGGAGAACATTCATCCGAAATATAACCAGACGACAATTACCTGCGCTTGCGGTAATGTCATCGAGACAGGTTCTACAAAGAAGGATATCCGTGTTGAAATTTGCTCAAAGTGCCATCCTTTCTTCACAGGAAGACAGAAGCTTGTTGATACCGGCGGACGTGCTGACAGATTCAATAAGCGTTACGGCATCACGAAATAATTTTTTACTATGCGGTTATGGCGGTACATTTCAGGATGTGCCGCCTTTTTCTGCCCGGAGGAGGAATCAGAGTGGAGCAGGCATACAAAACTATAGCGGCACAGGCACAGGACGAATTTACGGAACAGCGCTCGCGGTTTATCGGGTACGTGCGTCCCGTCAGCACTGAGGAGGAGGCACAGCGCTTTATCGAGGAAAAGAAAAAATTCCACTGGGATGCTAAGCATAATGTCTATGCCTATGTCCTGCGCGGAGGAATACAAAGATGCAGCGACGACGGCGAACCTCACGGAACGGCAGGCGTCCCGACGCTTGATGTCCTGCTCAAATCCGGTGTGACGGATGCCGTCGTGGTCGTTACACGCTATTTCGGCGGGATACTTCTCGGCGCCGGAGGTCTTGTGCGCGCATATACAAGGGCAGCCCGTATCGCTCTTGAAGCCGGCGGCATAGTTACCATGCGAAGCTGTAATATCTGCAGGCTCACGGTGGGCTATGAGCAATACGGCAAGGTATCAGGGCTTATCCCCGCAAACGGCGGGGTCATTGACGATACGGAATTCGGCGAGGGCGTTATACTGAGCTTTCATATCCCCCCGGAAAATACAGGAGCCTTCTCCAAAGCCCTTGCTGATGCTACCTGCGGCAGTGCGGAAACTGAGATTCTCGGCGAGAAATTTTTTCAGATGCCGTAGCAGATAAATATTTCCTGCAATAAAAAAGGTATCACCCGGTTTTCTGCGTATATATTATACAGAAGCGTTTTTTATGGAAACGGTGGTGCGAAAATGACTATCAGGGAACATAGTGAGCAAATAGAAAAAAATATCCTTTCGCCGTCAGCCTGTCTGTCGGTCAATACAAGGGGCAGACTGAGACAAGAGGAAAAATGCCCGGTGCGTACCGAATTCCAGCGGGACAGGGACAGGGTCATACATTGTAAATCCTTTCGCAGACTGAAGCATAAGACCCAGGTGTTTCTTTCCCCGGAGGGCGACCATTACCGCACACGTCTCACGCATACTCTTGAGGTCGCTCAGATAGCAAGGACTGTCGCACGGGCGCTGAGACTTAATGAGGATCTTACTGAGGCGGTTTCTCTTGCCCATGATCTCGGTCATACGCCCTTCGGCCATGCCGGAGAAAGAGCGCTCAATTCCCTGTGTCCCGGCGGATTCCGCCATTATGAGCAAAGCCTGAGGGTGGTCGATAAGCTCGAAAAAAACGGCATGGGGCTGAACCTTACATATGAAACAAGAAACGGTATCCTTTGTCATACCACGGGAACACAGGCGGAAACTATTGAGGGCAGGATAGTAAGGATAGCCGACCGGATAGCCTATATAAATCATGATATAGATGATGCTCTGCGTGCGGGAGTGCTTTCACAAAGAGCGCTGCCGACAGAGGCGGTGGAGCTTCTCGGCAGTACGACATCAGGACGCATCAATACACTCGTGATAGCCCTGATAGAAAATTCAAACGAAAACGAGCTTTCTATGGGCGAGGAAATACAGGGCGTATTTGACCGTCTGCACCGGTTCATGTTCGCCAGCGTCTACAGCAACGACAGCGCAAAGCATGAGGAAAACAAGGTGCCCGACCTGATGTCATTTCTGTATGAGTATTTCAACAGGCACCCGGAGCTTCTCCCGGAGGAAAATAAACAGACAGCAGTTCGTGAGGGTACTGAAAGAGCGGTCTGTGATTATCTCGCCGGAATGACTGACCGCTATGCTGTCGAGCAGTTCAAATCACTTTTTATCCCCAATTCATGGGTAGGATACAGATAATACGCTACATTATAGATAAAGTCTTTGCTGTTGCATACCGGAGGTGAAACAAACAATTGGCAATACCTGAGGAATTCATACAGGAACTGAAATCGAGGATTGATATTGTTGATGTTGTCAGCAGCTATGTCAGTCTTAAACGGAGCGGACGGTCTATGATGGGGCTTTGTCCGTTCCATAATGAAAAATCTCCGTCATTCAGTGTTTCGAGGGAAAACGGTTTTTTCTACTGCTTCGGCTGCGGAGCAGGCGGAGATGTCATAACATTTATAAGAAAAATCGAAAATCTTGATTATGTCGAATCAATAAAGCTTCTCGCCGGCAGAGCCGGTATGACCGTCCCGGAAAACGGCAGGAATGACGGCATGGGTAAGCTCAGGAACCGTATATATGAGGCTAACCGCGAGGCGGCAAGATTCTATCATAAGCAGCTTTATACCCCGCAGGGCAGGCAGGCTCTCGATTATCTCAGGGGCAGAAATCTCAGCGAAAAAACCATCATACATTTCGGTCTGGGATATTCTCCGTCGGAAAGGTTTGAGCTTGTCAATTACCTGAAAGCAAAGGGCTTTTCTCAGGAGGAGCTGTATGCTGCGAACCTTGCTAATCAGTCAAAACGGGGCTATCCGTTTGACCGCTTTTCCGACAGGGTGATGTTCCCTATAATAGACCTGCGCGGAAATGTAATTGCTTTCGGCGGCAGGATAATGTCGGATGTGAAGCCTAAGTATCTCAATACCTCGGATACCCCGGTATTCAATAAAAGCCGCAGCCTTTTTGCCATGCAGTTTGCCAAAAACAAGGCTAACGGTCAGATCATCCTCGTTGAAGGATATATGGATGTAATAGCCCTGCATCAGGCGGGCTTTGAAAATGCCGTGGCGACCCTCGGTACTGCCCTGACGAATGAACAGGCTATGCTCATCAAAAGGTACTGCGATGAGGTCATCATATGCTACGATGCCGATGAGGCGGGACAGAAGGCTACACAAAGGGCGATAGATATTCTCCGCCCGACAGGACTCAATATAAGGATACTTACAGTTCCGAGCGGGAAGGATCCCGATGAATTCATACGATCTCACGGTGACCAGGGCAGTGCGCGCTTCCGTATGCTGCTGGAAAAGTCCGGGAATGATATAGAATACCGCCTTGCAAAGCTCCGGGCGGGATATAACCTGAACCACAGCGCTCAGAAGGTCGAATTTCTCACGCGCGCGGCTTCGCTTATCGCGGGGATAGAAAACCCCGTTGAGCAGGATGTGTATATCTCGTCCCTTTCAAGGGAGCTTGATGTGCAGAAGGACGCTCTTTCCCGTCTTGTTGAAAAGGACAGCGGCAAAAGGAACCGCCAGCGCCGCAGGGAAGAGCAGCGGAGGATATCGACCGAGCTTTCTGCGGCAAACGACAGGATGAATACAGAAAAGCATCTGAATCTCCGTGCGGCAAATGCCGAGGAGGCTCTGATCTCACTTATAATACTTAATCCCGATACGGCGGTGCGGCTCAGGGATAAGCTCAGACCGGAGGATTTCATTACCATGTTTGACCGCCGGATATATGAGATACTCGAAAAAAGACTGAGCGAGGGTCTTGAAATTACTATGGCGGATCTCTCGGGTTCTTTTTCGACCGATGAAATGAGCCGGATCGCGCGGATGCTTGCCTCTCACCCGAGGGAAAATGATCCCGATCATGCGGCAGAGGAATATATTTCAGTCCTGCGCGAGGAGGCAGGCCGTCTTACACCTGAAAAAGCAGCTTATGCAGATAACGATACAATAATGGAACAGCTCAGAAAAATGAAGGAAAAGAAACGATGACAAGGAGGAGCTTATATGAGCAATCAGCAGCCTGAAAAGAAAAATGTACTTAACGACCTTATCGAGATCGGCAAAGCCAAGGGTCAGCTGACCAATAAGGAAATATTTGACGCTACCGGAGAAATGGATATCGACCCGGAGGTCATGGAGCATTTCTATGATCTCCTCGAATCAAGCGGAGTGGAAATAGTCGAAAACCTTGACGATCTTATCATAGACGATGCAGAGCTTGCCGATATCACCGATGACGAGGAAAAATCCTCCTCCGTCAGCGATACTGTAGTGACTACCGATGATCCGGTACGCATCTATCTGAAGGAGATAGGCTGCGTTCCGCTTCTCACCCCCGAGGAGGAAAGCGAGCTTGCCGAGCGCATACTCACCGGCGACGAGGAGGCTAACCGCCGGCTTGTTGAAGCAAACCTCCGTCTTGTCGTAAGCATTGCGAAAAGATATCTCGGCAGGGGTATGCAGTTCCTTGACCTTATCCAGGAGGGCAACCTCGGACTTATGAAGGCAGTGGAAAAATTCGACCATACGAAGGGCTTCAAGTTTTCGACCTATGCGACATGGTGGATACGTCAGGCAATCACAAGAGCTATCGCAGACCAGGCAAGGACGATACGCATACCCGTCCATATGGGCGAAACGATAAACAAGATAAAGAAGGCATCCGGACAGCTTCTGCATGAAAACGGCCACGAGCCTACGCTGGAGGAAATAGCCGAATATCTCGGCACGCCGATAGATAAGATAAGGGAGGCTATACGCGCATCCAAGGAGCCTGTATCCCTCGAGACCCCCATAGGCGAGGAGGAGGACAGCCATCTTGGTGATTTCATTCCGGATGAATCAGCTCTCACTCCTCAGGAGGCGGCATCTCAGGCACTGCTGAAGGAGCAGCTCAATTCCGTTCTGTCCACCCTTACGCCGAGGGAGGAAAAGGTAATAAGACTGCGTTTCGGTCTTGACGACGGCAGACCGCGAACCCTCGAGGAGGTCGGGGATGAATTCGAGGTAACAAGAGAGCGCATACGCCAGATAGAGGCGAAGGCTCTTCGCAAGCTGCGCCATCCCAGCAGGAGCAAAAAACTGAAATAATACGGAATAAAGTAAAGGCAGCACCGCACAAAGACCGCCTTACGGCTTAGCGCCACATCTTCTGCGCCCGAAGAAAGTACCCTTCGGGGGTACTCTTTTCCCGTCGTTCTGCACGAAACTCGCATGATGACCGTCAGGCTGACAGCGTTCGCTTTGCATATCCTGACGAAAAACAGGCGGCGCATCTGCGGCACTATCTTTTTGCAGTATTGCCTGAAAAGGAAAGAAATTGCTATGAAATATGATAAAGAGGAATATATGTCGGCGCTGCTGACCTCCGCACGCGACAGCGGACAGGTATTTGCACATGAACTGACGGAACCTGCTTTCTGCGGTGATCTGAGCGATGAGCAGATCCGGGCAATACTTGACGAGCTGAGGGAATGTCGTGCAGATGTTGTTCCGGGGGGGAAATTCGTCCCCGGAAAGCACGAGCTTCGTGAGCTTCTCAGGGAAATAAGGGAATGTCCTGCCGAAAAGGAAGGCTTTGCCGGAAGGACGAAAAACGAGGATCCCATAAGGCTTTATTTTGACGAGCTTTCACAGCTTGACCCGCCTGACCCGCGTATGGAAAGAGATCTTGTATGTGAGGCTGCCGAGGGGAATGACGAGGCGACAGGAAGGCTTATCGAGCTTTGTATGTATATACCCGTGACGGCGGCGTTCGGGCTTATCGGAAAAAATGCCCTGTTTTCCGACCTGGTGCAGGAGGGAAATATGGAGCTTATGGCTGCCGCAGATGAATTTGATTACGGCAGCGGATGGAGCTTTTCGGGCTATGCCGCACTCAGGGTCGGAAGATATCTTTATTCGCTGACTGCCGACCAGCCCGAAACGGTCAGGCTGCCTACCGGACTTGCAGAGGATATAGTGAAAATACTGCGCCGGAAGGGTCAGATGAAAAAGGAAGGCGTGGAGCCGACTGCTGCTGCAATAGCTGCGGCTGAGGGCATATCTGAGGAGCGTGTGGAAAAAGCACTCGAAGCCCTTAAAGCAGCTGGCGGAGACAATGCCGCATTTCAGCAGGAATCGGAAACAGAGCCGAAAAAAAGCGAGGCAGAGCAGCAGCTTTCCGCGCAGGTGGCACAGCTTCTGGCGGCGTTGCCGGAAATGGAGGCGCAGGTGCTTGAAATGCGCTACGGGATAGGAGGAGCATCTCCGCTGTCGGAAAAGGAAACAGCGGAAAGGCTCAGTATAAGTGAGGAAGAAGTAAAAAAGCTCGAGGCGGCGGCTCTCAGTCACCTCGGAAGCTGAAAGAAAAGGAATACCGGGAGGAATAGAAAATGGCAAATGCAGCGCAGCCCGATAAAAGAACCGTACTCAAGGAGCTTACGGAGTTTGGAAAATCAAAGGGTCAGCTTACCAATAAAGAAATACTTGACGCTATAGGCGAAATGGATATCGACGCCGAGCAGATGGAGAAATTCTACGATCTTCTTGAGACCAACGGGATAGAGATCGTGGAAACACTTGACGATATCATGCTTGACGACAATGAGCTTACGGCTATAAATATAGATATAGATGACGACGGCTCAGCCGACATGGAGGTATCGGATTCGGTAACGATAGACGACCCTGTGAAAATATATCTTAAAGAAATAGGAAGGGTGCCGCTCCTTACTAATGAAGAGGAGACAGATATCGCGATAAGGATATCAAACGGTGACGAGGCTGCAAAGCAGCGTCTTTCGGAGGCGAACCTGCGTCTTGTCGTAAGTATTGCGAAGCGCTATCTCGGCAGGGGAATGCAGTTCCTTGACCTTATCCAGGAGGGCAACCTCGGTCTTATAAAGGCGGTCGATAAATTTGACCATACAAAGGGCTTTAAATTCTCCACCTATGCAACATGGTGGATACGTCAGGCTATAACAAGGGCTATTGCAGACCAGGCGAGGACCATCCGTATCCCCGTACATATGGTAGAAACGATCAATAAGGTAAAAAAGGCTTCAAGCCAGCTTCTGCATATAAACGGACATGAGCCGACAGCGGAGGAAATAGCGGACTATCTCGGTATGCCGCAGGAGCGTGTAAGTGAGATAATGCGCGTATCACAGGAGCCTGTCTCCCTTGAAACTCCTATCGGCGAGGAGGAGGACAGCCATCTCGGCGATTTCATTCCTGATGATGATGCTCCCGCGCCGCAGGATGCTGCCTCGTCCACACTGCTCAGGGAACAGCTTTCCGCGGTTCTTGATACGCTTACCCCGAGAGAAGCAAAGGTACTGCGCCTTCGCTTCGGACTTGACGACGGCAGACCGCGCACGCTTGAGGAGGTCGGGGAGGAATTCAATGTTACCCGTGAGCGTATCCGGCAGATAGAGGCAAAAGCTCTGCGCAAGCTCCGCCACCCCAGCAGAAGCAAAAAACTCAAAGATTTTCTTGAATAAAAGATTTTTATTGATCTGGAAAGTGGATTATTATGAAAAAAAAATACTTAGAGGTCGGAAAGATCGTCGGGACACATGGTCTGAATGGCGAGGTAAGGATAGAGCCTTGGTGTGACAGCCCGGAATTTCTTGCAAGGTTCAGAAGGCTGTATGACAAGGACGGGAAGGAAATAAAGGTAAGGTCTGCCCGGGCACATAAAAATATTACTATAGTACTGCTTGAAGGCGTCAGCTCTATCGAAGAGGCTGACCTTCTCAGGGGAAGGATAGTCTATATCAACAGAGATGATGTCCGGCTGCCAGAGGGCGTGTATTTTGTGCAGGATCTTATCGGTCTTGATGCGGAGGACGCCGACAGCGGCGAGTTTTACGGTAAGGTGACCGATGTCATACAGACCGGCGCAAATGATGTGTACCAGATAACTAAGGACGGCAGGGACTATCTTATCCCGAAAATACCGGATGTTGTGTCGCAGGTCGATATCGACGGCGGAAAAATACTGATCAATACTAAAATAGTAGGCGGGTTGTTCGATGATGAGGATTGATATAATTACCCTTTTTCCTGAAATGTGTGAGGCTGTCATGAGCGAAAGCATAATCGGCAGGGCAAGGAAAAAGGGAGCTATAGAGGTAGTGTGCCACCAGCTGAGGGATTTTGCATTTGACAAGCATAAAAGAGTGGACGATTCGACCTACGGGGGCGGAATGGGTATGCTGATGATGGCTGAGCCTATCGCCCTGTGCTTTGAGGATATCTGCCGCACGCTCGGCAGACGTCCTTATTTTGTCTATATGTCTCCCAAGGGGAATACACTCGATCAGGGAGCTGTCCGCCGCTATGCGGAATATGATGCGCTCACCATACTCTGCGGCCACTATGAGGGAGTGGATCAGCGCCTGATAGATGAGTATATTGATGAGGAAATATCTATCGGAGATTATGTCCTGACCGGCGGCGAGCTTCCTGCTCTGGTGCTTGCCGATGCAGTAAGCAGAATGGTGCCCGGCGTGCTATCGGATGATCTCTGCTTTGAGGAAGAGAGCCATTTCAACGGACTTCTGGAATATCCGCAGTATACAAAGCCTGCTGTCTGGCGCGGAAAAGAGGTGCCGGAGGTGCTCCTGAGCGGCCATCATGCCAATATAGAAAAATGGAGAAGGGAAAAATCCCTCGAGGAAACATTTCTCCGCCGTCCGGAAATGCTTGAAGGGGCTGAGCTGGATGCGAAGGACAGGATATATCTCGATTTGCTCGGGAATAATGTACCAAAAATTGACAAGCTGTCGTAAAAGACACTATAGTGCTAAAAATGTATGATTCTCATTTATTTTTTAGCAGTTTTTACGGTGATTTATATGGTGAAAATTAACATCAGTATGGATAATTATTGGAATTATTTACTAAAAAATGATCGTACAGGCGTCGGAAAAAGCAATATCACTGTATATTTGAATATAATATGTCGGAATTTAGAGGAATAATTACAAAAAATCAAAAAAATCTATTCGCAAAATAAACAAATATCAACAGCATAAAGTGAGACTATTGAAAATAGTTACAAACTTTATAAAAAAACCTGTTTTTTTGAGATTATGGACATTTGTTGACGTATAAATATGCATAAAATGATGTATATTCATTCAAAATCAGGGTCAAAAGCTTTTTGGGTAAGCATAAAATCATAAATTTTTTCAACTTTATTGTCAATGTGCACAAAAACAAATGATTTATAGCATTTTGAAATCGTACAAAGTTCAAAACTTTTGGAAAACAGTTGACCCGTGTTAAAATTGTGTTATAATTACATTATAGGAAATGGCATAGTATGTATCATATTATGCAGCCTGTAAAGTTATAGTTATGGGGTAGATTTTTCAGAGGAGGATTTTATCATGTATGTCAAGGAAGTAATGGTTCAGAACCAGGTAGGTCTCCATGCTCGTCCGGCAACCTTTTTCATTCAGAAGGCTAACGAATTCAAGTCTTCGATCTGGGTTGAGAAGGAAGAGAGAAGAGTAAATGCAAAGAGCCTTCTTGGCGTCCTTTCACTCGGTATCGTAGGCGGTACTACTATTAAGGTAATGGCTGACGGTGCAGACGAAGAAGCAGCTGTAGAGAGCCTTATCAAGCTTGTACAGTCCGGTTTCTCAGAATAATTCAGATCGGCAAACGAAACGGAGGTGTATTATTCGATACACCTCCATCTTTTTTTATTGCGGAGTGAGGATATGGATATAGCACAGCTCAGGGAAAAGGCAATGCGCCTGCCGCTCAGCCCGGGAGTATATATAATGAAGAACCTCAGGGATGAGATCATATATATAGGAAAGGCAAAAGCTCTGAAAAACAGGGTCAGCCAGTATTTCGGCTCGGATAAGAACCATCCGGAAAAGGTCAGGCGCATGGTCGCGAATGTTGACCATTTCGATTATATAATATGCAAAAGCGAATTTGAGGCGCTTGTGCTGGAATGTAGTCTGATAAAGCAGCATAAGCCAAAATATAATATACTGCTCAAGGACGATAAGGGCTACTGCTATATCCGTATTTCGGATGAAAAGTGGCGCAGGATAAGCTTTGAAATGCAGCAGAGGGATGACGGCGCAAAATATCTCGGCCCGTATATGAGCGCATGGTATGCGAAAAATGCAGTGGATGAGGCTCTGAAAATATTCGGTCTGCCGTCGTGCAGCAAGGTCTTTCCCCGCGATATAGGAAAGGGACGCCCGTGTCTGAATTATTATATAAAGCAGTGCTCGGCTCCGTGCAGCGGGAGGATATCCCTCGAGGAATATAATGAAAGCGTTGATTCCGCGATAAGCTTCCTGCGCTCGGGCGATGCCGACTGTATCCGCGCTATGACCGAAAAAATGAACGAGGCTGCGGAGAATCTTGAATTCGAGCTTGCCGCAAGGCTCAGGGACAGGATATCGGCGGTCAGGCGCATAACGGAAAAACAGAATGTCGTAGCTGCAAATATAAAGGAGCAGGATGCGGTTGCACTCGTAACCGAGGGCAGCGAGGCGTGCTTTGCTGTAATAAGGTTCCGTGACGGCAGGCTTTATGACAAGGAGGATTTCCTTATACGCGATGCAGGCGTGAACCCCGACCTTCCTGCGATGCGCAGCGAATTTCTGCAGCAGTATTATACCATGAGGGATAATATTCCCCCGGTGATAGCTCTTGACGGACAGGCGGAGGATGAGGAGCTGCTTGCACAATGGCTGAGTGAAAAGCGCGGCAAAACGGTAAGGCTCAGCTGTCCGCAGAGAGGAGATAACCTCCGCATAGTTGAAATGAGCCGCGATAATGCCGCGGAACGGCTTGCACAAAGCCACGGTCACCTGGGGCATGAGCTTACGGCGCTTGACGAGCTTGCAAGGCTTTTAGGACTTCCGAAGGCACCGGAGTATATTGAATCATATGATATATCACATCATGCCGGAAGCGATAACGTCGCGGGAATGGTCGTATTCAAGGACGGGCGGCCGTATAAGAAGGCATACAGGCGTTTTCAGATAAAGAGCTTTTCCGGTCAGGATGATTACGGCTCTATGGCTGAGGTGCTGACAAGGCGGTTCGGGGAATATATGAAGGATCCCGACAGCGGAAGCGGTTTCGGACAGCTGCCCGACCTGATCCTTCTCGACGGAGGCAAGGGTCAGGTCTCGGCGGTACGTCAGGTGCTCAATGACTTCGGGCTGGATATCCCGCTTTTCGGCATGGTAAAGGATAATCATCACCGCACCAGAGCAATAACCGATGAGGGACACGAGATAGCGATCCAGTCCCGCAGGAGCGCATTTACCCTTGTGTCGAAAATACAGGATGAGGTGCACCGCTTCGCGATAGGATACCACCGTCAGAAGCACAGCAAAAGAAGCTTTTCTTCATCGCTTACGGAAATAGAGGGCATTGGCGCGACAAGGGCAAAGGCTCTTTTGTCTGTATTCAAGACGATAACAAGGATAAAACAGGCTGAGGTGGAGGAGCTTATGCAGGTGAAGGGCATTAACCGTCCGGCAGCGGAGGCGGTATATGCATATTTTCACAGTGATGATGTAAATATTGAATACAAACAGGAGCAATAATTTTTTAAAGATATGCAAAAAAGCTATTGACTTTTTATTACTTTTTACCGATAATAATATTGGTAAATAACAGGGGCTTTTGTTTGCCCCGGAATTGTAAAGGAAATCCGTATATGAGAGTTATAACCGGCTCTGCAAGGGGCAGAAGGCTGGAGACCCTGTCGGGAAATGATGTCCGTCCTACGACCGATGTCGTCAAGGAAGCGGTTTTCAGTATCATCCAGTTTTATACAGAGGGCAGATGCTTTCTTGACGCCTTTGCAGGCTCGGGTCAGATGGGCATCGAGGCGCTGAGCCGCGGCGCGGAAAAAGCTGTTTTTCTTGACAGCAGCAGGCGCTCGATGAGCGTGATAAAAAAGAATATCAGCTTATGCGGATTTTCGGACAGAGCCGAGACCCTGATAACGGATACGGTCTCATTCCTGTCATCGACAGGAATGTGTTTTGATACGGTTTTTCTTGATCCGCCGTATAATACGGGTCTGCTGGAGCAGGCTCTTGCGGCGGCACCTCGTGTAATGAAGCCCGGCGGATTTATCATTTGTGAGCATCCGAGGGAGGAAAAACTGCCTGAAAGCTCCGGCGGCTTTAGGCTGAAGAAAAGCTACCGCTACGGTAAGATAATGATAAGCGTATATACGGACGAAAAACCGCAAAACGACTAAAGGAAGTGACTGTATTGGCAACAGCGATATGCCCGGGAAGCTTTGACCCCGTTACCTACGGACATATAGATATAATCAGGAGGGCTGCTAATATCTTCGATAAGGTGATAGTAGCCGTACTGGTGAATATGGAAAAGAAGCCCTGGTTTACTTTGGAGGAAAGAACCGATCTGCTGAAAAAAGCGACCGAGGATATCCCGAATATAGAGATAGCAGGCTTTGAGGGGCTGCTTGTGGATTTTGCCGACAGCCACGATGCAAGCGTTATCGTAAAGGGACTCAGGGCGGTATCCGACTTTGAATATGAATTCCAGATGGCGCTGACGAACAGCCGCCTGAACCATAATATAGAGACTATGTTCCTGACAACGAGTGCGGAGAATATGTACCTCAGCTCCAGTATTGTTAAGCAGGTGGGGCTGCTCGGCGGAGATATTTCCCCCTTCGTACCGGAATGTGTAAGAGATGAGATCCTTATCAGAATAAAGCAAAGGAGTAACCTGAAATGAAAATGGAAATGCTTATAGATGACCTTCAGACACTTATCGACGAGGCTTTTACTGTTCCGCTCAGCGGCGGCAAGACCGTTGTCAATACTGAAAGGCTCAAGGAGATAATCGAGGAGATGCGCACGAATCTTCCCATTGAGATAAAGCAGGCAAAGAGCATTGCTGCGGACAGGACGAATATCCTCAATAATTCCAGGAATGAAGCCGAGCGTATCGTTCAGGCTGCCGAGGATCGTGCGAGAACTATGGTACAGCAGAGCGAAATAGTAAAGCAGGCTCAGCAGAAGTCAAACGAAATAATCTTCAATGCAAATCAGCAGGCTAACCAGATCAAGAACGCTGCAAATACCTATGTCGAGGGTCTTATGAAAAAATCAGATGATGAGCTTTCAAAGAATCTCGCTGAGCTTAAAAAGACACGTTCCGGTCTTACAGCATACATGAAGCAGAACGGCGGCGCTAAGGGCGGCGCAAAGGGCACGAATGCCAGGGAAAAGAAATAATATGATATTTCTCATACCGGAAGGTCAGGCAAAGACCTGTCTTTGTCCGTTGGTGTGAAAATGAAGCTGAAATAATGCGTAAAGCAGGGGTGATAGCGTGAGGAAAAAAATTTCCCGATTATTGGTAACAATGTTTATTGGATTTACGCTTACCCTTATCATATCCTGCATACTGCTTATAATAAACAGCGTCGGCGTGAGCGACGGAACAAAGCTTGAGGCGGTCAGCATTGACCCGGATTCCGACGTCAGCTCGGTTTACAAGAAGATAGATGAGGTATCCGTTGAGGTTTCCGAGGTATCGCAGGTAAACGTGAATGTTGACAGTGAATACAATTTCGGATTCAGGTCGCTTTCCGATACAAATGAGCAATACCTTTACCATAAATTGATGAGGAATCTTTATTATATCACAGACCAGAAAAGTGACAGCGGTTACTTTAAAGCGGAGAGAATAACCGTATCACGCTGTGAAATGACTGAGGATTCGATACGTCACGCGCTGAATGCATATATTGCCGACAATCCCCAGGTATTCTGGGTAAGCAATGTATTCGGCTATGCCTACAGTGACGGGAATACTATAATAGAATGTTACAGTGTTATCCCTGCGGATAAGATCACGGAGCTTTCCCTGATACTCAGCAAGAAGATAAACGAAATGCTTGAGGATCTGGATACAAAGATGGATGATTATCATATTGAAAGGTACATTCATGATAAGCTGCTCCGGAACTGCAGTTATGCGGAGGAGATAAAATCCGTAAATGACGGATGGGAATATTTTACTTCATACGGAGCGATAGTAAACGGCAGTGCGGTATGTGAGGGATATTCCAAAGCGATGCAGATGCTGCTGAATCTGACAGGCATACCGAGTTATATAATCCGGGGCGAAGCTGAGGGTGTAAAGCATATGTGGAACCTTGTTAAGGTGGGGGAGGAATGGTACCATCTCGATTCAACATGGAACGACAGTGACACGACTATCAGCTACGAATATTTCAATCTTCCGACAAATCTGGTCGAGGAAAATCATATCATTGATTCCCTGATAGGAACGGGAGATGACGAAGCTGACCGGACGGGGCCGAATTTCTTTATTCCGGAATGTAATTCCATGGAAATGAATTTTTACACGGTAGACGGTTTCACGATAGAAAGATTTGATAACGAGACAGACCAGAATGTTGTTGCTCAGATAGTACATCTTGTCAATAACGGTGAGGTATACCTTCATATAAATGTCGGCTCTGAATTATCATATGATGAATGTATCGACACATTGTTCAATGCCCCGGGGCACCGCATATACCATTATATTGACCTTGCCAATGAGCTGCTCGACAGCGACCACAAGCTCAGCCGCGAGGGAATGAAGCTGCTCAAGCACGAGGACAGAGGGCAGCTCCGGATCAGACTTAACTATAATTTATAATATCTTCCCTGTTGGGATGACGCTGCTTTTCTGTAAACGCCGGCGACGGTTGAGGTCATTACTAAACAAACGGAGAACATAACCTCATAGTTTCGCACATGGCAAAAACGATCAATTCTTAGAATAACACAACAAGGGGATGCCATATTTGATTGGGCATCCCCTACTAATATTTTTTACTGCCGGACAATACTTTCAGTTCAGGCACTGCACCGCGCTCTGTTTCTGCCTTGCGGGCGGAGTGCCTCCGGTGCGTGCCCGCACTGGGCAATTCGCGCCGGTCGCTTCACTTCGTTCCGCTCTGCACTCAGACTGAACATTTATTATTCGAGGTCTATACTTAATTTACAGGTGCGGCTTTGACAGTGATGTATTGCAATTATATCCCATGCGTAACTATAATTTCAGGTTCGCTGCTTCGTTCCGTTTCTGCCTTGCGGGCGGAGTGCCTCCGCTGTCAATTCGCGGGGGTCGCTCCACTTCGTTCCGCTCTGCACTCATACCGATCATTCACTACTCGCGGTCTTAAGGCAATACCGCACAAAGACAGTGCCGCAGATGCGCCGTCAATTTTTTCGTCAGATTGTGCAAAACGAGCGTAGTTAACCTGACGGTTATCAAGCGAGTTTTGTGCAGAATGACGGAAA